>SCRC01000028.1 GCA_004297945.1 Candidimonas sp. | reverse complement strand
CTTACCTGCGGTTCGGCCACCAATAATGCCGAGCGCCAGCAACAGGTCAGCTTCGCACCTACGACGTTCGTGACGGCCACCCGGTTCGTGGCGCTGAAATCTTCCAAAGTCAAAGACCTGGCCGATTTCAAGGGCAAGACCGTGGTCTCCGTTTCGGGCACCAGCAATCTGCGCTGGCTGGTTCAGGCTAACAACGAGCAAAAGCTCGGCATGAAAATCATTACGGCCAAAGACCATCCCGAAGCCTTCCTGACCGTGGAAACCGGTCGCGCGGCGGCCTTCTTCATGGATGACATCCTGCTGGCGGGCTTGGTCGCCACCTCGCATTCACCCAAAAGCTGGATGATCAGCAAGGGCGCCTACACGATCGAACCCTATGGCATCATCGAGCCCAAGGGCGATCCCGCCTTTAAAACCGTCGTCGACAATGCCGTTAAAACCATGATGAAAGACGGCACCATTAACAGGCTCTACGCAAAATGGTTCACCAAGGCCATACCGCCCAAGAACATCAACCTGAACTGGGCCATGACGCCTGAGGTCAAAAGGGTGATCGCTCATCCTACCGATTCGCCTGATCCCTCCGTCTATAAATAAGCGGCGCGGCTTGCGGCACAGCCTGTGTTCAGGGCTGTGCTTTTTTATATTTGGATGCATGGTGTGCCCGCAAGGATGAATGCATGAATTACAGATGGAACTGGTCGATCTTTTGGGCGCAGGCCCCCGATGGTTCGGGCACCTATATGCACACCCTGATCATGGGTGTGTACTGGACGCTGGGTGTGTCTGCCGTGGCATGGATTATCGCTCTGGCGGTAGGCGTGCTGGTGGGCGTGTTGCGTACCGGTCGCATCAAGTGGCTGGCAAATATTTGTGCGGGTTATGTCGAAGTCTTTCGCAATATCCCGTTGCTGGTGCAATTGTTCCTGTGGTATTTTGTGTTCCCCGAAGTCGTGCCCAAAGCCTTGGGCGATTTCATCAAGACTGCCGATCCCACCCTATCCACCTACTGGACGGCGGTGGTTTGCCTTGGTTTATTCACGTCGACGCGCGTGGCAGAACAAATCCGCGCCGGTATCAACTCGTTGCCCGTAGGTCAAAGCATGGCGGCGACGGCGCTTGGTCTGCGCCGCCCCCAGGTGTATCGCTATGTGCTGCTACCCGAAACGCTACGGATCATCATGCCGCCGCTGACCTCCGAGGCGCTTAACCTGATCAAGAACACGTCGGTTGCGTTCACCATAGGCCTCATCGAAATCACAGGCGCAGCGCGTTCCATGCAAGAATTTTCGTTTCAGATTTTCGAGTCGTTTGCCGCGGCGACGGTGCTGTATTTAATCATCAATACCGTGGTCGTCATCCTCATGCGCTACATTGAAAAATGGATGAGCGTTCCCGGCTTTATCAGTACGGAAAAATAAGGGGTGCGCCATGCATTTTGATTTCGAGATCATTTTTCGCACCTTGCCTTATGTGTTTGGCACCGGCATGGTCTTCACGCTCAAGCTCACGGTGCTGGCCACCATCGGGGCGGTGGTGCTGGGCACTTTGCTGGCCATGATGCGATTGTCGTCGATCCGGGTTTTGTCGGGCATTGCGGGCGGCTATGTCAATTTCCTGCGCTCCTTGCCTCTGATACTGATTATTTTCTGGTTCTATTTTCTGGTGCCGTACATTGTCGGCTGGATGGTCCAGGCGGGGCATCCTATCGCGGTGGGCGGCTTTACCTCTGCGCTAATCACATTTACTCTGTTTGAAGCGGCCTATTTTTGCGAAATCATGCGCGCCGGCATCCAGTCCATTCCGCGCGGGCAGGTGGGCGCCGGATACGCAGTGGGCCTGAATTACTGGCAGGTCATGGGCTATATTGTCTTGCCCCAGGCATTTCGCAATATGACCCCGGTTCTGCTCACTCAAATGATTGTGCTATTTCAGGATACCTCGCTGGTGTATGTGTTGTCGCTCACCGATTTCCTGGGGGCCGCCAACAACGTGGCCCAGCGTGATGGCCGACTGGTCGAGATGTTTATATTTGCGGCCGTGGTGTATTTCATTATTTCGTATACGGCGTCCTACATTGTCAGAACGCTGGGTCGCCGCATGGCTATCGTACGCTAAGGATTAAAAGGTTTTTCCATGATTGAATTCAAAAACGTTAGCAAATGGTATGGTTCTTTTCAGGTACTGACAGACTGCACGACCAAAGTCTCCAAGGGCGAGGTGGTGGTGGTGTGCGGCCCGTCCGGCTCGGGCAAATCCACCCTGATCAAAACAGCGAACGCGCTCGAGCCTTTTCAAAAAGGTGAAATCTGGATCGACGGGATATCGGTGGGTGCGCCAGACACCAATCTGCCTAAACTGCGGTCTCGCATTGGGATGGTATTCCAGCATTTCGAACTGTTTCCGCATTTGTCGGTCATGCGCAACCTGGCGCTGGCGCAAATCAAGGTGTTGGGGCGCAACGAAGACGAGGCGCTTGAGCGCGGCCGCAAACTGCTCGAACGCGTCGGCTTGACCGGCCATACCGACAAGTTTCCCGGGCAACTCTCCGGGGGGCAACAACAACGTGTCGCGATCGCCCGCGCGCTGGCCATGGATCCTTTGGCCATGCTGTTCGACGAACCCACCTCGGCGCTCGATCCCGAAATGGTCAATGAAGTGCTCGACGTGATGGTCGACCTGGCCAAGGAAGGGATGACCATGATGGTGGTCACCCACGAAATGGGTTTTGCCAAGAAAGTGGCCGATCGCGTGATATTCATGGACGCCGGACTCATCGTTGAGGATTGCTCCAAAGACGATTTCTTCGATCACCCCGAAGCGCGTTCCGAGCGCGCCAAGTTTTTCCTGTCCAAGATTTTGTCGCATTAGTCGGTGGTGGCAGCCACAAGCGCTGCCGCTACAAATACGTACCCGTAGCGGGCGTAGCGGCACCCCTTGTGGGTGCCACCATAAACCTAAGCCTCAACAGCCCCGATTTTATTGCGGCGATCGTAATTCCATAACCACAGCAAAGCCACCAAAATAGCCGCTACAAACGGGAACACAGTCATATTTACGGCGTCCCAGCCCCGAGTTGCCAGCACGTGCCCCGATGAAAAGGAAGCAACTGCCACGCAGCCAAATACCAGGAAATCGTTCAGGGCTTGCACGCGATTTTTTTCTTCTGGCCTATAGCAGTCGGTGATCATGGATGTCGCGCCTATAAAGCCGAAATTCCAGCCTGCGCCTAAAAGAATCAGGGTTAACCAGAAATGCGCGGTGCTAAGCCCCGAAAGCGCAGTAATGCCAGCTGCGGCAATCAGGAGCAATCCTAGCGTAGTGATGAGAATCTTGCCAAAGCGCTCGATCAGGCGGCCGGTGAAAAAGCTGGGGCCGTACATGGCTAATATATGCCACTGGATGCCCAGCGTTGCGTCTTGCAGAGAGTGGCCGCAACCGATCATCGCCAATGGTGTGGCGGTCATCAGAAAATTCATCAGCCCGTAGGAAACGACGCCAGCCAGCACCGCGACCACAAAACGCGGTGATCGGGCAATTTCCGACAGGGGGCGCCCGCCTTGTACGGTTTGATGTTTGGGCGCAGACGGCGGCGTGCGCAGGAATAGAACCAGGGGGATGGCCAGCATCGCGATGCTGGCCTGGGCGACAAATGAGGCGGCATAGGGGATTGCGGGCCAGATGTCGTGCGTAAAAATAATAGTCTGGGCGGCGATGATGGCGCCAAACAGGCCACCCACCATGACCCAGGCAATGGCGCGAGTCCGGAATGCGGGGAGCGCCGCGTCGGCAGCCGCAAACCGATAGCTTTGTACATAGGCGGCATACAGGCCGGAGAACAGGGTGCCCAGGCAAAAGATCAGAAAATCATGGCTGAAAATGCCGTAAGCGGCGATCAGACCTGCCGCGATGCCCAAGAGCGTGCCAATGAGGTAGCCATTGCGGCGCCCCAGGCGCTTCATGATCATGGCGGCGGGTATCGTACCAAAGGCGAGCCCCAGGCTGTAGACACTGACGGGCACGGTGGCCAGATCTGGCCTGCTGGCCAACTGCTGGCCCGCCAGCCCGCCCAGGGCTACGACAATGGCGGGATTGGCGCCTCCCAGGGCTTGCAAGCACGATAGCGTAAGCGCATTGCGTTTCTCAAAGCGGGAGGTGTTCTCGGTCATGAAGGCCTTTTAGCCGGCGGGCATGAGAGGGGTAGCAGGATGGAATAGTGGGATCGTAAGCCATTTTGCTTGCAAGCGGCCAGAAAGCCGGCAAAAAACACTCGGCTACAACCAGGGGCTGGCGAGCGCGCCAAAAAACCGAACAGCGAGCCAATAACATTTTTGCTGGGGGAGCCTGGTGGCTGAAGCTGCGTTTTATCGTTGCGTAAAATGGTTGTTGCGAATCGAGGCGCCGGGAAAAGAATGCGGAACGCGTGATTTGCGGGTTGCCGTAGAGCATATCGGCCAGAGGCCGAGCGCGTAACCGTCGCATGCCTTGCCACCAGCCGTGCGACGCGACAAGCGGCGTGAAGCTGCGGGCCACTACGCTCGCGACGCCATCGATACTCATCATGATTTCCCTCATCCAGATGGGGGATTTTGGCGGCAGCTGAAGCAGCCACGCTTCGGCCGTAGTAAGGCTGTCGGCCTGTTCTCGGACGACCAGCAGCCTGACTTGGCCGATCTGGCGCAGCCCTGCAGTGAGGGCATCAGGGCGCGACAGCCAGTGTTTTTGTATGTGAGTAAACGATGGGGCGGCGGTGGATTGCCAGCCGCTACGGTCGGCAGGATGCAGTTTCATAAGCGTATTATCGCCAAACTCTTACAATATTGTTTATGGAAAAAATACGGATTTCAAAATTGATGGCTGAACGCGGCCTGTGTTCGCGCCGCGAGGCGGATGCTTATATCGAGCGGGGATGGGTGCGCGTGGACGGCGTAGTGATATCCGAACTTGGCAGCAAAGCGCTTCCTGATCAGGACATTACGCTTGATCGACAGGCGCAACGGCGCCAGACGGCCCGGATAACCATTCTGCTTAACAAGCCCGTGGGATACGTATCGGGTCAGGCCGAGAGTGGCTATAGGCCAGCGGCTTCACTGATCGATGCACGTTCACGTTATCGGGTGGACAAATCGCCTCTGCGTTTTGAGCCCGGCCATTTGCGCGGGCTAGCACCGGCGGGGCGCCTGGATATCGACTCGCAGGGTTTGCTGGTCTTGACGCAGGATGGCCGGATTGCGAGGCAGTTGATTAGCGACGATTCCGACATTGATAAAGAGTATCTGGTGCGGGTGCAGGGACGAATTGGCGGCAACGGTCTGGCGTTACTCAATCACGGATTGATGCTCGATGGCAAACCCTTGCAGCAAGCCGAGGTCGCCTGGCAAAATGAAGATCAGCTGCGGTTTGTCTTGCGCGAAGGTAAAAAGCGGCAGATCCGGCGCATGTGCGAACAGGTCGGGCTGAAGGTTATTGGGCTGAAACGGGTGCGTATCGGCCGTATTGTCCTGGGCGATCTGCCGCCTGGGCAATGGCGCTATCTGAAGCCGGGCGAACAATTTGCGTGAGGGTTAGGGGTGTTAGATGGCACCCACAAGGGGTGCCGCTACCAAGGGGTGCCGCTGCAAAGGCCGTTTACGCCTGTTGCGTCAGCGTAAACCCCGCATTGTCATCCTGGCCTAGCTTTTCGCGTAACCAGGGCAGGGCTTGTTCCAATTCTTTGTGTAAGGTCCAGGGTGGGTTCACCACGAACATGCCGCTGCCGTGCAGGCCGTAGCCGTCGCTCTCGGGCTTGTGTACGGTGAGCGTGGCGTGTGTCCAGGTATCGACTTTCAGGCGTTCCAGCGAACGCGCGAGTTCGTGCGATTGGCCGCGTTGAACCAATGGATACCAGACGACGAAACAGCCTGTTGCGAATCGTGTAAGGCCATCGCGGACTGCTTGCAGTGTCTTGCGATAATCGTGTTTATCTTCGTAGGATGGGTCGATCAGGATAAGGCCGCGCCGTGGTGGTGGCGGTAGCAGGGCTTTCAGGCCTTTGAAGCCGTCACTTTCATAAACGGCTGTCTGGCGCAAGGCCAGGCGGCCTTGCCGACCCAGGTTTTGTTTCAGCACGTCGGCTTCGGAAGGGTGCATTTCGAATAGTCGCAAGCGATCCTGGCTTCGAAGCGCGTGCAAAGCCAGCCAGGGCGAACCGGGATACAAATTGGCCAGACCATCCGGGTTGAAATGCAGTACGGCATTCAGATAGCGCTCGATCAAGGCCGGCATCGTATCGGCTCCCAATAGGCGATCCAGACCGTCGACGCATTCGCCGCTTTGAGAGGCCCAGTCGCCAGTCAGGTCGTAAATGCCCGCGCCAGCGTGGGTGTCAATGACCCAATAGGGTGTCTCCTTGCGATTGAAATAGTCCAGAATATGTACGAAAACGGAATGTTTCAGTACATCGGCATGATTGCCGGCGTGGAATGCGTGTCGGTAACTGAACAAAGGAGAGTCTCGCGTCGGAAATTAGAAATGGGGGCTTAAGGTGTCGATGGCATCAGTGAAAATAGCGTCGCAACCCCAGTTGAACAGTTCGCGCGCGCGCGCGGCATCATTGACTGTCCAGATGGCGATTTTATAGTCTGCGGTGTGTACCGCACGAACCACCTCTTGTGTGGTGTGTCGGTCGTCAAGATTCAAGCTGACGCATTTCAAGCGCTGTGTACGAGCCAGCCAGTCTGGCGGCAGCGCTCCGCCTATGAGCAGGGCTCGGGGCAGCTCGGGTGCGGCCTTCATCGCTGATTCGAGCGCAATTTCGGAAAATGACGATAACAAAGGGGCGACGGCGGCGCGAGCCCACAGCTGTCGCGCAATAAGCGCAACTTGCGTGCCTGTTTCAGCTTCGGCGCCAGTATGTGGTTTGATTTCGATATTGCTCAATATATTGTTGGCCAGTGTAAAGGCAGCTATGGCATACAGGGTGGGAATGGGCTCGCCGGCATAGGCTTTGGAGTGCCACCGGCCGAAATCGAGTTTGGCCAGTTCATTGTAGGTCTGGTCGGCGGCGTTGCCTGCGCCGTTGGAGCAGCGGTTCACCGTATCGTCATGCAGTAAGACGGGCACGCCATCGCGACTTAGCTTGACGTCGTATTCCATCATGGAGAAACCGTGTGCGGCGCCCAGCCGCATGGATGCCAGGGTATTTTCGGGTGCCAGGCGACCTGCGCCGCGGTGTGCAATCATTTTCGGATAGGGCCAGGAACTTTTACTGTCTGACATTTTGTTGCGTCCTTCGTTAAATTGCGTTGCCATCGCCATTTTATCGCTACGGCATAGCATACCTTCAAGCCGATACGTGGGAGATGGTAAACTGCCAGAAAAATTCTTATGTTCTTACGCAGGGTTCCTTTCTTGAGGCGATACCGGTTCGCCTTTTTTTGGTATAAATCGTCGTGCCCGGCCTGATCCGGGCGCGAGACAGCGAGTCATTAATGTTCGATTTTATTCGTACTCACCAGCGCCTGATGCAACTTTTGTTGTTGGTGTTGATTCTTCCGTCATTCGCCCTGATCGGCATGAGCGGATATAGCACTTATGTATCGGGCGACCACGATCTGGTCAAGGTGGCTGGGTCGGCGATTACGGTGCAGCAGTTTGACCAGGCGCGGCGTAATCAGTTGCAACAGCTGCAACAAAGCAATCCGGGCAGTTTCGACCCTAGCTCGCTGGATAACGAGCCTGCCCGCAAGGCCCTGCTCGAATCGTTGATCGATCGTCGCGTATTGGTCGTGGCCGCCACCAAAGAACGCTTCAACGTATCGGACAGGACGCTGCGCCAAGCCATCGCGTCCATTCCCGAACTGCAAGTCAATGGGCAGTTTTCCGCCGAGCGTTATAACGATGTCCTGAAATCCATGGGCACCACCAGCAAAGACTTTGAACAAAGCCGCCGGGCCGAATTGTCAATCGACCGTGTGCTGGGACCGGTGGCGATTACCGCGCATGTGCCAAAGCCCATATTGACCTCGATAGAGCAGGCATTAACGGCCCAGCGCACCGTCCGTTTGCGTACTTATGCGGCTGCCGATTATGAAAAAGACGTTACGGTTACCGATGCTGATATCAAGGCCTGGTACGACCAAAATCCCCAAAAGCTGAAACTGCCCGAAAACGTCAGCGTTCAATATTTGTTGCTCAACGAGGCGGCTGCCATGCAGGGCCTGCCGGTTACCAGTACCCACGATCTGCAAAAGTATTACGAACAGAACAAAACGCATTATGCGCAGCCCGCGCGTGTCATGCTCAGTCATATACTGGTTTCCGTGCCGGTGGGCGCCACTGATGCTCAGCGCGAAACTGCGCTGCACAAGGCCCAGAAAATTTACAAAGAAGTTGCAGCCGCCAAGAGCAAATTTGCCGACATTGCACGTGCTCAATCGCAGGATGCAGGCACGGCCAAAGATGGCGGCCGCCTGGGGTGGATTACCAAAGGCTCCTGGCCTGCCGCCCTCGAAACTGCCGTCTTCGCCCTGAAAAAGGGTGAGCTGTCCAAGCCTATCGACGGGCCGGGCGGCTATCACATTTTTCTGGCTGATGATGTCCAGCCGGAAAAAATCGAGCCGTTCAACGAGGTCAAGTCGAAGGTTGAAGCCGAGGTTCGGCGCCAGCTTGCCGCCGATCACTTTGCCGATATGGCAACCAAGCTTACGAGCCTGGTGTATGACAATCAAAGCAGCCTGCAGCCGGCGGCCGATACGCTGGGCCTGAAAGTTAAAACGGCCAGCGGCATTGCGCGCGACAGATTGCTGCCGGCCGACGAGATCGGTGACGGAGCGGCGGCGGCAAGCCCCGATGCGGCGGTGCTGGGCGATGCCCGTGTACGGCGTGCCTTGTTCTCCAGCCAGCTCCTGGTCGACAAACAGAACTCGGGGGTGATAGAAATTTCGCCCGATACCATGGTGGCGGTGCGGGTTCAAAAACTAAGCGCGGCTCAGGTTCCGGCGATTGACAAAGTCTCGTCCCTGATACGCCAGCAACTGATTGCGGAACGGTCGCTGGCAGCGGCTGAAAAGGCAGGCCAGAGCGCCCTTGCCGGATTCGAAAAGGAGACGGTGATGAAGGTGCCCGACGGATTCGGCGCGCCGCTGACCATCAGCCGCATCAATCCGCAAAATCTGAACAAACAGATTATTGACGCCGCTTTGTCAGCTCCCACCCAGTCCTTGCCGGTCTATGAGGGCGTAAAAAGCGCCAAAGGCTATGCAATAGTGCGAGTCGAACACGCGTCGACCGGTAAATCCGACAACCCGCTGCTGGCCACCTTGCCCACTGAATTATCTCAGGCCTGGGGGCATGCGGAAGAAAACGCGGTTCTGGGCGTCTTGCGCAGCAAAAGTAAAATCAAGATGCTGCCTGAAGCCGCCAAGGTGTTGGCCGGTGAAACGAATCAGGACGGGTAGCGGTCTGTTTCAACAATGGTAGCGCGCAAGACAAATGCCGTGGTGGTTCTGCTGGCGGTATTGTTTGTCTTCATCTGGTCTACCGGCTTTATCGTTGGCAAGGCGATTGTGCCTTATGCCGACCCTACTCTGTTTTTGTTGGTTCGGGTGGTCATCGCCGCCCTGATGTTCTCGGGCATTGCGCTGTACGCCCGCGCGCAATGGCCTGGTCGCCGGGAAATCCCGAAGCACTTGTTGGCAGGCGTGTTTTTGCAAGGGCTATATCTTTCGGGCACCTACTGGGCGATTGCCGGAGGATTGCCGCCCGCAATCATGGCCCTGCTTGGAGCCTTACAGCCGATTCTGACGGCGTTTTTGGCCATACCGGTGCTTAAAGAAATGCCGACGCGCCGGATATGGCTCGGGCTGACGCTGGGCTTGGTTGGGGTGCTTCTTGTTATCGAACCGGCTTTATCGGCTGGCGGACATGCTGCGTTTTCTGCCTCCGTGCTGCTTATCGCATTGCTGGCCATTGCGTCGATCACTATTGGGACCGTGCTGCAAAAAACGTCCATTTCAAAAACCGATATACGCGTTTCAACGGCTTTGCAAAATGCGGGAGCGGTGCTGTTTACCGCGTTTTTTGTCTGGGTTCGGGGTGAACATCGATGGGAATGGTCGCCGCAATTGTGGGGCTCCTTGCTCTGGGCCTCATTTGTGCTCTCCGGTGTGGGTACGTTTTTGTTGGTCTGGATTGTGCGGCGCGGGCAGGCTGCGACCGCTTCGTCGCTGATGTTTCTTGCTCCTCCACTGGCTGCTGTGGAGGCTTATTTTCTGTTCGGTGATCGCCTGGGTCCCATGCAGTTGATGGGCTTCGCAATCGCGATAGTCGGCGTCGTGGTGTGTAATGGTCGTCGTTGAACGTGAATGTGAGGAAGGTGAATTGCTTGCGTGTGATGGACGTATGAGCCTGTCTGCCTTTGCAGCGGGAATGAAAGATAGTGTGTCGATCGCCGTGGGCTATATTCCGGTGGCGATATCCTTTGGCCTGGCCGCCGTTCATGTAGGCGTGTCGCCTGGCGTGGCCGTTTTGACGTCGATGCTGATTTACGCAGGCGCGAGTCAGTTCATTTTGGTAGGCTTGATTGCGACGAGCGGGTCTTTGGCCAGTATTGTTGGGATAATTCTGCTGATGAATCTACGCCATATTTTTTATGGGCCAGCAGTGCTGTCCAAGCTGGAGAAGACGAATCGACGTTTCCCCCTCGGCATGCTGGCCGCGGGGTTGACCGACGAGGTTTTTGCCACGGCGGTTGGCAAGCTAGGGCAACAGGCGCCAGTGGTGCGTGAATACTGGTATGTAGGGTTGCAGCTTGGTGCCTATTCGTCGTGGGTCCTGGGGACGGTCGCCGGCGCGTACTTTGGCCATGATTGGCTGTCACAGTCTCCGGTGCTGTCCAAGGCCCTGGGCTTTGTTTTGCCGGCCTTGTTCTTTGCGTTGCTGCTGGAGATACGAAAAATAGTACCGTTTCGTGTGCTGGTAGCGGCTGGCATCGCCACGCTGCTGGGCTTGGTACTGTTGCCAGCGTATGGCGCGATTATTGCCGGAATGGTGGCCGGCGTCTTGTTCAATGCGCGAAAGGGGTAGGTGAGGATGGTGGTATTTGTGATGATGGCACCCACAAGGGGTGCCACTACAAAAACGTGCTCGTGAAGGATGTAGCGGCACCCCTTGCGGGTGCCACTACAAAAACGTGCTCATGAAGGATGTAGCGGCACCCCTTGTGGGTGCCACCGCCATCCTGCAAAATACCGTTCACAAAAATGGGGTAAATGCTTGAATATGTTCATATTGCTGTGGATTATCGCCTTGAGCGCAGCCGGTACGTTCCTGATTCGCTATCTGCCGATGCGTTGGCAGGAAAAGGGAGTGGGCCATGGCTGGATGCACGGTCCGGTGGGCCGCGCGCTGGATGCGATTGGTCCGGCGGCTATTGTTGCCCTGATTGTCGTCTCATGCGGGTCCATGCTGGGCGCACCCGTTTCGGCCCGCGACGGCGCCGCGCTGACGTTGGGCCTGATTGCGGTCGCGGTAGGCAAGAGGTTTCTGCGCAGCATCGCCGGCGCTACTTTGGCGGGTGTGCTGATTTATGGTTTGGCGGTTTGGGGCTTTAGCCTTTTACCCTGACGATTTTCTGCACCTGCGGCACATGGCGTATGGCGCGGATGACTTGCGCCAGGTGTTTGCGGCTGTCGACCTGCACCGTCAGATGTAATAAGCCGGTAGCGGCGGCGTCGTCTTGCATGGTCAGATGCAGGATGTTCGAGTCGGCATCGGTGATTTCGGCCGCCAGGCGGCCCAGCACGCCGCGCTCGTTGATGACAGTCACATCCAGGCGAGTCGTCAGGTGGCGTGCCGTGGTGGTGTCCCACATGACCGGAATCCAGCGTTCGGGCTCGCGCGCCTGTTGGCGTTGCGCCACGGCGCATTCAGCCATGTGGACAACCAGACCGTACCCCAGACGTATCCCGCCGATGATGGCGTCGCCGGGCAAGGGGCCGCAGCATGGCGCAAGCTGGACCGCCTGGCCTTCGTTGCCCTGGATAAGAATTGGAGCATTTGCGGTAGATGTGATTTCGTCGACGGCCGCCGCAGTAGTGGCCAGGATGGCGTTTTCGGGGGCGAATCGGCGGGCGACAACGGCAGCCAGACGCTTGCCTAGGCCGATGTCGGCCAGGATCTCGTCGCGAGAGCCGGCGCCCGAGCTTTTGGCAAGCTTGTCCCATTCGGGGTCGTTCGGGTTCGGATGAGGCAGGTGCAGCTGATCGAAGGCCTGATTGAGCAGGCGCTGGCCGAAAGCGACGGACTCTTCGTATTTGACGGTGCGCAGGTAATGACGAATTTCCGATCGGGCGCGGCCCGTACGTACATAATTGAGCCACTGCGCGCTGGGGCGCGAGGCGGGCGAAGTGATGATTTCGACGGCGTCGCCACTTTTGAGTTCAGTACGAAGGGGCGTGAACTCGCCATTGATCTTGCAGGCGACTGCCTGATTGCCGATGTCGGTGTGTATGGAGTACGCAAAGTCGACCGGTGTGGCGCCGCGAGGCAAAGAAAGAATTTTGCCCTGGGGGGTAAAGACGTACACAGCGTCGGGAAACAGGTCGACCTTGACGTGCTCCAGAAATTCACCCGAATCGCCGGTCTGGCTTTGTATATCCAGTAATGACTGCAGCCATTGATGGGTTTTTTTCTGTAGATCATTCAGGGTGGCGTCGTCTTCTTTGTAGAGCCAGTGCGACGCCACGCCTTCTTCGGCCACGTGATCCATGTCGCGAGTGCGAAACTGAAATTCAACTGGCGTTCCGTAAGGGCCAACCAGCGTTGTATGCAGGGATTGATAGCCGTTGATTTTGGGTATGGCAATGTAATCTTTGAATTTTCCCGGAACCGGCCGGTACAGTTGATGCAAGGTGCCCAGCGACAGGTAGCATTCGGGCAAGGTATGCACGATGACTCGAAACCCATAAATGTCGAGCACGTCGGAAAACGATTTTTTTTGCTCGGCCATTTTGGTATAGATGCTGTAGAGCGATTTTTCGCGCCCACTCACTTCGGCTTCAATGCCGGCGGCGGGCAGCGCCACCTTGACGGCATCGGTGATTTTCCCCAGCACTTCGCGGCGATTGCCGCGCGCGCCCATCATGGCCTTGTGCAAGACAGCGTAACGGTTGGGGTAGATGGCGTGAAAGCAGAGGTCCTGCATTTCGCGAAACAGCGCATTCAACCCCAGGCGATGCGCGATGGGAGTGTAGATGTCCAGGGTTTCGCGTGCGACCCGGCGTCGTTTCTCGAGGTTGACGGCGTCCAGAGTGCGCATATTATGCAGGCGGTCGGCGAGTTTGATAAGAATGACGCGCACGTCTCGCGCCATGGCCAGCAGCATCTTGCGAAAGCTTTCAGCCTGTTGCTCGGCTTTGGTTTCGAACTCGAGCCTGTCCAGTTTTGAGAGGCCATCGACAATTTCGGCGACATCGGCGCCAAAACGCTCGGCCAGTTCCTGCTTGGCGACATCCTGGTCTTCCATCACGTCGTGCAGCAAGGCCGCCATGAGCGACTCGGTGTCCAGTTTCCAGCCCGCGCAGATTTCGGTGACGGCAATCGGATGGGAGATGTAGGGTTCGCCGCTGGCGCGGAACTGACCCAGATGGGCCTGATCGGAAAAACGATAGGCTTCTTTGACCCGCTCGACTTCTTTCGGGTCGAGGTATTGACTGATAATTCGGGTAAGCGGCGCCAGCGACGCGATGGCATTGACCGGGACGGTTTCGGCGCTGAGGGTTTGCACCGCACGCGTCGTCGGCTTGCGCCTGTGCAGGCGCGAACCTTTTTTCAGTACTGCCAGCAACCCAGACGAAGCACCCCGAAGACCAGAAAACGCCATGAGTTTGCTCGATCTGCTTAGGTTGGCACCTTGCGCAACATTTCGACGCCGGTCACGCCTGCCGCCACTTCGCGCAAGGCAGTGACGGTAGGTTTGTCTTTGCTGTCCAGACGGGCTTCGTGGCCCTGGGCGAGTTCGCGTGCCCGGTAAGTGGCCGCGAGGGTAAGGTTAAAACGGTTGGGAATTCTTTCGAGACAGTCTTCAACGGTAATGCGAGCCATAAATAGCCTATAGAAACAATGGTTTAGTATTTCAGGAAGCAGTGTTGCTAATGCCTAGCTGAGAGAAAAGGTCGGCGTTGCGCGCCGCTTGCGTCGCATACCGTAAACGGGTCGCAGCCACGATTTGCGCGAGCTGCAATAAAGCGACGCTAAATTCTTGATTAATAATAACATATTGGAACTCTGAGGCATGCGACATTTCGCTTCCCGCAGCGAGCAGACGGCGGGAAATAACCTGTGGCGCATCTTGTCCGCGGGCGTATAAGCGCGTCTCCAGCGCTTCGATGGAAGGAGGCAGGATGAAAATTCCCACTGCTTCAGGAAAATGTTGCCGAATTTGCCGGGCGCCTTGCCAATCTATTTCGAGCAGAACGTCCAGCCCTTGTGCAATGGCTTGCTCGATACGGTCGCGCGGTGTGCCGTAAAAATTGCCATGCACCTCGGCCCATTCAAGTAGCGCTTGCGTGTCGCGCATGCGGATGAATTCGTCTTTACCGATAAAACGGTAGTGTTTGTTTTCTTTTTCGCCGGGTCGCGGTGGCCGCGTGGTGCAGGAAATGGAAAGCATTACAGCGGAGTCTTGAGCCAGCAAGGCGTTGACCAGGCTAGATTTGCCTGCGCCGCTCGGAGCCACCACCATAAAGATATTGCCGCAATAATTTGATGCCATAACAATCAGTCTGTATTAATTCAAAAGCCCGTGCTGCCCCAGCTCTTCCAGTGTTGCGGCATAGGCGGCCTGATCCTGGCACAGGAAAACGGCGCCATCGTTCAGATTCATGTTGAACGTGATTTCTTCAACCTGCTCGCGGGCATCGTGGGCGTCGGAAACGGCGGCCACATGCAGATCGCCACTGGTTTCAAATTGTTCCCTTGGCACGAAATCGGCCACCCGGTTCACATCGGGTTCGCTAATGACCACATAGGCTTTGAACTGCAGCTCTTCCATGGCGACATCGAGGACGACGCCTTGCTCTAGTGTGCCGATGATTTGGCTGGACGGGTTCATGGAGCAGAAGGGGGCAGGGAGGGTTCGCTGAATGAGAATGTAGTGATGTTGGCGGGAGGCAGATTGGCCCACACCATTTTCGAACAGGTGTGTTTGGGCGTTAGATAGTGGCGCCATTTGGGTGTGCGCAAGTGGTAGCTGAACTGGATCGCCACGCCGTTTTCATGCAATAGTGTTTGCCACTGCTGCAAGATCATCTGGGTCAAATGATCGGGCAGGGAACATAAGGGCAGGCTGGATACAATGGCTTTTATCTTCTGCTTTGGCGGGACCAACTGGCAGAGATCAGCCGCGTTGCCGTGGACGATATCGACGTTGGAAAAACGTTCTCGCAGGCGCCGCACGAAAGGGCGGGAATACTCCACCACCATGAGGTTTTTTGGCGCTATGCCCTGATCGAGCAACGCCTGTGTGATGACCCCGGTGCCGCCGCCCAGCTCAATGACCAGGCCGTCGGTGTCGCGCGGCACTTGCTGCGCCATGCGGCGGGCCAGGTAGCGCGAACTGGGACATATTGCCCCTATCGATCCTGGCTGTGTGAAAAATTCTTGTATGAAAATCCCCGGGGCAATGTTCTTGATATATTCGTTTAGACGTTGGGCACGTTCGAAACGCAGCACTCGATGCATCATACAGCTCTATCCTGTTTGGTTAGCCTGAGATTAACAGCCTTGGCCTTGGCCTGGGCCCGCATTGGCTAATTGTAATTCCATTTTTGAATCGGAGATATCGGGACATCGATATCCAGGGTGGCAATGACTGGGGCATGGTCGGAAGGCCGTTCGTTGGCGCGCGGCGTCTTGTCGATAACGCAGGCTGCGCAAAGCGGCGTCAAGGATGGCGAAAGCAGGACGTGGTCGATGCGCACTCCGGCATTGCGGCGAAATGAAAACTGCCGGTAATCCCACCAGCTAAACGATTTTTCTTCTTGTGTGAATTGGCGAAAGGCATCCGTCAGCCCGAGATCGACCAAGGCATTGAACGCTGCGCGCTCGGCGTCCGACACGAGGACTTCACCTTCCCATTTGGCAGGGTCGTATACGTCTTCATCTTTGGGCGCTACATTGTAATCGCCCAAAATAGCCAAGTGCGGGTAGCGTTGCATTTCATCGGCCAGCCAAACCCGCAACGCATTGAACCACTTGAGTTTGTACTCATATTTTTCGCTCCCCACGGACTGTCCGTTAGGGCAATAGGCGCTGATGACGCGCACGTCGCCAATGGCGCTGGGCAAGGTAACGGCCAGAATGCGCTGCTGATGATCGTCGAAATCGGGAATATTGCGCTGAACCTGGGCCGCGGGAAGGCGCGATACGATGGCTACACCGTTATAGGTTTTCTGGCCGGCCCATTGCGCCTGGTACCCGAGTTCAATGAATGCATCCAACGGAAATTTGTCGTCGGGAATCTTCAGCTCTTGCAGGCAAAGCGCATCCACCGGATGGGCGCCAAGCCAGTCCAGCACTTGCGGCAGACGCACGTTTAGCGAGTTGACGTTCCAGGTGGCAAGTTTCATGGGGTGAATTTTTTTTAGAATGGGTTGAAAATTGACGTTTTTTGAGGCGGCGTTATGTTGCGTAAATGGCACCCACAAGGGGTGCCGCTAAAAGACGTGCCCGTGAATGATGTAGCGGCACCCCTTGTGGGTGCCAAAAAATCAGCGAGTTCTAGTATACCCATGGCGCTATATAACGTAACGTTTAGGTCGATTTTTGTAGATACTGTCTTGATGATCGACGGGTACGTTTTTGTAGCGGCACCCCTTGTGGGCGCCATGTATGCATAAAAAAAGAGCCTCTTGTGAACTGCGCCATATCGGCGACGCAGGCAGGCCTCAGTTATGATTGAGCCCACTGCCGGACGGTTGGCTTATCGGGAGAAGAACGATGGAAGAGGTCTTTGTAGTGGGTGCCTGTCGCACTGCGGTGGGCGATTTTGGCGGAGGGCTTAAGGATGTGGCTCCTTGCGAGTTGGGCGCTGCGGTGCTTAAAGCGGTGCTGGAGCGCACACAGGTTTCGGGCGACGAGGTGGGTCATGTGGTGTTTGGCCATGTCATTAATACCGAGCCGCGCGATATGTACTTGTCGCGTGTAGCGGCCATCAACGCGGGCATCGCCCAGGCGGCACCCGCGTTCAATGTGAACCGCCTGTGCGGCTCGGGCCTGCAGGCCATTATTTCTGCGGCGCAGGCGCTTTATCTGGGAGATGCCGATATTGCCATTGGCGCTGGCGCCGAAAGCATGAGCCGCGCGCCGTATATGTCGCCGGGGCAGCGCTGGGGCGTACGCATGGGCGATAGCGTACTGATCGATATGATGACGGGTGCCTTGTCCGATCCCTTTGGCAAAATGCATATGGGCGTCACGGCCGAAAACGTGGCGCAAAAATATTCCGTCTCTCGTGCCGATCAGGATGCGCTGGCGCTGGCCTCGCATCAGCGCGCCGAAGCCGCCATCAAGGCGGGTTACTTCGCCGATCAGATCGTCCCTATCGTTCAGAAAACACGTAAAGGCGAGCTTGTTTTCAAGCAGGATGAACATGTTCGGCTGGGCGCCACGGCCGACAACTTCTCTTCGTTGCGGCCTGTTTTCGTCAAAGAAAACGGCACGGTTACGGCCGGCAATGCATCCGGATTGAATGACGGTGCTGCGGCAGTCATTCTTATGAACGGTCGCACGGTTCAGGCGCGTCATGTCCAGCCCATGGCGCGTTTGGTGGCGTATGCCCACGCAGGCGTGGATCCGAACTATATGGGCATAGGCCCCGTGCCGGCGACGCGACTGGCGCTGAAGAGGGCAGGTTTGAGTGTCGATCAAATGGACGTGATCGAAGCGAACGAAGCGTTCGCTGCGCAAGCTTGCGCCGTGGCCAAAGAACTGGGCTTCGATCCGGCCAAGGTCAATCCCAACGGCAGTGGCATCAGCCTGGGGCATCCCATCGGCGCCACAGGCGCCGTGATCACTGTGAAAGCCTTGCACGAACTACAGCGCATCAAGGGGCGTTACGCTTTGGTGACTATGTGCATCGGGGGCGGGCAGGGCATTGCGGCTATTTTCGAGCGTGCGCAGGCTTGAGCCGCATCCATGATTCCACCCCTGACGTGACGCCGTCATGGCAAACCTGTGTCGCTCCGGGCTGCGATGAGCCCACGATGTCTGAATCCGATGGCGTGCGTTATCTGCATTTCGGTACTGAGTGGATACAGGGTGCCATGCGCGTCAGCCGGCCCTCCGAGCTGGTGCTCGCGTACACCCAGCAAATGATGGCCTGGCTGTTGTTTCTGGAGCCCTCCCGGGAAAGTTCCATCGGAATACTCGGCCTGGGCGCCGGTTCCTTGTTGCGCTATACCTTGAAACACACGCTCAGTTCGGTCATGGTGGCCGAATGGAATCCCCGTGTGACCCATATCTGCCGCGCGTATTTCCGCTTGCCCGAGTCGGGGCGCCTGCACATTGATCATGACGATGCTGCCGTTTGGGTGAGAAGACGCGAGCATCTGGGGCGTTATATATGCCTGATGGTCGACCTTTATGACGCGCAAGCGCAAGGGCCGGTGCGCGAATCCCTTGGTTTTTACCGCGACTGCTATCGGGCGCTCGACGAGGTGGGTGTCTTGGCGGTCAATTTATTTGGTAATCATGACAGCTTTCCCCGCAATCTGGCCAATATCAGCAAAGCCTTCAAGGGCCGGGTGCTTGAGCTACCTGAAATCGACGAGGGCAACCGCGTGGTGTTGGCCTTCAAAGGCCCTGGGCTGAACGTGACGGTTCAACAGTTTCTTGATCGTGCGCAGGCTGTCGAGTCCGTCTATGGCCTGCCGGCACGGCGTTGGGCCAAATCACTGCTCGTGCAAGGAATGCCTGCGCTATAGCGTTGAAAACTCGCTATCTTGTGCCCAATCACGGTTAAATCAGGCTGATTTTAGTTCTATTAAAACTTGTTTCGCTTTATACTCGGCGTTTACAAAATTGAGGCCGCGCCGTTGTGGTCAAAACAGAACATGGCGAGTGTGGGAGTATTTCAAATGCCGACAGCGTATTCATTTGCGTGCCAAAAGGCCCGCATTGTTTTTTTTGCATCCGTATTGCTGCTGACGGCATGCGGTCAAAAGCCCACACCGCAGATGGGTGGGATGAAAGTCCCTGTGAGCGTCGTAACAGTAGAGCCGACGCGCACGGCTATTTTGGCCGAGCTGCCGGGGCGTGTCGAAGCGATCAAGGATGCGCAAATTGTCGCGCGGGTCACGGGTATAGTTACCAAGGTGAATTTCGCGCAAGGCAGCGATGTCAAGCAAGGCCAGCTTCTTTTTACCATCGATTCTGCTCCGTATCGCGCTACGCGCGACCAGGCCGCCGCGCAGTTGCAGCAGGCGCAGGCCAATGTGCGTAGCGCGAATTTGCTGGCGCAGCGTTATTCCAAGCTGATCAAAGAAAACGCGGTCAGTCGCCAAGACTACGATAATGCCAGGGCAACGGCGGGCCAGGCCGTAGCCGCTGTGGCCGCTGCTCGCGCGGCGCTCGAGTCTGCCGACATTAACCTGAGCTATACCAAGGTGGTTTCACCTATAGACGGCCGCACGGGCAAGTCGCTGGTGACGGAAGGCGCTTTGGTCAGCGCCAGCGCAGGTACGCAGTTGGCTACCGTGCAACAGATTGATCGTGTCTATGTTGATTTCACCCGATCCACCACCGAACTGGCCGCGTTGCGCCGAGCGTTAGCTGATGGGGACTTGCAGCAGACAGGTACGAATGCGGCGAAGGCTGAAGTAGTTCTCGATGATGGCTCGCTATTCAAGCAACCTGGAAAGGTTTTATTTTCCGGCATCACGGTTGATCCCACCACTGGCCAGGTCAATTTGCGCGCCGTATTTCCAAATCCTGATCAGATCCTTTTGCCTGGCATGTACGTTCGGGTGCAGATCGAGCAGGGGGTTGATCAGAAGGCCTTGCTGGTGCCACAACAGGCCTTGCAGCGTACGGCCGATGGTTTAACTAGCCTGTATGTAGTGAAAGACGGCAAGGTGGCACTGACCGCCGTGCAGGTGGGGCCGCTAGTCAACGGCAAGTCGGTGATCGAACGGGGCTTGAAGGCCGGCGATGTAGTAGTGGTCGAGGGGTTTCAGAAGATTCGGCCGGGGGCCTCTGTGCAGGCCATGCCATGGAAGGGTGGTGAACCGGCCACCGCTGCTAAAACGCCATCTCCCAAGCCTGTCACAAAAGGCTAAGAATGCTCGCGCCCATTACCGCTTAGAGTGATTACCCATGCCACAGTTTTTTATTGACAGACCAATTTTTGCCTGGGTTGTTGCGTTAAGCATCGCACTGGCCGGATTATTAGCCATTCCCAATATGCCGGTCGCGCAGTACCCCGAGGTGGCGCCTCCAGTCATTACGATCAGCGCTTCCTATCCCGGCGCTTCAGCTCAGGATGTCGCAAATTCGGTCTCCAGCATTATTGAAAACCAACTTAATGGGGCCAAGGGTTTGTTGTATTACGAGTCGGTCAGCGACTCGTATGGTCAAGCGAAAATCTCGGTCACTTTTGCGCCCGGCACGAATCCCGATCTGGCTCAGGTCGATGTGCAAAATCGCGTCTCCAATGTTACGGCAAAACTGCCGGCGGCTGTGGTGCAGCAAGGTTTGCACGTCACTAAAAGCAATACCGGATTTCTGATGGTGGTAACACTATCGTCCAAAGACGGCTCGCTCGATGAGACCGCTTTGGCCGACTATGTAACGCGCAATCTGCAAAATCCCATTTCACGGGTGGCCGGCGTAGGCCAGTTTCAACTGTTTGCTGCACCGCGCGCCATGCGTATTTGGGTTGACCCGGACAAGCTGGCCGGCTACAACCTGAGCATGGCCGATGTCAAAACCGCCATCGCGCGCCAGAATGTATTGGTGTCGGGTGGCATTATCGGCTCGCCACCCAATCCGGATTCGCAACGCGTGACTGCACCTATCGTGGTCAATGGCCAGTTATCTACCGTCAAGGATTTTGGCAAGATTATATTGCGCTCCAATGTGGACGGCTCCAGCGTGCGACTGTCTGATGTGGCTCGTGTTGAGGTCGGCTCGGACAGCTATCAGCTTGGCGCACGCTTGAATGGCAAGCCCACTGCCGCATTTGCCCTTTCGCTTTCGCCCGATGCCAACGCCTTGTCTACGGCTGCGGGTGTGAAGGCCGAACTGAAAACATTGTCCAAGCAGTTCCCGAGCAATATCAGCTACGCCATTCCCTACGACACAACGCCTTACGTGCAGCTTTCGATTGAGCAGGTGGTGCATACCCTCTTAGAGGCAATGGTGCTGGTGTTCGTGGTGATGTTCCTGTTTTTGCAGAATGTGCGCTATACGCTGATCCCGGCGTTGGTGGTGCCGGTCGCGATGCTGGGTGCGTTTGCCGTCATGCTGGCTTTAGGCTTTACCATCAATGTGCTGACAATGTTCGCCATGGTGCTGGCGATCGGAATTTTGGTCGATGATGCCATTGTGGTGGTCGAAAATGTTGAACGCATTATGGTCGAAGAGGGCCTCCCGCCCAAAGAGGCGACCAAAAAGGCCATGCCGCAGATTACAGGTGCAATTATCGGCATTACCCTGGTCTTGACCACGGTGTTTTTGCCGCTGGCCTTTATGGGCGGCTCGGTAGGGGTTATTTATCGCCAGTTCTCGGTGGCCATGGCAGTCTCCATTCTGTTTTCGGCCTTTCTGGCGCTATCGTTTACGCCTGCCCTGTGCGCGACGATACTGAAACCAGTTCCCAAAGGCCATCACGAAAGCAAGAAAGGATTTTTCGGTTGGTTCAATCGTGGCTTCGAGCGTACGACCGACAAATATCAGGGCTGGGTGCGGCGCAGCCTGCACAGAGGCTGGCGCATGATGCTGATTTATCTGGTGCTGCTGGCGGGGCTCGGTTGGCTGTATCTGCGTTTGCCAACATCTTTTCTGCCTGTAGAAGATCAAGGCTATATAGTCGCCAATATCGAGTTGCCAGCCGGCGCGACGGCCAATCGCACGATCGAGATTTTGAAAAAGGTTGAAGCCTATTTCAAGAAACAGCCTCAGACGCAGAATATTGTTGCTGTGCAAGGCTTCAGCTTCAATGGCAATGGCCTGAATGCCGCGATTGCGTTTGTGCCATTGAAAGACTTTTCTCAGCGCAAAGGGGCGGCCAATTCGGCGCAGGCCGTCGCCGCCCGCGCGAATCAGCATCTCTTGTTTGGCTTGCCCGACGCCATGGTGTTTGCGGTGGTACCACCTGCCATTTCGTCTCTGGGCAATGCGACGGGTTTCGACATGCGGCTGGAAGATCGTGGAAGCATGGGGCATGACGCGCTGATGGCGGCAACCCAGCAATTGTTGGCGATGGCCATGAAAAGTCCGGTGCTGGCGCAAACCCGCATCACCGGCTTGGGGCCTGGTCCGCAGCTTAGCCTGACGATCAATCGCGACAAGGCTGCGGCGCTGGGCGTCGATTTCAGCGAAGCCGCCGGTCTGATATCAACGGCGATAGGCTCCTCGTATGCTGGCCAGTTTCCCAATATGGGCTGGACTCAGAACGTTTGGGTGCAGGCTGGCCAGAAGCATCGCATGAACGTTGACGACATCATGAAGCTTAACGCCTTGAACAGCCAGGGAGGAATGGTGCCCTTGTCCTCTTTTGTGACCGCCAAGTGGTCTCAGGGCCCTGTACAGGTCGTTCGCTACAACAGCTATGAATCCGTGCGTATAGGAGGGTCTGCGGGGCCGGGTTATTCCACCGGCCAGGCCATGACCGAAATGGAGCATTTGGTGGCCAAGTTGCCGCCGGGTTTTGGCTACGAATGGACCGGCTTGTCCTACCAGGAAGTCCAGGCGGGCAGCCAAACAGGAATTTTGCTGGGGCTGGCCATGCTGGTCGTGTTCATGGTGTTGGCTGCCCTGTATGAAAGTTGGGCGATACCCTTGTCGGTCATACTGGCTGTGCCGCTGGGCATGTTGGGGGCCGTTGCCATGATCTTTGCCATGGGCATGTCCAGTGATGTGTATTTTCAGGTGGGCATGGTGACTGTCATTGGTCTGGCTGCGAAAAATGCGATTCTGATTGTAGAGTTCGCCAAGGACATGTATGCGGAAGGAGGCAGCATTTACGATGCCACGGTCGAAGCCGCGCGGCTGCGATTCCGGCCCATTCTCATGACGTCGTTTGCGTTTATTCTGGGCGTGCTGCCGCTGGCGATTGCGACGGGCGCCGGAGCGGCCAGCCAGAATGCGGTAGGCTTGGGCGTGTTGGGTGGCATGTTGGCGGCAACCCCGCTGGCGGTGTTGTTTGTACCTACCTTTTTCGTGGTGGTTTTAGGCTGGTTCAAGGTTAAACCCAAAGTGATAGGCACGCACCATGCACCCCACGCGACGCCGCATGTCGATGTCGATACTAATGAAATGGAATCCCGCTCTTCCACGGAAGGGGATAAGGCATGAGTTCACGCGTTCTTCGATCGATGATGGCGCCGGGCCTGTTGGCTTTGGCCTTGGCGGGCTGCTCGTTGGCGCCTCGCTATGAGAGGCCCGTTGCGCCGATCCCGCAGCAGTACCCGGATCAGTCGGCATCGGCCCGTGAAAAGGGTGGTTTGAGCGCACACGCAATCGCTCCCTCCGCGACCGGGGCGGCTGGTCTGGGCTGGCGCCAATTTTTTCGCGACCCTCGCTTGATTGCCTTGATTGGCATCGCCCTGAACAATAATCGGGATATGCGCATTGCGGTCCAGCGGGTTCTGGAAGCTCGCGCCCAATATGGCATTCAAGACAGCAATCGTCTGCCTACTCTGGGTATAGGAGGAAACGGTACGATTCAAGGGCAGCCCGCCAACCTGCGCTCCAATGGGGCCGCCGGTGGTAGCGTCAGCCGCTACTATCAGGCGGGTCTGGGCACCACGGCCTTCCAACTGGATTTCTTTGGCCGGCTCAAGAACCTGAGCCAGGTGGCGTATCAGCAATATCTGGCCAGCGAGCAGGCTCAACGCACCGTTCACATTACCCTGGTAGCGCAGGTGGCGGGTGCGTATTTCAACTTACGCGCAGCAGAACAGCAAGCAGACCTGCTGCAAAAAACGCTGGCTTCGCGCCAGCAAACCTTCAATTTGGTGCAGTCGCAGTTTAAGGCCGGAGTCGCATCGACGCTGGATCTCAATCAGGCGCAAAGCCTGCTTGATTCCGGGCGGGCCGATCAGGCTGCGGCCATCCGTGCCCAGTCGCAAGCGCGAAACGCGTTGCAATTGTTGGTGGGTGAACCCATTCCCGACAATCTGCCCCAAGGCGCTGTGTTTGGCAAAGATCAGCTGCTTGTGGCGATTCCTGTTGGACTGCCTTCAGATTTGCTGGAGCGCCGGCCCGATATCATGGGAGCCGAAAATAATTTGCGGGCGGCGGACGCCAACATTGGAGCAGCCCGTGCCGCATTTTTCCCAAGCATTTCGATTACCGGTTTGCTGGGTTTTGCCAGCCCGGCGCTTGGTGGCTTGTTTCAGGCAGGCCAGCACTATTGGTCGCTTGCCCCGCAAATTACCCAGCCGCTGTTTGCAGGCGGCGTGAGCGGTGGGTTGGACCTCGCCAAAGCCAGTCAAAAAGAAGCGGTTGCTCAATACGAAAAGACCATACAAACAGCGTTCCGAGAGGTCGCCGACGCACTGGCCGGTGAAGCCACCTATTCTCAGCAGCTTGACGCTCTGCGTTCGTTGGAGCAGTCCAACATACAAACGCTCAAGCTTTCCAAGCTACGCTATACCAGCGGCATCGATAGTTTCTTGCAAGTGCAAACGGCCGAGGTGAATCTTTACACCGCGCAGATCTCCTTTTTACAGACGGGCCTGAACTCGTTAGTGAACCGGGTCGCTCTATACCAGGCCTTGGGTGGTGGCTGGCTGGAAAATAGCGCAACCCCGAGTGTTCCTGCGGGGGCCGGCGTCTTGCCCGTCGCGGCCGACGCTGCGCCGGGCAAGACGCAATGAGTTGTTCCGATAATTGAAACGTGGCACCCACTAGAGGTGCCGCTACAGATACGTGCCCGTGAATCATGTCGTGGCGGCCCTCGTGGCAGCCAAAATCGATCACCAACAAGAAAAATGGCACCCCTGTGGCTGCCATTTCAATCCCCGCCGCCATAGCGCGATAAAATACTGCTTCCTCTCGCATCACATTGGCAAAAGGTTTTGTGAAAATGATTGAACTCGGCGTAAACATCGATCATGTGGCCACTTTGCGCCAGCAGCGCATGACAACCTATCCTGATCCAGCCGAGGCGGCCGTACGAGCGGAAGAGGCGGGCGCCGATCTGATCACTTTGCATTTGCGCGAAGACCGGCGGCACATTCAAGATGCTGATGTATGGGCCATTCGTCCGAAGTTGCGCACGCGCATGAATCTCGAATGCGCTATTACGCCTGAGATGCTCAACATTGCCTGCAAGCTGCGCCCCGACGATGTGTGCCTGGTGCCAGAAAAACGCGTGGAGCTGACCACCGAAGGAGGACTGGATGTCGTCACGAATTTCGAATCGACCCGGCAAGCCGTCAGCCGGTTGCATGATGCCGGCATACGGGTGTCGTTGTTTATTGATCCCGAGGCGGCGCAAATCGATGCTGCGACACGCTCCGGCGCGACGGTCATTGAGCTGCACACGGGGGCTTATGCCGATGCCAGTGATACGGACCGGCGCGCCCGCGAGTTTGATCGCCTGCGGGCCGGCATTGCACGCGGAATTGCCTTAGGCTTGCGGGTTAATGCGGGCCACGGTTTGCATTATGGCAACGCGCAATTCATTGCCGCTTTGCCAGGCGTGTCCGAGCTCAATATTGGTCATGCCATTGTGGCCCGCGCCATTTTTGACGGCTGGGAAAAAGCCGTGCGCGACATGAAAGCGATTCTGATTGCCGCCCAGCGGCCTTGATATGCAGGCCTGATTCCATTTTTAAATCAACCGAGCTTCTGCTGCGTGGGTCTTATGGCATCCACAAGGGGTGCCATCAATACGATTTAAATAGGATTGCATACGTCATTTTTTGGTTCTTGCCTTAAGGATTTTAATGTCTGTTACACCGATTGATTATTTGATGTCGCGCCGCTCGGTCAAGTTTGTACGGGCTCCCGGGCCGGACGATGAGCAGTTGGCCCAAATCTTGCAGGCGGGCATGTCGGCGCCTGACCACGGGCGCTTGAGGCCCTGGCGTTTTGCGTTGATTCGTGGTGCCGCCATCGGGCGTTTGGCAGACCTGGCCACCAACGCTGCCCGTAGCGCCGGCCTGCCTTTAACGGCCGAAAAAGAGGCGAACACAAGGCGCTGGCTGGCCCAGGTGCCGTTGCTTTTGGGTGTGGCCTGCCAGCTGGATCATTCCAATATCAAAATCCCCGAGCACGAACGTATGCTGGCGACGGGCGCGGCCGTCACCCAAATGCTGAACGCCGCGCATATGCTGGGTTTTGGAGCTTACTGGAGCACCGGCCTGGGCACTTATCTTGACGAAGTCATCGAGACGTTGGGTTTCGACGGGCTGGATTACCGCTTTATGGGTTATGTGGCGATAGGCACGCCCATACAGGAAACGGCAGCGCCTGAACGCCCCGACCACAGGCAGTTTGTAAGCGAGTGGGCTGGTATTTGAGGGCGGTTTGATCGTTAGAGCATTTTTGGTCAAACGGTATCCAGCGCGGGATTTTTGGTATTTAGCTGGACGTTTGGGTTTTTGGCTGGACGTTTGGGTTTTTGAAGACGCCGTCTATGGGGGCGGGGCCGCGCCAGCGGCGTAGCGAGTTTGGCCCGGCGCCCGCCTGGACGAGGCAGACCCGGGCAGTCGGGGCGCGACGCGCCACGACCGCTGGACGGACCGGACCGGTACCCACCCCTCGCCCTGTGGCGTGTTAATAGAGAGAATGGCCCCACCCAAAACGACGGCCTCACCCAAAACGGCTAAAAAAAATAGCGCCAGAAACACGTTCAGTCCCGTAAACACGTCAACCGAAAATGCTCTAGCCGCAGGTCGAGCGGGAAATTGCGTTTGCTGTCCCTGGGTATTTTCAAGCCGAGTATTCGAAATTATCGAGAATAGGACAGTCGGGCCGCTGGTCGCCATGACAATGATCGGCCAGGTTCTTTAGCGTGGCGGCCATTTCCTGCAACTCGGTCGCTTTGCGTTCGAGCTCGACGATGTGCTTATTGGTCAATCGCTTCACTTCGGCACTGGCGCGCGATTTATCGCGCCAGAGGGCCATCAAGGTATCAATCTGTTTGAGCGAAAACCCTAGGTCGCGCGCCCGGCGTATGAAGCGCAGTGCATGCAGATCGCGCTCGTGATAGACCCGGTATCCTGATTCGGTACGCTGGCTGGTATCGAGCAAACGGATGCTTTCGTAGTAGCGGATCATTTTTGCAGATATGCCAGATTGGGCGGCAGCCTGTCCAATGTTCATGATATGCGAGCCTGGTTGGAGGGATTGAAACGTTTCAGGCGCAACGCATTGCCTACTACAAAGACGCTTGATAGCGCCATGGCGGCAGCGCCCAGAGCAGGTGAGAGCAGAATCCCGTAATGGGGATACAGGACTCCCGCAGCCAGCGGGATAAGCATCACGTTATAGGCGAACGCCCAAAACAGATTCTGGCGAATATTGCGCAGCGTTGCCACTGACAAGCCGACGGCGGTCGCGACAGCGAGCAGATCTTCGGACATCAACACTACCGAAGCCGATTCGATCGCGATGTCGGTGCCCGCGCCTATCGCGATGCCTACATCGGCAAACGCCAGTGCGGGAGCGTCATTGATGCCGTCTCCGACGTAAGCCAGGACGCCATAGCGGTGTTTCAGTTCCTGCAGCACAGTGACTTTGTTTTCGGGCAAGGTTTCGGCGTGAACCTCGGTTATATCCAGTTGAAGTGCAATGGCATGGGCGGTTTTGGCATTGTCTCCGGTAATCATGACCGTCTTGATGCCCCGTTGTTCCAGCCTTTGCACCGTGGCGTGCGCGCTTTCCCTGACCCGATCCGCGACCGCGAAGACGCCTGCCAATACACCGTCGCGTGCGATGTAGACAGGAGACTTCCCCGCCATGCCCAGGCCGGCGGCTGCGGATTCAAAGCGATCCAGCATAATGCCGTATTGCTGCATTAAACGGGCCGATCCCAGCACGTAGTGGTGGCCACTTGTGTCGGCTTGCACGCCGGCGCCGGAAATGGCTTCGAACCCCGTTGCGGTTGATAAGCCCAGGTTCTTCTGCTCTGCCGCTTGTGTGATGGCCAGCGCGATGGGGTGCTCTGAAAGAGCCTGAATGGAGGCCATATCGGCCAATATTGCGTCGTGATCCAGCCCGGGCGCCAGCTGCAGGTCGGTCAACGCGGGTTTGCCATAAGTGAGCGTCCCTGTTTTGTCGAATGCGATCACCTTGGCGTCTTTCAAGGTCTGTAGCGCCTGGCCTTGTCGAAACAAAATGCCCATGTCGGCGGCACGGCCCGTGGCGACCATGATGGAGGTGGGGGTCGCCAGGCCCATTGCGCAAGGGCAGGCGATGATCAGCACCGCCACGGCATTGACGAGCGCGTAGGACAGCGATGGGTTGGGCCCGACGGCCAGCCACAACAAAAAAGTGCCCAGCGCAATCAGTATGACGGCGGGTACGAACCTGGCCGTTATTTGGTCGACAATACCCTGTATGGGCAGCTTGCTGCCTTGCGCTTCTTCGACCATGCGTATGATACGCGCCAATACGGTGTCGGCGCCCAGATGGCGCACTTGCACGGTAAAGCTGCCCGACGTGTTGAGCGTGCCGCCTGTTACCTTGTCACCCGTTTCTTTCAGTGCCGCAGACGATTCGCCCGTCAGCATGGATTCGTCTATATAAGAGCGACCGCTGGTAATGATTCCATCGACGGGGATTTTCTCACCGGGGCGAACCAGCACGATGTCGTCAATTTGCAGGGTGTCTATTGGCGTGTCGATCCATTGTTGCTTGCGTTGCAGGCGGGCGGTCCTGGGTTGCAGGCCGATCAGACGCTTGATCGCCGAGCCCGTCTTGCCACGGGCGCGGGCTTCAAGATAACGGCCCAGCAATATCAATGTGACAATTACGGCGGCGGCTTCGTAATACAGATGGACGGAGCCGGGCGGCAGCCATTGTGGCGCGAAGGTGGCGATTGTGGAATACAGCCAGGCGCTGCCCGCTCCCAGAGCCACCAGTGTGTTCATGTCCGGACTCAGGCCGAAGGCCGCCTTGAATCCATGCGTAAAAAAGGAGCGGCCCGGAATCGCCAAAGCGAGCGTTGCCAGGACAAACTGCAGATAGGCGATATTTCGCATCCCAAGTGTCTCTAGCAGATAATCATGAAGAGGCCCGACGACATGACCACCCATTTCGATGATAAAAATGGGTGCGGTCAGGCACAGAGCCAGAATGAAGGCCATTCTGAGCGCCTGCTCTTCCTTGGCTTTCCTGACGTCTTGGCCGGCATCCTGAGTATGGCTGGCTGTTTTGAATACATGTGCGGTATACCCCCGCTTTTGCACCGCCGCGAGCAGGTTTTCAAGGGCGACCGGGGCGCCAAGACTGATGCGGGCGCGCTCGGTTGCAAGATTTACTTGCGCTTGGGCCACTCCAGGCACAGCGGCCAGCGCCTGTTCGACGCGGCGTACGCACGAGGCGCAGGTCATGCCATCTATGGACAGATCAATGTGGCCGGATAGGGACGATGAGGCATTCATGAAATTCTTGCTGGGTGGTTTCGATATGACACAGTATTAACCTTAACCTTATGGTAATGTCAAACCCTGTTGCGATGTGTCGTCGTTCTGCTGTGAACAGGGCTATACGGCTACCAAAGCTTGACCTTCCAATTATAGTAAGGTTTAAACTACGAGTTTTCCGAATCGGAATGACAGGGGCAAAGATGAAAATCGAATTTTCAGTACCGGATATGACTTGCGGTCATTGTGTCAGCGCCATTACGGCAGCCGTGCATGAAGTGGCGCCGGGTGCGCCGGTGTCGGCGGTGACGGCAAGCCATCGAGTTACCATCGACGGTGTCAATGATGCTGCGGCGATCGAGGCCGCTATCGTCGCTGCGGGTTATACCCCTCGTCTTATAACATAAGGCATAGCATGAAAAATCTTAACGTGGACGTGGCCATTATTGGAGCCGGAACGGCTGGCCTGACGGCCTATCGTGCCGTCAAGGCGGCCGGGCTAAGCGCCGTGATGATCGAGGGCGGCCCATATGGCACCACTTGTGCTCGTGTTGGCTGCATGCCGTCCAAGCTGCTCATTGCCGCTGCGGAGGCGGCCCATTCTGCGGCCAACACTGCCCCATTTGGGGTTCACATCGATAGCCCCGTGCGCGTGAATGGCGTCGAAGTCATGGATCGCGTCAAACGTGAGCGTGATCGTTTCGTCGGGTTTGTACTTGATAGCGTCGATAGCATTGCCGTGTCGGACAAGATTCGCGGCTACGCCCGTTTCCTGTCCGACACGGTGTTGCAGGTCGATGAACACACCCGGATCGAGGCACCCAGAGTCGTCATCGCGACGGGCTCTACGCCGGTCGTGCCGGCGCGCTATGAAGCGCTGGGCGACCGCCTGATTGTGAATGACGATGTATTTTATTGGGATGACCTGCCGCGCCGCGTCATGGTGCTGGGGCCAGGTGTTATCGGTCTGGAGCTGGGGCAGGCGCTGGCGCGCCTGGGCGTACAGCTGCGCTTGCTGGGGCGCAGTGCCAGCCTGGGCGGCTTGAGCGACCCTGATGTCAAGGCTAGCGCATTAGCGGCTTTTCAGGCCGAATTTTCGCTTTCGCTTAATACCCGAATCATATCGGCGACGCGCGAGGGCAACGAGGTCGAGGTGCGCTGGGTCGATGCCGATGGCCGAGAAGCCCTTGAGCGTTTCGATTATCTGTTGATGGCCGCCGGCCGCCGCCCGAACCTGGATCATCTTCATCTTGAGAATACGTCTTTGGCGCTAGATGAAAAGGGCTTGCCGCATTTCGATCGCAAAACCTTGCAGCTAGGCACTTTGCCTATATTTTTCGCGGGTGACGCGGATGGCGAATTATTATTTTTGCATGAAGCCGCCGACGAGGGCCGCATTGCCGGCGAAAACGCTGCCCGGTATCCGAATGTGCAACCTGGGCAGCGCCGAGCACCGCTGTCCATTGTATTTACCGACCCGCAGATTGCCCAGGTGGGCGTGCATTTCAAAGATTTGCCAACGTCGGGAGTGGTGTTTGGCGAGATCGATTTTGCCGGCCAGGGGCGTTCGCGGGTGATGTTGAAGAACCGCGGCAAACTGCGCGTTTACGCCGACCAATACGATGGCCGTTTTTTAGGCGCCGAAATGGCCGGGCCCAGCATCGAGCATATCGCCCATCTGTTGTCTTGGGCGGTGCAACAGGAATTGACGGTGCCCACGATGTTGGAAATGCCGTTTTACCATCCCGTGGTCGAAGAAGGCTTGCGCACAGCGTTGCGACAGGCAGCAAACCAGCTAACGCCGGTACAAGAACCACTACAGCAGGTCAAGAGCGCGTAAGGGTGTCATCTTGCGTCGATGACAGGCCTGCATGGATGACAGGCTTGCGTCGATGACAGGCGGCTTGCGTCGATGACAGGCTTGCGTCGACGACCGGCGGCTTGCGTCGATCACAGGCACAAGGCCTGTCGCTACAAAAGCGTACCTGTCGCGCCGGTAGCGGCACCCCTTGTGGGTGCCACATAGCTGGCCGTAATAATGTAGCCGCAGCCCTTGTGGCTGCCAAAACACCCGACGGCTATTTACCTGCTTTCGCCAGCAACGCCTTCACGCTTCGCGTCAGACTATCGACCGACTCGGTATCCGCTGCAAGCAGCTCGGCGCGGCCTTGCTTGTCGAAGATATACACGCCGCGACTGTGCGCGACTTCGTAGTCTTTGTTTTGCGAATCCTTTGGCTTTTCGATCTGATAGGCAACCCGGTAGCGTCGCGCGACGTCGGCAATCTGTTTTTCCGTGCCAGTGAGCCCAATGGCGTCTTTGTCAAAAGCATTGACATAGGTTTGCAGTTTGTCGGATGTGTCCCGATGCGGATCGACGCTGATAAACAGAATTTTCGCGTTTGGCGCCTGCCGCCCCAGGTTTTTCACGACTTGCGCCAATTGCACCATGGTCGTGGGGCAGATGTCGGGACAGCTGGCATAGCCGAAAAACAGCAATACCGTCTTCCCTTTGAACGCATCCTGCGTGACAGTTTTGCCGCCAGCGCCTTCGAGGGTAAAGCGCAGGTTCGGCAAGAAGCCGCGCACATTGTGGATAGTGCTTTGGGCCGGTGCCTGGCTGGAAAAGCCCAAAATAACGGCCGTGGCAAGGCTGCCCAGAAAGCGGACATTCCAGATCTTCATCGGAATTCCTGAAAATAAGTTGCGTGTAATTATAGGTCGGGACCGGCCATGCCGCTGTGGCGCAGCAGCGCATCCATGCTGGGCGTTCGGCCTCGAAACGCAAAAAAGGACTCAGCGGCGGGTCGCGCACCGCCCACCGCCAAAACTTCTTTGCGAAAGCGCTGTCCGATGGTTGGGTTCAGGGTGTCGTGACGCGCGCTCGACCCCTCTTCGAACGCCGCGTACGCGTCGGCCGACAACACCTCGGCCCATTTGTAGCTATAGTAGCCAGCGCCATAACCACCGGCGAATATATGTGAAAAATTATGCGGAAAACGCTGCCACGATGGGGCGAACAGAACCGCTACTTCCTGGCGCACTTGCGCCAAGGTGTCCAATACCGCGCCGATGTCCAGCCCGGCCTTCTGGTGATGGATGATCATGTCGAACAGCGAGAACTCGATCTGCCTGACGGTTTGCATGCCGCTTTGAAAATTTTTCGCCGCCAGCAGTTTGTCGTATAGGCTGCGGGGCAAAGGTTCTCCGGTATGGACGTGCGCGGAAAGCGCCTGAACAACAGTCCATTCCCAGCAAAAATTTTCCATGAATTGCGAGGGCAATTCGATGGCATCCCATTCAACGCTGGAAAATGCGGCGGCGCCCGGATCGTCGACTTCGGACAGCAGGGCATGGAGCGCATGCCCGCTTTCGTGGAACAGGGTAATGACGTCGTCGTGGGTCAGCAGCGCAGGCTCGCCGCTTTGCGGAGCCGAGAAATTGCAGGTCAGATAGGCAATGGGCGTCTGGATGTGGTCGCCGATTTTGCGCCGGTTCCGTTCAAGATCCACCCAGGCGCCGCCTTGCTTGCCGCTGCGGGCGTATAGATCGATAAAAAGATGTCCGAGCAATCTCCCTTCCGACGTTTCAATTTGCAAGGCGCGCGTGTCGGGGCGCCAGGCGGCGATGTTGGCGTCGCGCACCCGCAAGTCGAATAGTTTTTCCATGACGCCGAACAGGCCTTTGAAGACGGCCGGTTCGGTGAAATACGGTTTGATTTCTTCTTCGGAGTAGGCGTAGCGCGCTTCGCGCAAACGTTCTGTGGCGTAAGGAATATCCCACATCTCGAGAGTGCCCAGAGCAAGCTCGTCGCTGGCAAACTGGCGCAATTGGACAAGGTCGCGATGCGCGTACGGCTTGGCTTGTTCGGCCAACTCGCGCAGGAAGCTCAATACCTGCTCGGCGTTCTCGGCCATCCGTGTCTGCAGGCGCAAGGCGGCGAAATCGGGAAAGCCCAACAACTGGGCCTGTTCGGCTCGCAAGGCCAGCAGCTGCTCGATAAGTCTGGAATTGTCCAGGGCAGGGTCGCCTTGTTCACAGGCCAGTGTGGCATAGGCCCGGTACAGCGTTTCGCGCAGTTCCCTGCTTTTGGCGTGTTGCATGACCGGCAAATAACACGGCATCTTTAGAGTCAGCAACCATCCTGGCCGGTTCTTTTGTTCAGCGGCGGCGCGCGCCGCCTGCCTGGTGTCGGCTGGCACGCCGTCCAGGCGAGCCTCGTCTTCGATGTGCAGACACCAGTTGTCGGTGGCATCGAGCACGTTTTCCGAAAATTTTTGTGAAACTTGCGCTTCCTGCTCGCAAATTTGCGCGTAGCGTTCGCGTGACGCGCCGGCGAGCTCTACTCCGCTTAAACGGAAATCGCGCAAAGCCAGATCAACAATACGCGCGCGGGTGGGCGGCAATTGCCGGTAGCGCGGGCTGGCCCGCAGGCGCTGGTATTGCGCGTAAAGGCCGGTGTGCAATCCCATCCAGGTGGAAAATTCGGTAACGTGAGCCAGGCACAGGTTGTAGGCTTCACGCAGCGCCGGCGTATTGGCCACGGCATTAAGGTGGCTGGCCACCGACCAGGCGCGCCACAGCCTTTCCGACGCAGTTTCCAGTGGCGTAATGAAGTTGCCCCAATCGGGATCGCAAGTAGGGTCCGCCGCCAGACCTACCGCCGCTCGCGACCCCGCGATCAGCTCGGCGATGGCCGCCGTAATGTGCTCGGGTGTAATGGCAGCATAGTCGATAAATGCGTCGATAGGCGCCAATAGGGGGTTGTTAATCATGGCTTGGGAATCTCTAAAGACTAGATAGGGAGGCAGCGTTCGGCGGCTTCCAGCGTATTGACCAGTAGCATGGCAATGGTCATGGGGCCCACCCCGCCGGGCACTGGCGTAATGGCGCTGGCCACCTTGCATGCTGATTCGAAATCAACATCGCCCGCAAGCTTGCCATCGGCCTGACGGTTGATCCCGACATCGATGACGATCGCGCCGGGCTTGATCATGTCGCCTGTAATCATCCGCGAGTGGCCGGTGGCTACCACCAGCACGTCGGCGCGCCGCGTCTGGGCACCCAGGTCGCGGGTTTTGGAGTTGCACAACGTAACTGTGGCGCCCGCCGCCAGCAGCAGCAAGGCCATGGGCTTGCCGACGATATTGCTGGCTCCCACCACGACAGCTTCTGCGCCGCGTAAAACTACATTTTCGGATTCCAGAATTTTCATGATGCCGTAGGGTGTGCACGGGCGCACCAGCGGCCGGCCCGTCATGAGCAAGCCGGCATTACTGATGTGAAACCCGTCCACGTCTTTGGCTGGGGCAATCGTTTCAATCACTTTGCCGGCATTCATGTGAGAGGGCAGCGGCAGTTGAACCAGTATGCCGTGTACGTCCGCATCGCCATTAAGCGTGCGTACGACCTCCAGCAGAGTCTCTTCGCTGGTGTCGGCGGCCAGGCGTATCACTTTTGAATGCAGGCCGGCTTTTTCGCAGGCAGCGGCTTTGTTGCGCACATACACTTGCGAGGCAGCGTCCTCGCCCACAAGAACGACGGCCAGGCCCGGTGTGATTCCGTGATGCGCCAGAGTTTGCACACGTTGTGCAACCTGGGCTTTTATAGTGGCCGACAACGCTTTGCCATCGATGATGCGAGCGCTCATGCCACTCCTTCGGTTTTGGTCAGGGCGATCTTCATAAGATCCGCTACGGTAGTGACCTCGAGCTTCTCCATGATATTTGCACGATGGGCCTCCACAGTTTTGATGCTGATGTTCAGATCACCGGCGATTTGCTTGTTCAGGCGGCCTGCCACAATGCGTTCCAGAACCTGTTGCTCGCGAGCGGTCAGGCGGCTCAGGACGGCTTGATGATTTTTTTGTGCCTGGACCTGGTTGACCCGTTCATTGGCTTGCTCGAGCATGTTGGCGACAATGGTGCGCAGGTCAGTTTCGTTAAAGGGCTTTTCGAGGAAATCCACGGCGCCTTTTTTCATGGTCGACACGGCCATGGGCACGTCGCCGTGGCCGGTAATGAACACGATGGGTAAGGGTGCCTGGCGCGCGATCAGCGCCTCTTGCAGTTCCAGACCGCTCATGCCGGGCATGCGAACATCGGCAATCAGCACGCCAACCTGTTCGGGGTCGTAGGCGTTGAGAAACTCTTCCGCGCCGCCGAAGCTTCGAACCCGGTAACCATTGGCTTCAAGCAACCATCGCAGTGAATCACGGACGGCTTCATCGTCGTCCACAATGAAGATGGTGCTGGACGCTTGGGGTGTACTCATACTTGCAACTCCTGGGGGTTCTCGGTCTTGCCGGACGCTTGTGGCGTGGCGCAAGGAAGGGTAAAGCGGAAGATCGTACCGCCATCTGGATTGGCATTGGCCCAAAGACGGCCGTGGTGTGATTCGATAATGGTGCGACAGATATTCAGCCCCATGCCCAGGCCTTCGGACTTAGTGCTGTAGAAAGGTTCAAACAGTTTTTCCGGGTCGCGCAAACCGTGTCCGCGATCAATGACCGCAATTTCGACCAAAGGAAACTGATCCGCGACGGCCACGTGCAAAACGCGGTAATCGCTTTTCTCCATGGCTTCTACGCCATTTTTCAGCAAATTCAATAATACCTGCTCGATCAGTATGGGGTCGGCCATGACTTTGGGTATGTCTGGAGGCAGGTGTTTTTCAATTTGCACCTGACGCTTGCGCGCATCGATCTCGGCAAAATCGATGGCATTATCGAGTATTTGAGTGATGGCGACGCGCTGCCGGCGAGGCTCGCTGCGTTTGACGAATTCTCGTATGCGGCTGATGATCTTGCCGGCGCGCTCGGCCTGGCTGGCCGCTTTTTCAAGTGCCCCGAGCAGGTCTTCAGTTTGCACATTGCCTGACTTGATCATGGCGACAGCACCCATGCTGTAGTTGGAAATGGCGGTCAGCGGCTGATTCAGTTCGTGGGCCAAAGACGAGGCCATTTCCCCCATGGTGGTCAGACGGCTGGTGAGCTGGATTTTTTCCTGCTGAACGCGCGACGCTTCTTCGTGTCGGCGCCGTTCGGTGATGTCGCGCGCGACTTGCAGGCGTACACGTCGACCGTCGGTCCAGGCCAGTATCCGATGATGCACTTCGAACCAGCGCTGCGACGATTCCGAGAAAGCCTCGACCGTTTCATCGGTAAAACGGCCCAGGCGTCCGCCCAGAAGCTCGCCGTGGCCGCCAGGCTGGGCGCCGAAAAAACGGCGATAGGTGCGGTTGGCAAACAGCAGTTCCAGACCATCGGGCGTATCGGCGACCACCGAAATGGCGTCATCCAGCCCTTCGAGCACGGTCATGAAACGTTCGTGAGCGGCGGTGAGCGCTTCGCGTATGCGTTTGGGTTCGGTGATGTCGGTCATGGATGTCATCCAGCCGATCTGCTCGCCGTTGGGATCGCGCAGCGGCGACACGTACATGCGGGCGGTGAAGCGCGACCCGTCGCGGCGCTGTGCTTCGACCTCGAGCCCACTACTGGGCGTGCGTCCGGCCAGCAAGACATCCAGCGTTTCCTGATGCTGCGCGTGACGCCCCGGCAACCAGTAGGGGAAGGGAGTCGTGCGTCCGATCAGATCCGCTTCGTTCCAGCCTATCATGCGACAAAACGCTGGATTGACGTAAGCGATGCGACCGTGGAGATCAAAGACGCGCATGCCGGTGGACATGGAGTTTTCCATGGCGCGTCGAAAGCCTGTTTCGGCAATCAACGCCGCCTCGGCCCGTGTGCGAAAACGTGTATAACGCCACAGCGCCAGAAGACTCAATACGATCACGAAGGACAAGGCGATCACGACCATGATTAGCCGCTGCTGACGCGTCTCCTGGTCGATCGTGACGAACATGACGCTGTCGTTATGCAGGCGCTGCAGCCAGATGAAAGCGCCCATGACGCATAAATACAGAACGAGCACGACAACTGGCGTCAACCAGTAAAAGCCGCGTCGGCTGGTCTTGGCCTGCTCGTAGAAGGTCGTCGGTATGAGGGATTTCTTCGATGGGCTGAACATAACTCGATAGAGAGTGGATGACGCATTTTAGACTGTAATTTCATTTCGAATCAGCTTGTAGCGGCCCCCTGTAGCGGCACCCCTCGTGGGTGCCATCATTTTTCGTAGCGGCACCCCTTGTGGGTGCCATCGTTTTTCGTAGCGGCACCCCTTGTGGGTGCCATTTCCACGAAGAATCCTGTTTAAATTTCATAATATGAAAAGTAATACCATAAAGTGAAATTTTCCTTGCCCCATGCGATAGTCTTTCCTAGAATAGTGAGATTCAACTGATTTGTTCGATCGGGCAAAGTATCGTGTCAGCGGGTCCGGCGCCAAGTTAGGGTATAACTACACAGCGGCTTAGCTGTTGTTTGTATCTGATTCACTATTAAAAACAGGAGACACCCAATGTCCTCTTCTGATCAAGTCAACGCAATTGCCAACGTCAATAGTGACGAAGAGCTCGAAACGCAGGAATGGCTGGATGCGCTCGAAGCCGTGCTGGATCGCGAGGGTCCGCAACGTGCGCATTATTTGCTCGAACGGTTGATCGATCTGGCCCGCCGCTCGGGCGCGCATATTCCCTTTTCGCCAAATACCGCCTACGTCAATACCATTCCGCCGGGGCTTGAGCCTGCGCATCCGGGCAACCTGATTCTTGAGGAGCGCATACGTTCGTACGTACGCTGGAATGCCATGGTCATGGTGGTCAGGGCGAATCGGCATCATCCGGCCGACGGGGGCGACTTGGGTGGACACATTGCGTCTTTTGCTTCGTTGGCGACGATGATAGGCTGCGGCCAGAACCATTTCTGGCACGGCGAGACCGAAAATCACGGCGGCGACCTGGTGTATTTTCAAGGACATTCGTCGCCGGGCATGTACGGGCGGGCCTATCTTGAAGGCCGCCTGACCGAAGACCAACTTAATAACTTCCGCCAGGAAACCGGGGGCAAAGGCCTGTCTTCGTATCCGCATCCCAAGCTCATGCCGGAATTCTGGCAGTTCCCTACCGTTTCCATGGGACTGGGACCCCTGATGGCCATTTATCAGGCGCGTTTCCTTAAATACCTGCACGCACGCGGTATTGCCGACACCAGCAAGCGCAAGGTCTGGGTATTTTGCGGCGACGGCGAGATGGATGAGCCCGAATCGCTGGGGGCCATCGGCTTGGCCGCGCGTGAAAAACTCGACAATCTTATTTTCGTCATTAACTGCAACTTGCAGCGCCTGGATGGGCCGGTGCGTGGGAATGGGAAAATCATTCAGGAGCTCGAGGGCGATTTCCGCGGCAGTGGCTGGAACGTCATCAAACTTATCTGGGGCAGCTACTGGGACCCTCTATTTGCGCGCGATAAAGAAGGTATTTTGCGGCGCATCATGGAAGAATCGGTCGACGGCGAGTATCAGGCCTACAAGGCGCACGATGGAAAATTCGTGCGCGAGCAGTTCTTTGGAAAACATCCCAAGTTGCTGGAAATGGTCAGCCGCATGAGCGATGAGGACGTCTGGCGGCTGAACCGCGGCGGCCACGATCCGCACAAGGTCTATGCGGCCTTTGCGTCCGCCAACGAACATCGTGATCAGCCTACCGTGATTCTGGCCAAGACCATCAAGGGCTACGGCATGGGTCATGTCGGCCAGGCCAAGAATCCCACTCACCAACAAAAGAAGCTGGACATGGACTCGGTGCGTGAATTCCGGGACCGTTTCAATATTCCTATCCCCGACGACAAACTCGAAGATTTGCCCTATTTCAAACCGGCCGACGATTCGCCTGAAATGAAGTATCTGCACGAGCGCCGCAATGCGTTGGGCGGCTACTTGCCCAAGCGGCGCATGAAGGCCGATGAGCATTTAACGGCACCCAAGCTTGAGGTTTTCAAGGCGGTGCTGGAACCGACGGTAGAAGGCCGTGAAATTTCCACAACCCAGGCATTTGTGCGAGTCCTTAACCAGATTCTGCGCGACAAGGAATTAGCGCCGCGCGTGGTGCCTATTCTGGTGGATGAATCGCGCACCTTCGGTATGGAGGGGCTGTTCCGCCAAATCGGGATTTATGCCCCGGAAGGTCAGAAATACACTCCAGTCGATAAAGATCAGGTGATGTATTACCGCGAAGCGGCCGATGGCCAGTTGTTGCAAGAAGGGATTAACGAGGCGGGTGGATTCAGTTCATGGCTGGCGGCGGCTACTTCGTATTCGACCAATAACCGGATCATGATTCCGTTCTATATTTA
>SCRC01000027.1 GCA_004297945.1 Candidimonas sp. | reverse complement strand
CACATGCACGCACGCATGGACGACGAAAGCCTGGACGTTGACGAGAACTGCGTGCTGGTTTTGAAGAACTGCGGGCCCCGTGGTTATCCGGGTATGGCCGAAGCCGGCAATATGCCGTTGCCGCCGAAAGTATTGCGCAAAGGGATCACCGATATGGTCCGGGTCTCCGACGCCCGCATGAGCGGCACCGCGTATGGCACGGTGGTCCTGCACGTTGCTCCAGAAGCTGCCGCCGGCGGGCCTTTGGCGCTGGTGCAAGACGGCGACATCATTGAGCTGGATGTCGGCGCGCGCAAGCTGCATTTGCATGTGTCCGACGAAGAGCTCGCACGCCGCCGCAAGGCATGGCAGGCGCCGCCCGCACCCATGGCGCGTGGCTGGGTCAAGCTTTATGTCGAGCATGTGCAGCAGGCCAATCTGGGCGCCGACCTTGATTTTCTGCGAGGTAAAAGCGGCGCGGGCATACCCAAAGACAATCACTGAGAGCGGTGCATGAAAGTTCTGATTACGGATTATGATTTTCCCGATCTTGACCTGGAGCAAGGTCTGTATCGTGCTGCGGGCATCGAGGTCGTGGTGGCGCAATGCCGCAGCGAAGCCGACGTCATCGCCGCCTCGGAGGGGTGTCAGGGGCTGCTGGTGCAGTACGCACCCGTGAATGCTCGGGTATTTGCCGCAAGGCCGGAAATTCGCATTGTCAGCCGGTTCGGCGCCGGGTTTGATACGATAAATCTGGCCGACGCCGACAAGCATGGCGTGTGGGTGAGCAATTCGCCCGATTACGGTGTGGGCGAAGTGGCCACTCACGCGCTGGCGATGACGCTGTCCTTATTGCGCCATATTGCCTTTTATGATCGCGACGTGAAGGCGGGGAAATGGCATTTCACGTCGGCAGGCAAGATGCGGCGCGTGGCCGATATGACGATGGGAATTCTGGGTCTGGGTCGCATAGGCAAGCGCATGGCGCACATCAGCCGCAATAGTTTCAAACGGGTAATTGCTTGCGATCCGCACATTATTGACGGGGACTTCCCGGCTTACATAGAGCGCGCCAGCATGGCCGAATTGTTTGCCCAGTCCGATGCGGTATCGGTGCATGTGCCGCTCAATGACGAAACGCGTGGCATGGTCAACGCCAAAGTGCTCGACCTTATGCCACAGGGCAGCGTCCTGGTCAATACGGCGCGCGGCCCTATCGTTGATATCGATGCTTTGGTCGCCGCTCTCGATAGTGGTCGCCTCGATGGTGCCGCGCTCGATGTGTTGCCTATCGAGCCGCCCACAACAGATGCTCGCATTGTGCAGCATTCACGTGTATTGTTGACGCCGCACGCCGCCTTCTACTCGGTGGTGGCGGAAAAAGAATTGCGGCGCAAGGCCGCGCAGAATTTAATTGACTGGGCGCAGCGAGGTCGCCCGTCGTATGTCGTAGTGGAAGGCAACGCATAAATCATAAGCAGGACGAGACAAAGGAACACGGCATGGCATCAGTGCAGATTCGAGGGATACAGAAGTATTTCGGTGGCACGCAGGTTATCCGCGGAGTCGATATCGACATCGAGGATGGGCAGTTTGCCGTATTGGTTGGGCCGTCAGGTTGCGGCAAGTCAACCTTGTTGCGGATGTTGGCTGGCCTGGAACAAATCACCGAAGGTGAAATCCTCATCAATGGCAAGGTTGTCAATAATATGCAGCCCAAGGAACGCGACATCGCCATGGTGTTCCAGAATTACGCGTTGTACCCGCACATGACGGTGTATGACAATATGGCGTTTTCATTGTTGCTCGCCAAAATCGACAAGGCCCAGATCAAGCAACGGGTTGCTCGCGCTTCTGAAATTCTGGGCCTTTCGCAATTGCTGGATCGTTTCCCGCGGCAGCTCTCGGGCGGCCAGCGCCAACGTGTTGCAATGGGCCGCGCCATCGTGCGCGACCCGCAGGTTTTTCTGTTTGACGAGCCGCTGTCCAACCTGGACGCCAAGTTGCGCGTGCAAATGCGTGCAGAAATCAAAGAGCTGCATCAGCGCCTCCACACCACCTCGGTCTATGTGACGCATGATCAGATCGAGGCCATGACGATGGCCGATCAAATTGTCGTCATGCACGACGGCGTAGTTGAGCAATGCGGCAAGCCGCTGGATCTTTACGATCGCCCCGAGAACATGTTTGTAGCGGGCTTCATCGGTTCGCCGTCGATGAATTTCATCCCGGGCGTGTTGCGCCACAGCGGATTCGGCCCGCAGGTAGAGTTTCCGGATGGAACGTGCGTGCCCGCGCCGGCCAACGTCGGGCAGGTCGGCGGGGTTGATGGCCAGCCGGTGGTTTATGGGGTGCGGCCCGAACACCTGAATGTTGCGTCGGGTGACCAGGGGATTAAAACAGGGGTCGTCGTCATTGAACCCACCGGCGCCAACACCGAGGTTTATTCCCGGTTTTGCAACGCGGATATCATTTCGATTTTTCGAGAACGTCACAGTTTCAAGGCCGGCGATGCTTTGCGCCTGGCCCCCGATCATAATCACACCCATCTGTTCGACGCAGAGTCTGGCAAGGCTTTGCGGCAAAACTGATTTTAAAGAAGGCGCGCGACTGATTTCCCGTGGGCTTAGTCCCTTTAACCGAAGGAGTGGAAGACATGACAAAACTTACAAGACGCGATTTTCTGGTGTCAACGGCCGCAGCGGCCGCAGCAACAACCTTAAACGGCAACGCGTTTGCCGCCGAGGCCGGCACCAAGTTGAATTACACGCCGGAAAAAGGCGCAACGTTGCGCGTATTGCGCTGGAAGCGCTTCGTGCAGGGTGACGAAGATCTCTGGATGGCGAACACCAAAAAATTCACGCAGCAAACCGGCATTCCCGTGCGCATCGACAACGAAGGATGGGAAGATGTCCGTCCCAAGGCGGCGGTGGCGGCGCGGGTAGGCAGCGGCCCGGACATCATCATTGGCTGGTTCGATGATCCTGAACAGTATCCCGAGAAGCTGGTTGACGTCTCCGATCTGGGCAACTACCTGGACAGGAAATACGGCGGCTGGTACGACGTATGCAAAAAATACGGCATGAAAGATGGCAAGTGGATCGCCATCCCGCTGGGGGTGGTCGGCAATGCGCTGGTGTATCGGCAAAGCATGATCAAGGCGGCAGGGTTCGATACGGTTCCGAAAGATCTGGCGGGCTTTCTCAAGCTATGCCAGGCGCTCAAGGCCAAGAACACGCCGGCGGGTTTCGCGTTTGGCCACGCCGTGGGCGATGGCAACAACTTTGCACACTGGTTGCTGTGGTCGCATGGCGGCATGCTGGTCAACAAAAAGGGTCACGTGGTGGTCGAGTCGCCCGAAACCATTGCGGCGCTGGAATACGCCAGAGAGCTGTATAAAACCTTTATTCCCGGCACGCTGGCATGGCAGGACCCCTCCAACAACAAGGCCTTCCTGGACAGCCAGATCAGCCTGACGGCCAATGGCATTTCGGTGTATTACGCCGCAAAAACGTCTACCGATCCGAAATTGCAAGCCATGGCGCTGGATATCGAACACGCGCATCTTCCGCTGGGCTCGACCGGCAAACATACCGAGCTGATGCAAATCACGCAGATGATGCTGTTCAAGTATTCGAAGTATCCCAAAGCGGCCAAGGCTTTCATGCAGTTCATGATGGAAGGCGATCAGTACAACCCCTGGATGAAGGCCGCTATCGGCTATGTCAGCCAGCCGCTGAAGGCTTACGAGGCCAACCCGATCTGGACGTCCGATCCGAAAGCGACCGTGTTCCGCGATTCGGCGGCCATCATGCTCGACAACGGACACGAGGGGCCTCTTGGAACCGCCTCGGCGGCCGTCATGGCCGACTATGTGGTGGTGGACATGTTCGCCTCTGCGGCAAGCGGGTCAAAGACGCCCAAAGAAGCGGCCAAGCAGGCGGCCGAACGCTCCAGGCGTTATTACAAAGCCTAAGGGCGGTGACGCCTGAGGGTCGGGCAACGCGCACCCACCTGACGGCGGCACACGCCGCCGTCAGGGACGTTTCCACCTAGGATGCTTATGCTATCTCGACTGTTCAACAACAAGAACGTACTGGGGCTGTGTTTTATGCTGCCCTCGGCCCTATTGCTTCTGGCGTTCCTGACGTATCCGTTGGGGCTCGGGGTCTGGCTTGGTTTTACCGATGCCAAAATTGGCAGCACGGGTCACTGGATAGGCCTGGACAACTACCGCTATCTGATCGGCGACTCGATCGCGCAGCTAGCCTTGTTCAACACGATACTTTATACCGTCGTGGCCAGTATCCTGAAGTTCATGCTGGGCTTGTGGCTGGCCTTGCTGCTCAACAAGAATTTGCCATTCAAATCCTTTTTCCGGTCGATGGTGCTGCTGCCATGGATAGTGCCCACGGCGCTATCGGCGTTGGCCTTCTGGTGGATTTACGATCCGCAGTTTTCGATTATTAGCTGGACGCTCGTGAAGATGGGCCTGATCCATCATTACATTAATTTCCTGGGTGATCCCTGGATGGCCAGAGCCTCGGTGATTGTCGCCAACGTATGGCGCGGCATTCCCTTCGTGGCGATTACGCTGCTCGCGGGGCTGCAAACGATTTCTCCGGCGCTCTATGAGGCCGCGTCCATCGACGGGGTGACTCCGTGGCAGCAGTTCCGCTATGTGACCCTGCCGCTGCTCACGCCGATCATCGCGGTGGTGATGACCTTTTCCGTGTTGTTTACGTTCACCGACTTCCAGCTGATTTACGTGCTCACGCGCGGCGGCCCGCTCAATGCCACCCACCTGATGACAACGCTGTCGTTTCAGCGTGCCATTCCGGGCGGGCAGCTGGGCGAGGGTGCGGCATTGGCCATTCTGATGATTCCATTTCTGCTGGCTTCCATCATGTTCTCGTATTTCGGGCTGCAGCGTCGCGCCTGGCAACAAGGAGGGGATAAATGAAAAAGCCGCAGCCCGAGCAACAAGGAATGGACTTTCTGCAGTCGTTGCCACGACGCTGGATAACCGTCTATATCCCCTTGGCCATCTTTGTATTTGTCTTGTTGTTTCCGTTTTACTGGATGGTGATCACGGCGTTCAAGTCTGATGCGGAGCTGGCGCTGCACACCAGCAACCCATTCTGGGTGGTGGCTCCTACGCTGAGTCACTTCAAGCGGCTGTTGTTCCATACGCCTTTTACCGGGTGGATGATCAACACGATAATCATATCGACGGCAGCCACCTTTATATCGCTGGCCGCGAGCGTGTTTGGGGCGTATGCAATAGAGCGGCTGCGCTTTCGGGGTTCCAAGCAAGTGGGGTTGGGGATCTTTTTCGCGTATCTGGTGCCCCCATCCATTTTGTTCATTCCGCTTGCATCCATTGTGTTCCAGTTGGGTTTGTTTGATACACGCTGGGCTTTGATCCTGACCTATCCCACGTTCCTGATTCCGTTTTGCACCTGGCTGTTGATGGGGTATTTTCGATCCATCCCGTACGAGCTGGAAGAGTGCGCGCTGATCGATGGCGCGACCCGCTGGCAGATTCTGGTGAAGATCATTTTGCCCCTGGCCGTTCCAGGATTGATTTCGGCGGGCATATTTGCCTTCACTCTTTCCTGGAACGAGTTCATTTATGCACTGACGTTCATTTCCTCGACCGAGGTCAAAACCGTAGCGGTAGGCATGGTGACCGAACTGATCGAAGGCGACGTCTACCATTGGGGCGAATTAATGGCCGGCGCCTTGTTGGGATCTTTGCCGGTGGCGATTGTGTACTCGTTCTTTGTCGAGTATTACGTGTCGGGGATGACGGGGGCGGTGAAGGAATAGCGGTGCGGGAATGGCGTTTTTTGTTTGTAGCGCCACTCGTAGCGCCACCCGTAGCGCCACCCGTAGCGCCACCCCTTGTGGGTGGCATTCGCTGCAGGTGGCATTCTTTTTACGTCACCTTATCTCGCTCAAAACCTTCTAGCCCCACGATGCTACCGCTGTTGGAATTGGCAGCCACAAGGGCTGCCGCTACATGATTCACGGATATGTATTTGTAGCGACAGGCCTTGTGCCTGTCATCAAGGCAAGCGCCGCCCTATTGTTGTAGGGGCGACCCTTGTGTTGTAGGGGCGACCCTTGTGGGCGCTTGTGGTCAATGCACGGGCGCAAACGGACGACCATAAAGGTCGCCCGATCGTCTAGGCACCTCCCGCCTTCAATTCATCGATATACCCTTGCACGATCGCGTCGAAGCTGGCGTCGCGCGTAAACCCCATGGCGTTGGCCCGGGTGGTGAGAAAGTCGCCGGGCCACGAATTGACGATGCGCTCGATGGCAGGATCGATTTGCCAGCGTATGCGTTGCGCGGCTGCGGTGCCGGCTGCGCGTTCCAGCGCCTGTGCCATCTCGCCGGCGGTGGTGGATAGGCCGGGCAGATTCAGGGCGCGGCTCGCGCCCAGCAACTGGCTGTCGACATCGTGGCCGTGAATCAGGTTGGCGATGGCTGTGGCGGGCGAGGCCAGCCACAACGCGGTACCGGGTGCAACGGGGCAGACTGCCTCGATGCCATTCAATGGTTCGCGGATGATGCCGCTGGCAAAGCTGGATGCGGCCTTGTTGGGCGCGCCGGGGCGCACGCAAACCGTAGGCATGCGTAACGCGCGCCCGTCGATAAAGCCTTTGCGGCTGTAGTCGCTGATCAGCAGTTCACCCATGACTTTCTGCGTGCCGTACGAGCTTTGCGGCGTGGTAGGCGTGGTGTCGAGCACCTGAGTGGGCAAGGCGCCGCCGAAGGCGGCTACCGAACTCGTGAATACGATGCGTGGGCAATTACCGTTATGCCGTGCGCGTTCGAGAATCAGGCGCGTGGCATCCAGATTGATGCGCATGCCCAGGTCGAAATTGGCTTCGGCCTCGCCGCTGACGATAGCGGCCAGATGGAAAATGGACTGAGTGTCGGGGGTGATTTCGGCCCGCAGCACATCTGGGTTGGAAATGTCGCCGGCCACCACATGGATACGAGGATCGTGGAATCCTTTTGCGGCTATCACATCAAGCAGGGTGATGCGTGAAATGCGCTGCGGGATGCCGCGCGCATCGGCCACGGTGTTGCGTTGTAGCAGAGCGGCGGCCAGGCGCGAGCCAAGCAGGCCAGCGCCGCCTGTGATCAGTATTTGCATGGAATTTCCTGGTGGGCAGTACGCGGACAAGCATAGCGTAGGCGCCGCGCCAACACAAGATACGTCAGGCGTTCTTTAAATGCCCATATAGCTTTGCAATGTTTCGCGCTGGGTGCGCAACTCGTCGGAACTGCCCGACCACACAACCTGGCCTTTTTCCACGATGTAATGGCGATCGGCCAACGGCAGAAGTGAGTTCAGGTTTTTATCGATGCAGATAATCGAGAGGCCGGTTTTTTTCAGCTCACCGAGGCAGTGCCAGATTTCGGCGCGTATCAATGGCGCCAGGCCTTCGGTCGCCTCGTCCAGAATCAGCATCCGCGGATTGGTCATGAGCGCGCGGCCGATTGCCAGCATTTGCTGTTCGCCGCCCGACAGGTTGGAGCCCAGATTCCCCGCGCGTTCCTGCAGCCGCGGAAAGAGGGCGTAGATTTTTTCCAGCGACCAGGGCGCCGTTGACTTCTGGCGGTTGTGGGCGGTCGCGACGAGGTTTTCGGTAACGCTAAGGTTAGGGAAGATTTGACGTCCCTCGGGAACCAGGCCGATGCCGGCACGCGCCACTTTATAAGTCGGGGCCCCGGCAATTTCATGGTTGGCGAAGCGGATGGAGCCCTGCGTAGGTGCCATCAGGCCGACAATGGATTTGACGGTAGTGGATTTGCCCATGCCGTTGCGCCCGAGCAGCGTGACAAATTGCCCCTCGATGACCTGAAAGCTCATGCCGAACAGCACCTGGCTTGCGCCGTAAAACGATTCGATCCGGCTCACATCGAGCAGTACAGAGCTCATACGGTGGCCTCGTCGCCCAGATAAGCGGTTCGAACTTCGGGGTTGGCGCGAATTTCGGCAATCGAACCGCAGGCAATGCTGCGGCCATACACCAGTACCGTGATGCGATCAGCCAGCGTGAAGACCGCATCCATGTCGTGCTCGACCAGAACAATGCCGTATTGCCCCTTCAGATCGAGAAGCAGCGCGGTCATTTTCGCCGATTCAGTCTGGCTCATGCCGGCCATGGGTTCGTCGAGCAGCAGCAGCTTGGGTTGGCCGGCCAGCACCATCGCCAGCTCCAGCTGTCGCTGCTCACCGTGCGCCAGATCGCCTGCGCGCACATGCAGGTGTTCGCCCAGGCCCACACGCTCCAACGCTTCTTGCGCGGGCGTCACCAGTGCGGGCTGCGACAAGGTGGGCATCCAGAACCGGAAGCTGTGCCCCTGATGAGCCTGGATGGTGAGCATGACGTTTTGCAGCGCCGTGAATTCGGAAAAGACCGAGGTGATCTGATAGGACCGGGCCAGCCCCAGCAAGGCGCGCTGCTCGGCGCGCAACCGCGTAATTTCCTGGCCTTGAAAATGGATCTGGCCGCTATCGGGTTTTATTTCACCGGCAAGCTGCGCAATCAGGGTGCTCTTGCCCGCGCCATTGGGCCCAATGATGGCGTGCAGCTCGCCTGCTTGCACGTCGAAATCGAAATGATCGGTGGCGACCAGGCCGCCGTAGCGTTTGACGAGCCGCCGAACGCTGAGGAGGCTCATCGTGTTCTCCCATTCGCATCGCGCGCGCGCGAAAGGCGGCCTTGAAGCTGCTGCAGCAATCCAACCAGACCTTGTCGGCTGGTGGTTACGATGACGACCAGCAGTGGTCCGAAGATAATCATCCAATGTTCGGTAAGGGACTTCAGCCATTCCTCGGCCAGGATCATGCCCAGCGCTCCGAAAAACGGGCCGACTATCGTACCCATGCCGCCCACCACCACCATGGCGATCAGGTCGCCCGAGGTCATCCAGGACATGTAGGAGGGCGACGCGAATTGCGTCAGGTTGGCGTAGAGCAGGCCGGCCAGGCCGCACAGCGCGGCCGAAATAACGTACAGGGCCAGGCGATACCGGAAGGTGGGGTAGCCGAGCGCTTTCATGCGCCGTTCGTTCAGTTTGGCGGCGCACACCACCATGCCAAAGCGTGAGTGCACCAGGCGGTGGCTGGCGTACAGGCTAAGGCAAAGAAGCGCAAAGGCAGCGAAGTAAAGCAGGCTGGGTTGCGTGAGGAGCTGGGTGCCGAAACGCGTCCCGCTGGCCAAGGTCAGCCCGTCGTCGCCGCCGTAACGACTTAAGCTGACGATAAGAAAGAAAAACATCTGGGCAAACGCCAGGGTAATCATGATGAACGCGATCCCCGTCGTGCGCAGGGCGATGCTGCCGGTAAGGACACCGACGGCGCTGCAGATCAGCAGGGTAGCCAGAATTTGCAGCCAGCCATTGTTCACGCCGTGGAAGCTCATAATGCTTGCCGTATATACGCCCAGGCCCAGAAACAGCGCGTGCCCGAAGCTGATCAGGCCGCCGTAGCCCAGGATCAGGTTAAGCGATACGGCGGCCACGGCGAATATCAGGATTCGGGTGGTCAAAGTAATGATAAAGGCGTCGTTGCGCATGCCCGCGTAAAGCGGGACCAGCGCCAGGAGTATCAACAGCGCGATGGCCAGCACGGTGCTGGCGGACGCTTTGCGGCGAAGTGGCGAGGGGGGGGTCATCAGGTATTTTTTACGGGAAACAAGCCCTGGGGCTTGATGGCCAGTACAACAGCCATAAGCAGATAAATGGCCATGGACGCCAGGGCGGGGCCGGCTACGTCGGCGGTGCTGCGTTCGAGAAAGCTGCGCAGCAAGCCAGGCAGGACGGTGCGCCCCAGGGTATCGACCACGCCCACGATCAGCGCGGCATAGAACGCCCCGCGAATCGAGCCGATGCCGCCGATGACGATTACCACCATGGTGAGAATAAGAATGGGCTCACCCATGCCCGACTGGACCGACAGGATCGGGCCGGCCAACAGGCCCGCCACGCCGGCGAGTACGGCGCCCAGGCCGAAAAGCAGCGAGTTGAGCAACACGATGTTGACACCCAGGACACCCACCATGGTTCGATTGGTGGCGCCGGCGCGGATCAGCATGCCGATGCGGGTTTTATGTACCAGCAAATAGCAGCCCAGGGCCACCAGCAGGCCGGCGGCGATAATCACGAAACGGTAAACCGGGTAGGCGATGCCCAGCAAGTTAATGGTGCCCGTCAGCGACTCGGGCACCTCCATATAGTAGGGCGATGGCCCCCAGATCATGCGGGTCAGTTCGTTGAAAAACAGAATCAGGCCGAAGGTGGCCAGCACCTGGTCGAGGTGATCACGCTGGTACAGCTTTTTGAGGGCGATCCATTCCACCGCCAGTCCCAGGGCCAGCATGGCGGGGACAAGCAGGATGCTCGCCAGTAGAAATGAGCCGGTGTAGTTGTAAATGGAGGCGGCGAAAAACGCACCCATCATATACAAAGAGCCGTGGGCAAGGTTGACGAAATTCATGATGCCAAAAACCAGAGTCAGGCCAGCCGCCATGAGAAACAGCAGCACGCCAAGCTGAAGGCCGTTTAACGCCTGGATAATGACAAGGGCAAGGCTCAACAAGGTCTCCCGGGTTACTTCGGATAATGGCAGCCACAAGGGCTGCCGCTACATTAGCGGCGGTACCTTGTTGTAGCGGCAGCCCTCGTGGCTGCCATTTTTCGTAAAGAGCGACCACAAGGGTCGCCCCTACAACAAAGTACTGTAGGGCGACCCTTGTGATCGCCCGGCTTATGGATAGAACCGCCCGATTACTTCAAAGGACAAGATGCCGCAAAATTGGCGCGCTTCTGGATATGAATGGGGCTGACCGCCTTGAGTTCGGCGCCGTTTTTGCCTTCGACCACGTCAACCCGATAAAAAGGGCCGTCGGCAAACTGGTTGGAGGAAAACTTGAATGCGCCGCGCACCGATTTGAAATCGGCGGCTTTCAGGGCGCTGCGGAATGCCGCTGCGTTGGAGACGTCTCCCTTGACCTTGGCGATGGCTGAATCGAGCAGGTTGGCGGCATCGTACGATTGCGCCGCATACATGGACGGCTGGCGTTTGTACGCTTTGACAAAGGCCTCGACAAATTGCTTGTTCTCCGGGTTATCGAGATTGGGGGCGTAAGGCGCGCTGGTAATGGCGCCCACGGCCAGCGATTTAAGCGCTGGCAAGGTACTGCCATCGATGGTCGATACCGATATCAGCGGCAGCTTGCCCAAGAGGCCCGCCTGACGATATTGCTTGACGAAGTTCACGCCCATGCCGCCGGGGTAAAAGACATAGACGGCATCGGGCTTGGCGGCCTGCAGCTGAGCAATTTCGGCTGAATAGTCGGGCTGATTGACCTGGGTGTAGACCTCGTTGACGATCTTGCCTGTGAAATCGCGCTTGAAGCCCGATACCGCGTCGCGTCCGGCCTGGTAGTTGGCCGCCATGACGTACACGTTTTTGTAGCCCAGATCGGAGGTAAGCTGGCCGCCCGCTTCGTGCAGTTGGTCGTTGTCCCATGACGTGGAAAAGAAGAACGGCGAGCAGTTCTTGCCGGCAATGGGGGCGGGCCCGGCGTTGGAGCCGATCAGGAACACCTTGGCGTCGGTGATGGGTTTGTGGATGGCCATCATGACGTTGGAGAAGGTCACCCCGGTAATAATGGGAACGTGATCGCTTTTGATCAGTTTGGTGGCTGCCTGTACGCCAAGATCGGGTTTGAGCTGGTCATCTTCGCGGATGACGGTCACGGGAACGCCGCCCAATTTGCCGCCTTTTTGGTGAATTGCCAGCATGAAGGCATCGTATTCGTCCTGACCGAGGGCTCCGGCCGGCCCGGACAGGGTGCCGATAAAGCCGATTTTCAGGGGTTCCTGTGCCTGGCTGGGCGCGCCGGTGGCGCACAGCAAGGCTGTTGCAAGCGTGGCAAGAAGAAGGCCGCGCCGTTTGGCAGGCAGGGATGCTGGGCTCATGGTATCTCCTGATCGTTGTTATGAATAAACGCATAAACTACATGAAGCTTCAAGCATTTGCTATCGGGATAAACCCAAATTCCAGTGTTTCCATGGGTTTAGGGAAGCAAATCAGCAGTGAGCATAGAGGAATTTTTATATTCCCAAGTAATGAAAGTTTAGTGTCTGGATATAGCCATCCAGAATACAAACGCCCCCCTGCGCAATGCTACGCAGGGGGGCGTTCGAGAGCATGGTTGCAAGACCTGCCCGCGCAAGATAGCGGCGACGCTATCGATGCACGGCGGCTCGCTCCTTATCGAGCCTGTGCATGATGTAACGCTGCTGCGCAATCGATACGGCGTTATTGACGCAGTAGTATAGGGCCAGACCCGCCGGGAAGAAGAACATCATGCCGCCAAACACCAAAGGCATGATCAGCATCAACTTGGCCTGCATGGGATCGGGCGGGGCCGGATTGAGCTTGACCTGCAGGAACATGGTGGCCGTCATGATGGCGGGCAGGATGAACCAGGGGTCGCGCACCGAAAGATCGTGTATCCAGAAAATCCAGGGCGCGCCCCGCATTTCAACGCTGCCCAGCAGCACCCAATACAGGGAAATGAAGACCGGAACCTGTATCACCATGGGAAAACACCCCCCCAGCGGGTTGATTTTCTCGGTTTTGTACATTTCCATCATGGCCGCATTCATCTTGGCCTTGTCGTCGCCAAATTTCTCCTTCAGCTGCTTCAGGCGCGGGGCGACCAGTTTCATTTTGGCCATGGACCGATAGCTGGCGGCCGAAAGCGGGTAAAACGCCGCTTTGATCAGCAGTGTCAGTGCGACGATGGTCCAGCCCCAGTTGCCCAGCAGAGCATGCAGCCAGGTCATGAACTTGAACATGGGCTTGGCGATAATGGTGAGCCAGCCGTAGTCCACCACAAGATCCAGGCCCGGCGCCAGGGCGCTCATGGCTTTCTGGTCTTGCGGACCTGTCCATAGATGGGAGTTGATGACTTTGTGCGCGCCGGGCTGAATTACGCCCACGGATTCGACCGTGCGCACGGCGTACAGATTGTTCGACAGACGCAGCATCTCGTTGTGGCGCACGGTGCCCTCAGGCGGCACCCAGGCGGTGGCGAAATAGTGCTGCACCATGCCAACCCAGCCGTTGTTAGCCTGCTTGATGTAGCTGGCCTTGCCCTTTTCGATATCCGAGAACGTGGCTTTCTGAAATTTGTCTTCGCTGGAATAGATCGCCGGGCCGGTGAAGGTGTGATAAAAGCCGGAGGTGCTCGGAGGATCGCTGCCGTCGCGCGTCAGCTGCAGGTAGAGCGAGGGATCGATGGGTGCGCCGGTAAGATTGTAGATGTCGTTTTGCACGTCGATATCGTAGCGGCCTTTGTGCAGTGTATAGGTCTTGACGACCTTGACGCCGCCGCTTTCGGCTTCGAACACCACCTTGAGCTGGTTGCCCACCAATGTGGGCTGGGCGGAAACCACATGAAATGGCGTCAAATGAGTCGGATACGTCTGGCCTGGCGCGGCGCCTACTATTCCGGTCTGGGCCACATAGGTTGATCCGGGGCCGGCATCGTCGAGCAAAACCATGACTTGGCCGGGATGCTCTTGCGATTTGTACTTAAGCAGTTCAGCCTTGACCAACTGTGCGCCCAGGGTGTCGAAGGTTAGCTGATAGACGTCGGTCTTGACCGTGACTTTTTCCGATGCGCTGGCCGCTGTCTGAGCGATGCCGGGCACTTTGGCGGGCGTCTTGGCGCCGGCCGCCGCAGGCGCGGCGCTGGGAACGCTGACGTTGGCATCGGCCACCGGAGCCGCGCCTGCCTTAGGCGCCGTTTGCGTCGTGGCCGGGCTACCGCCAAAGAGCGATGGCTTGCCGTTGTGAACTTGCCAGTTATTCCACAGCAGCAAGAGCGAGAAAGAAAAAATCATCCAGAGGACGGTGCGTCGGATATCCATAGCGCCTGTATTAGGTTAAAGCTGGGCAAAAAGCCCATCAGTTTAACGTAGCTCTCCTGAATTGCAGATGAGCGTGAACAATTGAAAAAAACCACCGTATGGCGAGCGGCTTGGTGCCGCCGAACCTAAGGGCAGGTGTGCTTTGAGCCCGGCACCGGATCATAGCCTCCGGCGCACCATGGCTGGCAGCGAACGATACGTTTTGCAGCCAGCCACAAGCCGCGGATGGGGCCGTGGATTTCGATGGCTTCAATGGCGTATACCGAACAGCTTGGTGTAAAACGGCAACTTCTTCCCAGCAATGGGCTAAGGAAATAACGATAGAACCGAATCGGCGCAATCAGCAATGCTTTCATCATTGCATGACTCGGGCTAGGAGGGCATCGACTTCGAGGCGCACGGCTTTCTTCAGCACGGTCAGCGAGGCAGTTTCAACCCGCGAATAAAGCCGGAACACCAAATCGTGCGCAGGCAATTCGTGACGGCGATGCCGGAACGCTTCGCGTATGACTCGTTTAATTGCGTTGCGGGTAACGGCCCGGGCTGCATAGCGTTTGGCGATGATCAGCCCAAGGCGAGCACCGATGGCATCGGGCAAAGCCTGGCGCGGCGTGCTTACAACAAACAACGCCCCTCTGGCGATACGCTTGCCCTTGAGGGCGTTGGCGTATTCCGAGGGGCGGTGCAAGCGCGACGCTTGCGGGAGCGTGGCTCGCATAGGCGTTTGGGTCACTAGACGTTTGGGCCGACGGATGAATGGGCGCCAGCCAGCCTAAAGTAGTGTCGCCCTAAACGGCCAGGCGTTTGCGGCCCTTGGCGCGACGTGCGTTGATAACGGCACGGCCACCGCGGGTTTTCATGCGGATGCGAAAGCCGTGGGTACGCTTGCGGCGGGTCACGGAGGGTTGGTAGGTGCGTTTCATGGGTAATCCAAATAAAAGAGCTGCCAGAACTGACGGTTAAAACGCGACCAAGCACCTTGAAGTAAAGAGGCTTGAACCCGACCTTAACCAAAGGCCTGGTGTTAAAAATTCGTGAAAAGTCTATCATTTCATCAAATTCTTCACAATTAGTCAAACCCTCAGTGTAAATACGTGGTTCAGTTACCGCTCAGGCTTGTGGATAACTACCCGCCCAACAGGGTAGAATCGAGGTTTACAGAAGCGGCAGACATGAAAGATTTTTGGCAAACCTGTGTCCATCGTCTGGAGCAGGATCTTCCCCCCCAGCAGTTTAGTGCCTGGATTCGTCCATTGGTTCCCCTTGCCTTCGATGAAGCGCAAGCGGTGCTGCGAGTTTCTGCGCCCAATCGTTTCAAGCTGGAATGGGTGCGCAAAAATTTCTCTCGCCAAATCGAAATTCTGGCCTCTGAATGGTACAAGCGGCCGGTTCAGGTCACCTTCGAGCTGAGCGCAGCTAACGCGACTCCTCGCGCCGCACCGGCAAGTGCGGCGCCGCCCGCCGAACTTCCCCAAGCGGCCCCCGCGCCTGCGCCAGCCGCTGTGGTCGCCTCGCCTGCCGCCGCCGCCGTGGTCGAGGCCGCGCACGATCGCTCGCGCCTGAATACCGATTTAACGTTCGACAACTTTGTAACAGGCAAGGCCAATCAACTGGCGCGCGCCGCCGCCTTGCAGGTCGCCGAGAACCCCGGGGTTTCGTATAACCCTTTATTTTTGTATGGCGGCGTGGGCCTGGGTAAAACCCATCTTATCCATGCCATCGGCAATGCCTTGCTGCTTAGCAATGCCGGTGCGCGGGTGCGCTATGTGCATGCCGACCAGTACGTGTCCGACGTGGTCAAGGCGTATCAGCGCAAGGCGTTCGACGAATTCAAGCGCTATTACCATTCGCTCGATCTGTTGCTGATCGACGACATCCAGTTTTTCGCCGGTAAAAATCGCACCCAGGAAGAGTTTTTCTACGCGTTCGAGGCAATGGTCGCGCAGCGCAAGCAAATCATCATTACCTCCGACACCTATCCCAAAGAACTGCCCAATATTGACAGCCGCCTGATCTCGCGCTTCGACTCGGGGCTGACAGTCGCCATCGAGCCGCCCGAACTCGAAATGCGGGTGGCCATTTTGCTGCGCAAGGCCGAATCCGAAGGCGTCACCATGCCCGAAGAGGTTGCCTTTTTTATTGCCAAGCATCTGCGCAGCAACGTGCGTGAACTAGAGGGGGCGCTACGCAAGGTATCGGCTTACGCGCGCTTCCATGGCCGCGAGGTTCTTACCGTGGAAGTATGCAAGGACGCACTTAAAGATCTGCTGTCGGTGTCCAACGGACAGATCACGGTCGAAAACATACAAAAAACGGTCGCTGACTTTTATAAAATGAAAGTGGCCGACATGTATTCGAAACGCCGGCCTGCCAATATCGCCCTGCCGCGCCAGATAGCCATGTATCTGGCCAAGGAATTAACCCAGAAAAGCCTGCCCGAAATCGGCGACCTGTTTGGCGGGCGCGATCACACCACCGTGCTTCACGCGGTGCGCAAGATTTCCGATGCACGCTCCAAGCAGACTGAACTTAACCACGCCTTACATGTATTAGAACAAACCTTAAAAGGATAACCATGCAACTCGTACAAACGACTCGCGATGCATTGTTGAAACCGTTATCGACGGTGGCAGGAATTGTCGAACGCAGGAATACGATGCCAATTCTAGCCAATATTTTGTTGCGTAAAGTGGGCAATAAAGTGGCGTTCATTGCGACCGATCTCGAGGTTCAGATCACCACCCATGCCGAGTTCGGTGTTGGCCCGGAAAGCGAATCGATCACCGTCGCCGCGCGCAAGCTGCTGGACATCCTGCGCGCGCTGCCCGAGTCGGGCGAAATAAAGCTGGGCCTGGCCAACGCCAAATTGTCGGTGCAGTCGGGCAAAAGCCGTTTTGCCTTGCAAACGCTAAGCTCCGCCGAATTTCCCACGCTGTCGCTGCCGGAAAAATGGGATGTCTCGTTTTCGCTCCCGCAAAAGACGCTCAAGCACCTGTTCAATATGGTGCATTTCGCCATGGCGCAGCAAGATATCCGCTACTACCTGAACGGCCTGCTGTTCGTGTTCGAGCCGGGTTGTGTGCGCGCGGTTGCCACCGATGGCCATCGCCTGGCCCACAGCAGCACGGCGGCCGACGGCATCGAGGTCAGGCAAGACGTCATCGTGCCACGCAAGACCGTGCTTGAAATGCAGCGCCTATTGGGCGAATCGGACGATCCGGTCACCGTTGATGTGGCTCCGGGCCAGATCCGTTTTCGCTTTGGCGACATCGAGCTCATCTCCAAACTGGTCGAGGGCAAATTCCCCGACTTTACCCGCGTTATTCCCAACAACTACACGCGGCATTTCTCGGTCAGCCGGGAAATCCTGCAGGGCAGCTTGCAGCGCGCCGCCATTCTTACCACCGACAAGCTCAAAGGGGTGAGGGTGCAGCTGGCTGACAATCAATTGAAAATTTCATCGTCCAACGCCGAACAGGAAGAGGCGCAGGAAGAGATCGACGTCGATTACGCTCATGAGCCGCTCGACGTGGGCTTTAACGTCAGCTACCTGCTCGACGTGCTGGCCAACGTCAAGACCGACGCAATCCAGTGGTCGGTGCAGCCAGACGTGAATGCGTCGGCGCTCATCACTTTGCCCGACGACGATCAGTTCAAGTATGTCGTGATGCCCATGCGCATCTAAGCGGTTTTTGTCGTGCCAACCGGTCCTGGCGCCCAAGGCCAGGCCGGTGTGTAGCCGCAAGGCTTTTATAAGGTTTTTAAATACGTTATGTCAGAACAAACCGCGATTTCCCCAAGTGCAGCCTATAGCGCCGATTCCATCAAAATGCTCAAGGGGCTCGAAGCCGTGCGCAAGCGCCCCGGCATGTATATCGGCGACACGTCCGACGGCACCGGGCTGCACCATATGGTTTTCGAGGTGGTCGATAACGCCATCGACGAGGCGCTGGCCGGCTATTGCGACGACATTGTGGTGACCATCCATTCGGACAACAGCATTTCAGTTAGCGACAATGGCCGCGGGATTCCCACCGGCATCCACAAAGACGACGAATTCCATCGCAGTGCGGCCGAAATTGTCATGACCGAACTGCACGCCGGAGGCAAGTTCGATCACAACTCCTATAAAGTGTCGGGCGGTTTGCATGGTGTGGGCGTTTCTTGCGTCAACGCGCTGTCCGAATGGCTGCGCCTGACCATCTGGCGCAACGGCGAAACCCACGAAATGGAATTCCATCGTGGCGACCGCGTGGCGCCCCTGGCGTTGACCGGGCCTTCCGATAAAAAAGGCACGCTGGTTCGGTTTCTGGCCGACGACACCATTTTCGAGAACATTGAATACCACTACGAAATTCTCGCCAAGCGCTTGCGCGAACTGTCGTTTTTGAATAACGGCGTGAAAATCCGGCTGATTGACGAGCGCCAGGGCAAAGAAGAGAACTTTGCCTTCCTGGGTGGCGTCAAGGGGTTTGTCGAATACATCAACCGTACGAAAACAGTGCTGCATGGCAATGTGTTTTCGGTCAGTACCGAATCGAGCATAGGTGGCTCCACCGTTGGCGTTGACGTCGCCATGCAATGGAACGACAGCTACACCGAAACCGTGTTGTGCTTTACCAATAATATCCCGCAGCGCGATGGCGGCACCCACATGACGGGCCTGCGCGCAGCCATGACGCGTGTCATCAACAAATACATTACCGACAACGAGCTGGCGAAAAAAGCCAAAGTGGACACCACTGGCGACGACATGCGCGAAGGCCTGGCCTGCGTGTTGTCGGTGAAAGTGCCCGAGCCCAAGTTCAGCAGCCAGACCAAAGACAAGCTGGTATCGAGCGAAGTGCGCCCGGCCGTTGAAGACGCGGTGGGCCGCACCCTGGAAACCTGGCTGCTTGAAAACCCCAACGATGCCAAGGCGCTGTGCAACAAAATTATTGATGCCGCACGCGCCCGCGATGCCGCGCGCCGCGCGCGCGAAATGACGCGCCGTAAAAGCATACTTGAAGGCGCCGGCCTGCCCGGCAAGCTGGCCGACTGCCAGGAAAAAGACCCCGCCTTGTGCGAACTGTATATCGTCGAGGGAGATTCCGCCGGCGGCTCCGCCAAGCAGGGCCGCGACCGCAAGTTCCAGGCCATTTTGCCTTTGCGCGGCAAAGTGCTGAACGTTGAAAAGGCGCGCTTTGACAGGCTGATCGCCAGCGAGCAGATCACCACGCTTATCACCGCCCTGGGCACCAGTATCGGTCCCGACTTCAACGTCGACAAGCTGCGCTATCACCGCATCATCATCATGACCGATGCCGACGTCGACGGCGCCCACATACGCACCCTGCTGCTGACTTTGCTGTATCGCCAGATGCCCGAGCTGGTGCAGCGCGGCTATATATATATTGCCCAGCCGCCGCTCTACAAGGTCAAGGTGGGCCGCGAAGAACGCTATCTGAAAGACGACCAGGAAGAAGCGCAATTCATGTTGCAGCTGGCCCTGAAAGACGCGTCGCTTGTGCGCGAAGAGGGTGCCGCCCCCATCAACGGCGATGCGCTGGGTGAACTGGCACGCCAGTACATTTTGGCCGACTCGGTCATCAACCGCTTGTCGCGCACCGTAGATATCGAATCGCTGTCGGCCATGGCCGAAGGCGTGCAGATCAATCTGGAAACCGCTGAAACCGCCGCCGCCTCGGCCCGGCACCTGCAAGAGGCGCTATACAACCCGGCGCTGCCCCATGTGGTGACGGTCACTTCCGAATTCGACGAAGAGGCAGAAATCCGGCGTGTCGTTGTCAAGCGCATGCATCATGGCAACGTGCGGGTCAGTACCTTTGAGCCAGGCTTTGTACGCGGCGCCGACTACGCCGTCTTGTCCAAGGCGGCCAAAACCTTTCATGGCTTCCTTGGCAAAGGCGCACTGGTAGTGCGGGGCGAAGGCGAAAAGCGCAAGGAAAAACCAGTGGCCGATTTCCGCGAGGTTGTACAGTGGCTGCGCAGCGAAGCCGACCGCAGCGTCACCAAGCAACGCTACAAAGGCCTGGGGGAAATGAACCCATCGCAGCTTTGGGAAACCACCATGGACCCCACCGCGCGCCGCTTGTTGCGCGTGCAGATCGAAGACGCGATTGTGGCCGACGAAGTGTTTACGACGCTAATGGGCGACGATGTGGAGCCGCGACGGGCGTTTATTGAAAAGAACGCACTGCGAGCGGGGAATATTGATATTTAGGGGTTGTTGATTTTGGGAATAGATGGCCAGGTGTCGTTGGATAAGTTGGCCTGTGCTCTTTTTACGAGCTGCCATATTGTGCTTTATCGAAAGCGAGCGCGGCATTGAAATTCGCACTCCTGGACGCAGCGTGTTTGAATGGATGCTTCTTTTGGAAGAAATACTGACGCCATATCCACAGGTAGCCACGTCTTGTTGACCTCGTGGGTGAGGGCCAGGGATTTTGACTTTGACAGAGCGCAGTTAAGTCTTGCGCTTCAGTAGCGCGTCATCGGTGCCACCTATCACCGACAGGAGATGAATAAGTACGGATAAGCATAGACGTGGCATTGGTTATTGGTATATCGGGTGAAATGAAATTGAAGACGCTTGCTGCAGAGCATTTGCTATTTCTAGCGCTACATCGTGAAATGCACAGGTTCAATTGAGAGCGGAATAGTTTTAATAAAGATACGACAGAGGAGCTAAGGCAATGAGTCAGTTCGACAGTACGAAGCGTTCATTAGAAGACGTGTTGAAAGATGTCAGTACCGGCAAGATTCAGTTGCCAGACTTCCAGCGAGGTTGGGTTTGGGATGACAGCCATGTGCGGAGTCTGTTGGTGAGCATTGCGCGCTCTTTTCCTGTCGGGGCGGTCATGCTGCTGGAAGCGGGTGGGGAAACGCGCTTTCAAATTCGTCCGGTCGAGGGAGTCAAGCTGCCTGACATGGCCTTTGCTGCGGAACTACTGATTTTGGATGGTCAACAGCGATTGACAACGCTCACTCAGGTATTGGCCATTGATGCTCCAGTTGCGACACGCAATGAGAAAGGGCGCCCGATTGAACGCTACTACTACTGGGACATGCAGAAGGCGTTGGAAGGGGTGACTTCATTGGACGAGGCCATCATTGCAGTGGAAGCTGATAAATGTCTGCGTGAAAATTTTGGGCGCGACTTGAAGCTAGACCTTTCAACACCGGAAAAAGAGTACGCACAGCTTTATTTTCCGTGCCGTCAGACCATGAATTCAAGTGCTTGGGAGCAAGGTCTTTTCAAGGCAGTTCCTGAGCATTTTGCTGTTTATATGGAGTTTCGAGAGAAGGTCCTGGAGCCCTTTCGAAAGTATCAACTGCCTGTGATTCAACTCCATAAATCCACAAGCAAAGAAGCGGTATGCCTGGTCTTCGAGAAGGTAAACACGGGAGGGGTCCCTCTGAACGTGTTTGAGCTAGTGACAGCCACTTATGCTGCAGATGGCTACAACTTGCGTGACGACTGGTTTGGTAGCTCCATTCGAAAAGTTGATTCGAGGCGGAAGCGGTTGACTGCGGAATCGGTTCTGAGCACGCTGGAGTCCACAGATTTTTTGCAGGCCATTGCGATGCTGCATACGCTAGAAAAACGCAAAGCGGACATGGCGGAAGGCAAGACAGGTAAGCAAGTTACGCCTGTCAGTGCGAAAAGAGCCACCATTTTGGATATGCCATTGAGCGCGTATAAAAAATGGGCAGACGCAACAGAAGCTGGTTTTAAGCGGACGGCTAAATTCTTGAGGCGTGAGTGCGTGCGTGTGAGCCGTGACTTACCTTATCGCACTCAAATAGCTCCGCTCGCTGCTGTCATGACGGTGTTGGAAGAGCGTTGGAAAGAGCCAAGAATCTACGAGAAGCTGGCGCGTTGGTACTGGTGTGGCGTCTTTGGCGAGTTGTATGGCGGTGCAGTTGAGACACGAATTGCCAATGATGTGGAAGACTTACTCAAGTGGGTTGAAGGTGCACAGGATGATGTGGAGCCGCGAACCGTTCATGATGCTGCATTCAGACCAGACCGCTTGGACAGCATGACTTCACGCCTGAGTGCTGCTTACAAAGGATTAAATGTTCTGTTACTGCGCGAGCGAGCAGAAGACTTCTTCTGGAAGGGCACGATTTCAGAGCTGGATTCTGAGGATGTCGCCCTAGATATTCACCATATTTTTCCGCAGGACTGGTGCGAAAAACAATGCATTCCACGCAAGCTCTACAACACGGCAGTCAACAAGACACCATTGTCGTACAAGGCCAACCGAATGATTGGTGGTGTTGCTCCCTCGGTTTACCTTGGAAAGCTGCAAAAGCACGAGCAGGTAAAGATTGATGATGAGGCAATGAATACCATTCTTTCCTCGCACGGTATAGATGCTCAGTTGCTGCGTAGCGATGACTTTCACGCGTTTTATGCAGCACGTAAACAAGCACTTTTAGCTATTATTGGTAGGGCAATGGGCAAGATGATGCCGCAAGTCACGGAGCCTGAGGAAGTACCAGTGGCGCAGGAAGAAGATGAGGAGATGCAAGAATCATGAGCCTGCGTCAGGAGCAGCCGAAATCTGTGCCAACCTCTCTGTATGCCTCGAGAACGCCAGGCTCGACTTTGAAAGCGTCGGAGAAGTAAATCACGCGCAACAGCTTTCTTTTGTCATTTCTGCCATATGATGCGGCCTTTTTCCCTGTTGTGTACAAAGAAAAGCGACCACACAATAACCTTAGATTGCATCCCCAAAACCCGCCGGCTCCAACACCTCATGCTGCCGGCGCCAATCCGGCATATGTTGTGCCACCAAGGCCCAGAACGTTTTGGTGTGGTTTTTTTCCAGCGTGTGGCATAGCTCGTGTACAACGACGTAGTCCTGCACACTGGCAGGTAACTCCATCACCCTCGGGTGGAACTCCAGTACGTTGCGGGCATTGCAACTGGCCCAGCGGCTCTGGAAGTGATGAATGCGGGCACCGTGAGCGTGCAGGCCAGTTTCCCTCTCCCAATGGCGTACGCGTGCTAGCAGTTTCTCTTGCGCACAGTCGCGATAGACGCTTTCCAATACCGGCAACAATTTGTCTGGCGGTATGCTAGGTCCATCGGGGTGCTCAATGATGAACTGTGATGCAGTGAATGTCAGTTGCGGTTTGGTCAATTCCGGCGCGTGGCGTACCTCGGTGAAGTAGTTGCGCCCGCAGTAGCGAAGCCGACTTCCGGTGACAATCGACTCAACAGCCTGAGACTGGTTTACCAAAGCCAACTTTTCGCGTATCCAGCGGGCGCGCCGGCGTACCAAGGCTTCCTGCTCGGCTTCTGTGGCCAATGGCCCTCGCAGCAACACCGGGCGACTGCGTTCCACGGTCACATAGTGCCGCTTCAGCTTGGGTTCGGGCTGAAATTGCCATTCGATGGTGGGCGCACCGTATTGCAAATGCGGCATAGTTCAGTTCTTCAGTAAGATGGCGAGCAGATTGCCGGCATGTTCGCGCGCCACGGCACGCTGCCACCCTGCAAGCGGCACCAGCAGGCCCGCAATCCGCTTTTTTATCTCTGGGTGAAGGTCCAGCATCTGCTTCCAGTTGCCAGAGGTCATGGTGTGGTCCAGGTCTGTGTTCTCGAACAGCTTGGTGGTCACGACACGGGCGGTTTCGGTGAGGAGATGCGATTCAAGATAATGAAACACCGCAGAATGCGCGGGGTTGGTGAATCCGGTGTTGTCTTTGTCTTTGATGCGCTGACCGGACAGGTCAAGTTGCGCCAAGAATTGGGCTTTGGAAATTCGCCCCGCCTTTTCTTCGGCCAACAACTTTTCCAATTCCTCAGCCAGTTTGTCGAAAAAAGCCGAGTCCTTATCGCGGCCGGTGATGATGGTGTGGCGCAACTGGTTCTTCATCACAAGGGCCTGACTGCGGGGACTCGCCAGCTTCTTCAGTCGTGCCATGTCGGCTGCGTCGAGAATCGAGACTTCCTTACCCAGCAGGCTCTTGGCCGGGCTGGCGTCGATGTACTCGTCTAGCAATTGCTCCAACAGCAGCGACTCCAGCTTGGTAATACGCTCGCGGTAGGTATTACTTGGTAACTTGTCGCGCAGCATCAGCCGTATTTGCGCAAACAAGGTGAAGTAGTGCTTAAACGGCAAGCCGCGCACATCCGGCAGGATGATGTCGATGCTGCGGTTGAATTGTTTTACGAGTTCGAGGAAGTCCTCAACCGCATCCAGCCGGGTCGCCGGGTCCAGGAAGCGCCCGGCGTCGTCTTTGTAGTCCTCGCGCTGACTGACAGGGTCATGCTTCTTCGGCAGCAATTTCAGGATGCGTTCAACCGTCGCTTCCAGCTTGGGTAGTTCGCTCTCCACACTTTGCCAGACCTGGCTGGGTTGCACCTCACCGCCATAAATTTTTAGTGCGTGGTCTAGCCTGAATTTTGCATAAAAAAGGGCAAAGGACCCTGTAAGTAGTTGATAGAATGTGAGTTGTCTAAAAACGCATTCGTAACTGCAAACAGGACTTTGCCCGACATGAATTCTACGCCAGAACAACTCCGCTTTGCATCTATTCCCGGCTGCACCCTCCGCGCCGATTTTCAAGGCGGCGGCTTATCTTCCGATCTTGGCCCACTGCTGCTCAAGGGCGTTGACCGCCAGATCGGCCTGACCGAGCGCCTGTGCACAGTCCTCGAAGACACGCGCCATCCCGGCTACATCACCCACACGCTGCACGACATCCTCAAGCAACGCGTCTATCAAATCGCCAGCGGCTACGAAGACGGCAACGACTGCAATACGTTGCGCCATGACCCGGTGTTTCGACTGGGCGTGGGACGCAAGCCCTTCGATACCGATGAAGCCGAAGGTGCACTCGCCTCGGGCTCGACCCTCTCGCGGTTCGAACACGCCGTGAGCCGCAAGGATATTTATCGCTTCAGTGAAGCGCTGGTCGATCAATTCATTGCGGGCTACGCCAGCGCACCCGAGGCGCTGGTGCTCGACATGGATCACTCGGAAGATGCCGCCTACGGGCAACAACCGCTGGCGTTTTACAACCACCATTACCAAAGCACCTGCTACTTGCCGCTGATGATCTTCGAAGGCTTGTCCGGCGCACTGGTGGCTGCGGTGCTGCGTCCGGGCAAGCGCCCGACGGGCGCGGAAAACGCCATGATTCTCAAGCGGGTG
>SCRC01000026.1 GCA_004297945.1 Candidimonas sp. | reverse complement strand
ACCCCCCGCCTTCCCTTCGTCAGCACCCGGCGCTGGCCGAACGCCCGGACCGGTACCCACCCCTCGCCCTGCGGCTGCGATGATGACGTGCATCGGGGGATGTGGAGGGCGGCGGATGTTGGGTCGATGGCGGTCTATGGGCAACGGGCAACGGGCAACGTCAGAGGCAGGCTGTAGGCAAGTGAGCGAGTTCCAGGCATCCCGTGACGCGAGCCGTCTATGGGGGCGTCTTCAAATACCCAAACGTCCCGTGCAGGATACCGTTTGACCACAAACGCTCTAGCGCGAAATACGCTGCGTCCCGACTCCGGCATCTATCGTTCCGTAAAACTCGATCCCCGAGCGCGAGGAAGCAGTGGATTTTCCATCTGTAGCGCTATCGGATGCAGAGGGCTGAATAGCGCAGGCGCTCAGCAATGCCAGCATCACTGATACACAAAATAAGATTCGTTTCATCGAAGCTCCAGTAATTCCATTTCTAAATCAATCGTGCACTTTGTCGGCTTCGCTGGCCGTACAACAGGTACTGTCTGCGCTTCGCCTCCTGGTTCCCAATTGATTTAGAAATGGAATTAGACTGTCGGCCGCTCTTCCAGAAGAGTTACAAAATTGGTATTTGCCCTGAGTTGTAAAGCTTCCAGTTTGGGATTATCGTTGAATCGCTGCCACACCGGCAGTTCCGCTATCGTCAACGATAGTGTATTTAACACTGCTTCCTGGCAGTGTTCACTGCCATCCCGGCAGTAAGGCCCTGCCAAAAGGCGGGGCCTTTAATATTTAGACCGGTCGTAAACGAATACTGTCAGGTCGCAACCCAGATGCCAGCTTGACTGGCGCCTGCTTCCCTCGGCCAAATACTGTGGTTGCGGCACACTGGACCAACAAATTATGGTATAGTTTTGCGCTTTGGCGCATTAGCTCAGCCGGTTAGAGCGACGGAATCATAATCCGCAGGTCCCCTGTTCGAATCAGGGATGCGCCACCAAGAATATCAAGCACTTACGCCAATCTTTCGGGGTTGGCGTTTTTGTTTTTCCTCTCATGTAGCCGCCATGTAGACTTTAATAATCAATACCCTTGTCGTTACTGCGTAACAGCCATATACTATCGTTACTGCGTAACAAACAAAGGGATGAAATGGCAAAAGACAATGCAACCCGGCAAGCGCAATACCGCCAGCGCCAATTACAAGACGTGGACGGGCAAGGTGTGCGCCTTAATATGGTTATCAGCCCCCAGGCGGCGGCGGGTCTAGCCAGGCTTGCGATAAGCCACGGCCTCACAAAGAAAGCCATGCTCGAAAAACTGGTGAGTGAAGCGGAATATGGCGTTACTGCGTAACAATGCGCTCGATTAATCTATGCCAATTTGGGCCAATGTCGCAGGCGCATTAAGTAATGGTTCTCCTTTGGAACCGCTACTTCCTCCACCCGTACTGTGTTGCGGGCAGTACTCACATTGATTATTAATCAATTCGCGGCACGGCCCCAGACAGCCTGCGGAAATTCTTCTTGTGTGGCGCCGGTATCCGCCAGGTCGGTTTAACGATGAAATATAGACCTCCCCTGTGGTCGAAAAACACAGTTTTCGCAGGCCTTCCCAATTTACCCTTGTTCAGTGGAATTTTTGGCAGTGAACAATTTTCATAGAGAAAATGTTAGCTAGAATAAGACCCGCTACATAACATCTTCGCTAGAATAAGACCCGCCACGCCAGAACGAGACACAATCTCAATACGTTTTAATCCACAAATCACGCCGCAACACGCCAAAGTGTTTTAACGTGACGGATAATCATTTTCTATGTGGCGTGCGACTCACCAAACTTGCCGTTTCGACCCCTTCCAGGCTGATTTTGATATCCAAAATAGCACCTAAAAAGGCCTCTTTAATCACCCAAAATCGGGGCGTTTTTTTAGGCTCAAAAGCTAGCTGAAATAGATAACATTTTCAGCGCAGAAATTTTCTAGTTGCATAACATTAGTGTACTATCAAGATGTGGATGGGCCGCGAAAAACCGACCGCACTAGCACGCCAAGAAATAGACCAAAAAACACCCCGGTTTGCTGCCCCACACACCACCCATCACCTCACTCGCTCAATCCTCTGTCGAGGTGGAGGTCTCCCCAAAATATCATTCATATCAATCGTCCCAAATCAGGGATTGCTTAACAGGCCCAAATCAGGTACCGCTCAGGTGTGCCAGATTTTGGATCATCCAACACAATGCTTCTTTAGCTACCTTGTCGGCCATACGTTGGGTTTTGTCACTGGCGCCGGACTGAGCCTGTCTGCTAGCAACGGTATCTAATCCGGTAACGTTACCGGATTTGGGCTTACCTGCCATTTGCGCCCTACCCCAATCCTGGGCACTGGCGACGATTGCGGCGTGCCATCGCGCTAGAAGCCCGGGCCGAGCGGCGGTTGGGCAGATGCTGGAGGTGATGCCGAAAACGACTGGCGTGAAGTTGGCTGGGCGGGACTCCTTCGGTGGTTCCAAAACGGAACCGCCGAAAAATGAACCCACTTTGGCTGAAATCGGCATCGACAAAAAGAACTAGGCCCAAGCGAAAAAGCATGGTTACGGCTAAAACCGTGCGTGAAAACGCGTGCTTTCCGTGCGTACCTCTTGCTTGCGTACCGGAACACCGTTCGGCCACTGCCTATTTCCGTGGCTACCTGGCAACCCGACATGAGCGTAGGAAATCTGACGGCATACGCGTTGAATTAGCCTATGATAATCGAGGGGCCAAATATCCATAGGCGAAGTCATGAAAAAAATACTGCTTCTGATGCTGCTGTTATGTTCGAGCGGTGCTCGGGCGGAAAACGTGTTTGTTTTCCAACCCCAGAACAATTCACCGATCTGGGTTCTTACTCTAAAAAAATGCCAACTTCCCATCGCTGATGCGCCCTACATGCATCATTTCGAGATGCGTAACATCAAAACACCGACCGACGGATGCTGGGGAGAAACGCTCGACGGAAGTCTCAAAATAATCAGCATCACCCACAAGCCAGCCGGCGCATGGGGGCCCAATCACAGTCAAATTGCTGCTCATAATTTTGTGAATGTCGAAATGAACGACAAGGCGTTCTTTACGCCTGCGACTATCGACAAATCAGGAAAAATCACTATCGGGAGATCAACAAAAGTATGGGGTTATGCGAAGGAACCCAAACCGGCGACGCAAGAGCTATACAAAGCAACGCAATCCCAGCCAATCCATACTGGGCCGAGCAATGAAATCAAAATCCTGCTCAGAAAGGAAGCGCGACTTAATGACATTTGCCGCGATCAGTCTGACGCCACATCAAAAGCCGATAACGCTTGCGAGAAGCGGGACGCCGTCTATGCTCAATTAAATGCCAAGGGATGGTGTTGGCAGGGGCCTGGCAGCGACCCATCGGAAGCTGAGAAATCATGGCAGCCTTGCACCAAGGGCGCGAAATGAAATCACTACTTTTTTTAATGCTAATGCTGTGCGCCGCTGGTGCACAGGCTAAGAGCTTTTCGCAGGTTTACTACAATGACACGCATGTCTACAGCATAGATATGGATAGCCTGCAATACTCTGGCAGTCTTGAGAATCCCGCCGTTAAATTTACTGTTCAAATCATGACCGAACCCAAAAACGGGCGCCCAAGCATCACGGAAACTGTCGAGTCGGGGAGCTGCGGCAATAATCCAAAAGTAGATATAGGAACTCCCGAAGATTTCCTCTTAAAAACGGCCTGCATCAGAGGCCTACAACAAAAAATAAAGCATGACCTTGGACAGCCTACTCGCTAAATCTCCGGCAAAATAACCTGTTGCGTACACAACACCTGTAGCCAGTCTTTTCTCCAATAGGCATGAGGCTGTTGGCCAAATTCCAAAGGCTCGTAGCTAGGTTTCTCTCAGGGTGCGCAATGCCCTCAATGCATGAAAGCACTCCCAAGTACCTTTTTGGCTGGGGGCGATATCTCGAAGCCGTAGTCACCACGTCAAAGCCTATCGAGCAACGCGGCCTGTTCTCTCATGGCGGCGTTCAAGTCCTTGACAGCCTGGCGCAGCTCTCGCCACGCGCCCCCCTTGTAGGCATTGCGAGACGATGCGGCCTTACCTTTCGGCGTCTTGGCTCCGGTCGAGTGTGCCCAAGGTTGCCATTGCCGGATTTTCTCGGCCTGGGTGCGTCGCTGATCCGGTGTCCATCGTCTGGCGGCCATTATTCACCTCTAATAGTTCGTTTTGCTCAATTACGTTTTTCGCCGCGGACGTGGGGGCGGCATTTTGCTCGGTGCCATTATTGACCTGTTGGTGCCCGCTCGAGATATTGGCCTGCTTGGTAATCACCACCTGGCGCGGATACTTCAATTCGGTCAACGCCTGAATGGTGGCGCGGCATTGCGCCTGGGCCTTTAGGCCAACCGTCATGTAGGTGCTGTACTGTTTCAGGTGATCTTGAGCGCTTGCCCGCCGCATCAAGCTTAGAAACACCTGCTGGAGTGCGTCGGCCTGCCCTACAAGCATGGCCTCGATGCTCGACATATCGCCGCCTCGAACATCTTTTATCCGGTCTTGAAGCACGCCAACCGCCGCAACAAAATCATGTCCCTCGCCATACGACGTTTTCATGAAACTCTCTGACGTGGCACAACTGATAAGCGCGGCGTCGGCATTGACTTCCGCAATGCCCTTTTTGCGTGCCTTTTCCTTTTCCACATCAACGGGTGGTTTAGCCACTTTCTTAGTTGCCATCATTATCTCCCGCCGCTTGACGTTTATGTTTGACGTGATAGGCCGTTGTAACAACATGCGCCACCAAATCCAGACCTGGCCTATGTTCGCCATCCTTGGCTTGATAGACCTTCGGCATGAGGCTGCCGGACAGGGCGACGGAATCGCCATCTTCGAGTGCCAATAGCGTGGCCTGCGCTTTTTCATCAAAGGCAATCACGCTACACAAGAGCAGGTCGCCATTGCCCGCCGTGACTTTCACCTTGGCCGTGGTGTAGGGGTTGTCTGTTTTGCCGATACCCTGTTTGGCCTGCCCGTACAGGCGACCTGAAATTAACGCATCAATCATTTTGTATCTCGTTCATGGGGTTTGTTTCGATAAATCCCTTGCCGCAAAGGTGCACCTTAATGACCGGATCTATCAATCGAAGAATCAATAAGGTATTTTTGGAACCTGGTATATGCCTTGCGTTTCGACGTTCGTTATCTTGGGACCCTCATAACACACCAGATCGGTGTACCAATTTTGGCCGCGCGTGTCGCCGTTGTGGGAAACATAGAGCACCTTGTATAGGCCGTCATTGGAGACGGGAGGGATAAATCCGATTCCTGCGACGCCTTTATAGTCAAACGGGTATTGAAACTGCTGAATGCTGGCGTTATCAATTCTGACCGCCATATTCTGTTCAAGGTTTGGATTGAGCAAAACCCGGATGGCGATGCCTTCTAAGGTCTGTTCCGGCACACCAATCATTCCCGTAGCGGCCGTCAAGGTGGGAATGTCGCCATCCTTATAGGCGCTACGGGAAATAACCTCTAATTCTCCGTTATGAATATTCCAATCCGCTCCGATCGTTCCGCATAACCCGTCTAAGTGATCGCGTGCCAGGCCGAAATACGTGCGTCCCCGATGTAGCTTCGAACCGTCATTAGGAATTTTTATAGTTCCAAGTTTCATGCCGGCTGCCTTGGCGATGGCACCAATTCGACCAATGACCGTTGTGCCGGCAGCTACCGATACGTTAGTCACATTGAAGTTGTAGTACGCGTCGCCATCGACCCCCGTAATATCGACGTAAGTATCGGTCGCGTTTTCCCGGCCAAGGCGCACCTGCACAATCTGACCCTGAAATATCGGCCCGAAATTTCCCTCATATCCAGCAGATAGCTGAATGTCCACACCTTCTTTGGCTATTTTCTGCGCGGTGCTATTCCCTTTTCTCGATGAAAGGTTGTAAATACGCAGTTGCACACTACATGGCGTGTGAATGGTTCGCGCCTCAGTCTGAAAAACAAACTGCATTTCGGACAGGTCCAGCGCCTCGCTACCTGTACCAATTAACAAGCTAGCTTTGCGTAAATATTGCTGGGTCATGATTGCACCTCCGGATTAATGATTTGATGTTTGACGTGATAGGCGGCCCCGACTACATGCGCGACCAAATCTAAGCCAGCCCCCGGCCCGTGCTCGCCGTCCTCGGCCAATGAGCCCAGCCACAAGGGAGGTCATCGCACAGCCCCCGCAGTGTTACGGGCCGAAAGCTCGTTGACTCGCTTTTGCGCATTCGCCACCGCGTTAGCCGTCGCTAATGGATCGTTCGACCCGTTCACGTTGATCGTTGTCGTTTGGTTTTGTGTAACCTGCGGAGTCACCGGGATGACGCGTTTGTTATTGGGATTGTTTTGGTTCAATGGGAGAATGGACTGATTCGCATTGAGCCGAGAACTCGCATTAACCGATGCCGTTTTAAGGGCAGCCATCCTGTCTGCATAGATTTCCGTGTTCAGCGGATTGATCTTGCCCTTGTATTTTTGATTGCCGTTCGCGTCACGGCTCTTTAAATCGGCTTGACCGTACAGGGCACCTGCGGCGTTACCGCGCTCTCGTGCCTGAAGGTTCGCATGAGCTGGGATCTCATATTTGCGAGAAACGGCTGCGGCGGCGGCTTGTGGAGTCGTTGTTTTACGTAACGCGTCCCCCGCCGCTTTGTGTGAGTTATTCAATTCCCACTGGACGAAAGCCAATTGCTGATCAAGTGTGGATTGGTGAATATCAAAACCGTAGAGCCTCTTAAACTGATCTTGACGGTCCTTGTGCCACTGCCCTATCCCATAGGCCGCGCCGTGGTCTCCCACTGCCTTTGGATCCATGTGACTCTCAGCCTGCAGGTTTGCCACGATTCCCACTGACTGCGCCTTTGTCCAGCCCAGTTTCTCGTAGTATTTGACCGTCTCAAGTTGCTGGTCGACGTTCTTGGCAGGTTTCGCATGGATCGCATCCAGTTGCGCGTCCTCGCCCTTGTTCAACGACTTCGAATAAGTGGCCAGGTAGCCGCCGACCGCATAGGGCCCTAACAACTTTGACAGCCATCGACTCAAGAACCCTCCAGCGGCGGCGCCACCTGCCGCTGCGGCCTCTGATCCGCCAGCAGCTCCACCACCCGCCAGCGCCTTGGCCGCTGTACCGGCTGCGCTGGTCAACAGTTTCAATGCGATGGTGGTGCCCCCTATAACCTCCGCCGCGGCAAGAAACTCCGTGCTCAGCCCTTGGGTAGCATCATCCAGGTCATTGAATTTGTCCAGTACCGGAGTTGCGGCTTCGGCAGCGACGTTTTGCGCCTTCAAATCCAGGATACGGCCTTTATTCATGGCCGTATGCGACGACTTGGCCGCTTCGTTGATCTCTCCTCGTTCCACAACCGCGTTGTATTCATCCAGCTTTGCGTTGAAACTCTTGTCGCGCATGGCCAGCATCATGTTGTCGCTGATCCCAAGCACTTGGGCGTACTGATTGGCCCGATAGACCGGCATTTTTTGGAAAACGGTCGCCAAGTTTTTCATCACCTGGACGGTATCAAGCGCATGGCCCTTCGCATCCTTGCTCTGTACGCCAAGCGCCTTTAGGAATCCACCAGACGCCGGCGTGTCGCGCATGAACTTGGCTAGGCCTTCAAGGCTGGAACGGGCGCCCTGGGCCGACGATCCAAGCGATGCACCGGCCTTTTCCAACGCTTTTATATGGGTAACGCTTGACCCGACACGCTTGGCGACAAATTCAACCTGCTCCATTGATTCAGCATACTTTGCCGCCATGGCGCCAATCGCTAAACCTGCTGTGGCAGCCAGCTTGCCCAATTGGACGATCTTGCGGCCCGTAGTATCTACGCCATCAATAAATTCGCGCTCGTTCACCGCCTTATATTTGAGTGTCGTGACAAATTCTTGCAGGGTATCAGACATTTTGTACTCCTTGATTAGTAAATAGTTGCTGCTGCCCGGCCGGCCGTGCCAAAAGGCCTTCGGGAATTTCCTCGCAAAACTCATCGGCCATATCCGCCGTCGCCCGGGCGTAGGTCTGTTCATAGGTCAGGTCGGCATGCTGGGAGTCTGAATACGTCGCCAGCCAGTCGGCCAGGTGATCGATACGGTCGCGCAGCAGGCACAGACGCCGCGTCAAGGTGGCGATGGTCTTTTGGGCCTGCGGGTCACTCGTTTGCACCAGCCCGAGCTTTTCGGCCATGTAGCGAAGGTGGACGGGGTGGATAGCTATGCTGCCAATGTCTTCACTGTCTTTCTGTTCCAACAGGATGAGGCCGTCGCCGGTGTCGTCAGTCATCAGCTCGATTTTCAGGTCTGGGAAGCTGTCTTTCATGTTCGGTTGTCCTTTAATGTGTGGTTTGAACTGCGTGTATAGATGGCTTATCTAGATAGGTGACCCGTGGCGGTACGATGCAAACATGGAAAATAGGGGGTTTTGTACCGTGGCGGTACGAACTGCCCCATTTATGCCACTTTCTTCATAGTCGTTTGTACCGTGGCGGTACGTTTTGATGCTTTTGCGTTCCGTGGCGGGGCCACCGTTTCTGTTTTTCGTGCCTGTCGCCACCGTGCTGGGTGCGTTTCAGTAGGCTCCTTTTGCATCGAACCATCGCCGCCTGTATACGCCGCCGTGGCATAGCAACCAGGTCGCACGTCTAGCTTGTCGAGGTCGCAATCAAGCGGATACAAGGTACAAGCAAACAAGCTGCAATCTAGCCTCGACCCCTGCTTGGTCATGAACAACAGGTTGTTGTCGAGTAGCTCTTGCACCGTTGCCCGAAGCGTTGCCCGCCCAGACCACCCCCGTACATTCATTGTCTTTGGCGTCAAGCTAATATCGCCGTTGCGCCCCGCATTGGTAGACAACAGGCCTAGCACGTCCAGCAACAGTTTTGCACCGTGCGGGGATAGTTCGGCACATGCGCGACTACGAAGGAACGTAAGGGAAACCGGCTGCCATGGCCCGGTGATGGCAATGCCGCGTTTTTTATCTCGGCCCATTACGGGCCCCAGAATCAGGCAAAGCGGCCATTTTCTCCAAAAGGTCGCGCTCCGCTTCCTCGATGCCATGCTCGAAGCCCTGTTGCCAGGCCACAAGCCGCGCGGCCATGTCGTCGCAGCCAATGACGTAGCTTTCGAAATCAGTCAGCTTTGTATGGCGCCATTGATCCAATGGGCCATGGGGGGCGGCGAACCATTGCTGGGCGGCAATCTGGCCAGCAGCCATTGCAAGGTCAACGCCGGAGAATTGAAAATGCTTATTCATGGGCGCCCCCGCATAAGGTGTATAGGGCGATCCCGTAGTGGCGATATCCTTCCAGATCCCAAATACTGACCCGCTGGGTTTGGATGTCGTACCCCATGCGGCGCAGCTCCAATATCCGGGTTGGGCATTGATAGCAGCCCAGGCGACGAAGTTCATAGGAGGTATGGGGGCGCCGTGCCAATGCTTCCAGTATCCGGGCACGCTGGCTGCCGGCACTAGTTGAGCGAGAGTTAGGCGTCATAGCGTACTCACCAGGGCAGGCACTTGAAGCGCGGCCAAAGCCTGCTTAATGCGGGCGTAGCCGTCTCGATGGTCGGATGCGCCATTTATCGCACTGGCCGCAATGAACTGCGCGGCCACCAGAAAGGATTTATGCGGTACCGGCAAATGCTGCCGTTCGCCCGGGCCGATGCCGACTGTCTTGTTGATCAGCTTATTGACGTTGATATGCACCAGTCGCTCATTGCTGGAATGGGCCGCCAACTCATGAAAGCGGTCATGCAGCGCCTTGTAGGTCGGCAGGTACTCGGTTCTGGTAATGTCGATACCTTGGCGGGCCTCACGGAATGCCAGGACGAGATTAACTTTCAGTTCAGCGACTCGTTCACTGTTTCGAGACAGGCTTAACAGGTAATAGCATTGATCTTCGTTAAGCAGTGCGTACCGCTCAGTGCGCCCCCGGCCGGCCGTTAATTTCTCCGTTTTAAACGGAACAATTCCAAGCCGTTTAAATTTATCCGTGTACTTGCCGACAAGCTCAATGACATTCTTGTGCTTGGTACCCAAGTGCTGCGCAATCAGCCGGCTATCGACGCGAGGCTCGCTATTTCCCGTCAGGGTGATAGACTGTGAACCATTCGCGCTCAAACGAATACCGGCCCTGCTGACGATGTTGGTGGGGCTTTTTTGCATGGCTATTTCCCTCCATGCGCGGCCTGCCAGGCTTGCGGGTCAGCCATCCAGGCTAGGACCGAAAGTCGGCTCCAGCGGGTGCATCTTGCCGACAACCTGATTGGTTTTGGAAATTTGCCTTCGCTGCTGAGCTTCCAGGGCCAGCTGCGCGAGCAACTAAGAAGTTGCGCCACTTCTCGGTCGGTCACTAACCGATCATCGTTTTGTGTTGTTTTATTTGTGGTGGGGGCGTTACTCATTTCACACCCTCCGGTTGAATGGAACCAATGCGAATCAGTGCGTGGCCAAGCTCAAGCATTCCAAGCTGGCCAATATCCACATTAACGGTCGTCGTGCCGTCACAAGCTGTCATCAGCAATTCGATGGCGTCAAACCTAATGTTTGCGCCGTCCGGGTGCTCATAAATGGCCGTGCCGTCGCTGGCTGGGTGTTTGATGGCAGTCATGACTACACCCCCATCACGGCCTTAATGTCAGCAACGCGCCAGGCCAGACGGCCATTGATGCGCAAAGGGCGTATTGGGCCGTCCTCGAAACAGGCCCATGTGCGCAGTGTTTGGGGTTTGCGATTCAGATAGTACGCGGCAGCGGCGGTGTCCACTGCGGGGCGGGTGACAGTTTCCAGAGACGGGAACTGTTGGGGAACTTGGGCTGGCATTTGGTTTGCTCCAAAACCTAACAGCACAGGCTAGGCATGAAACAAATTCTTGAATGAACAAATGCGCCTCAACAAGTGCGCATAAAGAAGGAACTAAATCAGATTGAAACCCGCATGAATAAACGATTTTATGATTGTTGATTAACGTTCGTGCATCTTGCGCAAAACATCTTTGTGCAATTTGTGCAATTTGTGCTGCTTGTTCAACGCTCCCACGCCGGCGGCGTCCAGTGTTTGCGGCTTAAAACATGGGTACGTAGATAACCGGAGGTCGGATAAATTCCTGAGTCAGTTCTTACCCCGTTATTGCGGCACCATTTCGCCAAATCATCAACAATCGAATATACCGCCGGTTGCGCCCCCGCTTTCCTAAGCCTTTTGAACATGGCGGTTGCTTCGACTTGTACTTTCATTTTCCAGTTGAGCGGTGGCGGCGTTTCGTTCTGCCCCTTATCATCACCAGCCACAAGCGCAGACTTGACGGCATCCGCTGCGGGGGCCTTCGATGAAATTTCCGGTGTGCCGCTGACGCTTTCCACTTCTGGCCAGGGGCGCTTAGCCGAAATCGCCGCATCGCGGACAGCACTAACCAGCACTAGCTGCCTGTCCTCTATATCCTCATCCGAACCCGATACTCGCACGCCTTTGCGAGCTCTGACCGGCATGCCATCAATACCACTTACCGGCAAATTGAGGTCCATGATCCACTCATGAGTGTCCGCAATTTTGCGGTATCGTTTTTCCTGATGGGCGAGCGGCTGACCGTTTTGAATATCAATCAGTGTCGCCCAGGCCCATGCGATATCACGCGGCCTTGCTCTCTCCTTACATAGAATCTCAATGGCTTCGGTTTGCGGGTTGGTCTCACGACGCGAAATACAGGCGATTCCAATATCTTCCAAACAGATTCTTGCGTCCTCAACTGCCATAAAAAGGGAATCACCCGCCGGGGCGCCCACCTCATCAGCGCTGCGAAGCCGAATGCGGCCTTGTGCCGCCATTGATTCAATACGAGAAAGCTGCGCCGCCCGCACGGCTTGAAAACGCGTTTGCGCCAACCTTGCCGCCTGCCCCAATTGGTATTCAGGATACAACTCCCATGCGGGCTTATTGGGGGCGGCGTTGAACGGCTGTACCCATGCCTCGAATTGTTCCGGGGAACACCTGGTCGGTGGGTTGCCACCGCACAGCTCACGGACAAACTGCCACTCTTCGTGAGTCAGTGCTTCGCCTGACCCATCAGACATTTCCTTCTTAAACGAAACAAGAATTTCTTCGTTGGGAATGGGTACGAAATGGAATGCTATTTCCGTCGCCAGCCACTCCAGCGGCACCCATTGCATCGCAGCGGGAATTTCAATATTCGGTGAATGGTCGGGGACATCCATTGCGCATCGTCCTATGCACCGTCCAGTAGTTAGATGCCGCCCCGGGCCGGTGGACGTTCCGGCGTTTCGATGATCAGTCTAGGGGCTGGCCGTTGATATTTTACTGATTATTTATACAGGTCAGCAATGTTCTATCTCATAGCGCCACGCCAGCCGGGGAAGGCGCCCGGTTTTCGCTCCGTCGAGCTAGAATCCCGCCTGGTGTTGCTGATCGCGTCACTAATGCCGTTAGCGATTCCTTGAGCATTGTCGACCAAGCTGTCCATCCAGAAATGCAGGTCCGTCACCTGTTCACTGCTCAGTGAATCAGCATCATCTGTGGTTAATAGATTTGTCAGGAACTTCATGCGCCGCAGCACTATTTCTAGATCGTAGTGGGTGCCGGCAATAAGAATGCGGTCCATTACTCTTTCCCCTCCTTTTCTTCCATATTGGCGGCCTGCGCCACTTCCAGCAGCCGCGATACCTCGTAAGCCATCGCACTGACGGTTATCAGCAATCGGCAAGCGTCCTCGCGTGTGAAGTCAAAATCCGTGACCTCTAAATCAAGAAACGGCTTGGTGACATCGACAATGCGAGCGGTGCGCGCGCTGGCCGCATCAAGCAGCACAGAAAGAGAAGCCTCTGGATTTACCATGAGGGCGGTCGAGCTCTCAAACTCGTCCGGCACTGGAGCCGCGGGGCCATGGCCCTCATCCAGGCATCGGATATAAACAGTGCGATTATTCATGATTGGCCTCCGGCATAGCTACTAGCCAGGGCAATATCACCCTCTGCGTCTTGCTCGGCGTGCTCACACGCGTCAGCCCAGGCGTCTTGCTCTTCGGGTGTGGACGCATGCATCCGCAGGCGGTCTGCGTCCACGAGGAAGGATTCAGAGGGTTGGCCAATCGCAATGAAGGTTACGAGGTAGTCTCCAACGGCGTCCAGAAACGCGCCGCGTTGGTCAACGGACAGCGCCTCGAACGCACCTCGCAATTTGCTATCAACGCAATAGCCGCTCAAACCATAGGCACTATCAAGAGCTTCTATACGACCCAGCATGTCCGCATACCATGAACGCGCGGCCTGGTAACCGCTTTGCTGCGCGTCCACCGATTGGCTCTGCAGGTCACCTAACACATCCTCGGCTTTTTCAATGATCTCCATACGGGATTCAATGATGTCCTCGGCGCATTTGAGCAGTGAGAAGTGATCAACCTTCAGTTCAACGCCATCGTTTATTGCGAGCATGGCGGCTCTGACACATGCGAGCGCTTGACTCAGGGCGTCGCTGGTACCGAGTACCGCAGCAAGGGAAGGGTCGATAGCCAGTTTTTCGGAAGTCATGATTATGCCTCCCGACAATCAGCAATTCGCACACGCAGCATTGCCGCGTCGACCATCTCCGACAAGTGCTTGACGTGTCTTTGATAGTCCTCCATCACCTCGATTATTTCAGCGAACGCGCCAGGCGCAGTAATGCTAATGTTTGAAATAGTATCGGCCCCCCTCGACAGGTTAATAAGCACTAATCGCCTGCCTTGGCCTATTCCTTGGGATGTGGCGATATTTTCTATACGCTCCACCTCTTCATCATTGATGATCGGCCCAAAATTAGCCAGCTCGGCTAAGTTAATATCCTTGGTAGCCATCGTTATCTAACTCCATTTAGTGATGGTGGTCAGGGCCTGCCTAGTGCGTCAACACTGGTCGGGCCCGTCTTTTGCCTGAAACCGTCAGGCGTCGGATTTCTTGCCGGCCTTGGGCGGCAATACATACGTGTCATGCAGGCGCTTGACCTCCAGCGCCATGCCTAAAAACTTGTCGACCCAAGGGGGTATCTCGGTGTCTTCAGCTATCCAGCGGGAAATGGTCGACTGATTCAGACCTGCGGCTCGGCAGAAATCCACCTTTTTCCAGTTCAGGCCGGCCAGCGCCTGTTCAAATTCGTTGGGTCCCATTGGAGCAGATTTCCTAATTGTGATGGTTCGCGCGTGCGCGGAAAGTGGTCCTATCTTATTCCTTAAAATTCCATAATGCAAATATTTTGATAATATTTATTTGCATAATTGACATAAGACCCGTTATGAGAATACGCCCGGTGCATAAGTTTTGTACGCATATCGGGAAACGTAGGCGCCGCAAGGCTTGGCGAGGAATGGGGGTTATGGTCAAAAACTAGCCACTTTTATTTTTGGTCTGCACAAAGAGTTATCCACAGGGGGCTTGCCGCTACGCAGCGTCCTTTTGCATTGCGCGCAACCTGGTCGCTTTCTCCTTGGGCTGCTCAATGCCTGCCTGCTCTAATATCCAGCCCTCTATTTTGGTATGCCACATGCGCAGCAAGTCCAAGGGGCGGCGCCGGTAATGCTTTTCGGCAATGGCGCTTGGCTTATGCCCCATGATTTGCGCGACCACTCCCGCCGGGCACTCTACCCATTCAGCCAAGGTGCCGAAAGAACGCCGCAAGCCATGTATGGACAGGGCAGGCAAGCCAGCGGCCTGTAATGCCCGGTTATGCGCTATACGCGGTTCCTGTATGCGCCCACTAGCCGCCGTCGGGCTACTGAATATCCATGGCGACGGTTTCCATTTTTTCCCCTGCTCCCTGAGCCGTTCCAGATAAAGAACGTTCGGGGGCGTGTTGTTTATCCGTTGTAGACCAAGCAATAGGCTTTTGATGTAGGGCGTCAGCGGTATGGTGCGGGTGTCTTCCACCTTGTCATGGATAGTCATGCTGGCCCACTGAAAATCCACATCAGCCCATGTCAGCGCGGCTAATTCGTTGCGCCGTGCGCCGGTCAATAACAAGGCCTGCAGGTACGCGGCAATAACCGGGTTTTGGAGCGTGCGCACATGCTCGAACCAAAGCGCCAGTTGTTCATGCTGCAAGCAATCGTCTCGGGTCTGGGCCTTGGGTAAATCCTTTTTCATGCGTAGGCAGGCGTCAGCGTGTACCTGGTCGCGGTATTCCGGGCGGTCAGTACACCAGTTAATGAAGGTAGCCAATAATGACAGCGCAAGGCGGGCGCGTGTCGGGCGGCGCGGCGCTTGCACTTCCAGCCAGACGGCGATACGGTCGCGGGTTATCTCGGACAATGGCCGTTCCAGCAGGGGGCGCAATATGCCCGGCTCCTTTGTATCGCTCATGCCGTGGCGTCTGCCGCGTGTAATCGTCTCGCCCCCGGCCCGGCTCATGGTTTGATGGTCGGCCTTATGGCGGGCGCTCCATTTCCTAGCGCGGGCCTTGATATATGCGTCCCAGGCGTCCAGCGCGGCGGCGCTTTCCTGCTTGGCCTTATCGCGCCTGTTGGCATCATCGGCCATGCGTTCGGCTTTGATTATGCGCGGGTCTCGGCCCGCCCTAATCATCACTCGTATTGCGGCGGCTCTATCGCGCGCCTGGCTCAGTGTCAGCGTCTTGGGGTCGCCCACTGTCACGCGGATGGTTTTCCCATCCAGCTTGCCCTCGTAGACGTATCCCTTATTGCCGGATGCGGTCACGCGCAGCGCCAGCCCAGGCTGTTCCAGGTCGCGTATGAAGCCCTGTTGCCTGCCGTCAGGACACGCCGCGCCGTCAATACGCCCCTGCGTGAGTCTGATTCGTCCCTTTGCCATAGAGCCTCCATGTAGCCGCCATGTAGACTTTAATATACTATTCTAATCAATATCAATCAACCTTCGGACTGATGTAGACAGCCTGTAAGGCGCATAAATGCTATGTTTAGTTGGTTTTAATCAACATGAATGAATATCGAAAAACACTATGTTTTACAGAATCATAATCCGCAGGTCCCCTGTTCGAATCAGGGATGCGCCACCAAGAATATCAAGCACTTACGCCAATCTTTCGGGGTTGGCGTTTTTGTTTTTCCTTATATGTACCCCCTGCCCTGTGTACCCCTGAAAGGTCAATGCGATTTATCATCAGCGCGTTATGAACACGGCGCCGACCCGGCATGGTGATGCGTGACAATCACATAAATACACCGGCATTCTCTAGCTGCACTGGTTCGCATTAGCATCTAGACCTCCTTACGAGACGCCCCAGAAGCCTGCAGGAGAGATACTCCGGCTCGCGTTTGTGCTTTTATCGAGTGGTCAGAACACTCTGGCAACCTATTGTTGACCATCCGTGGGTATTTGGGGTAATTGGGGCAATTTCTGGCTCTTGTGTAAAAACAGTCAATGACAAATACACGTGTAGCTTGGAAAAATACCCCAAATACCCCAATTACCCCCTATTTTGCGGTCCGGACATGCCACATCGCCCCACGTTTCGGATCTGAGGCGTACAGGTCCAGACGCAACCCAGCGACTACGCGTCCGCGATACGCGCGCCGCCCCATGAAGCGCACCGACCGGGCCGTTATACGCCTACGACAGCGGTTGCAGCAAAAGCTAAAACGCCGCTCACAATCGGCACGCGCCTCACGCGGGCAACCGCGCGGCTTACGCGGATAGTTGGCCTGATGCAACGTGCCGCCACAGGGGCAGCCAGCCGCCCGACACTGCTGCGCCAGATCACGATCAATGTGCAACAGCAAAGAAAAAAACTTCGGGTCATTCAAAAGGATATGGCACACTGGGGGCGTCTCGAGTCTTGGTAAACAAGAGACTCCCCCAAAAGGTGCATTTGTTCAAGCACCTCGAGGGGGGCCAACGTCATTCCATCACGTTATTTGATCAATTCCCCACCCAACCCCATCAAGATCCCTGGCCGTACTCACCGGCTACGGGATTCGGCAGCCGCCGCACATGCTGAAACCACAGCTCCAGCTGTTCACGCTGCAAACAATCGTCGCGGGCATTGGGCCTAGGCATGTCGCGCTTCATTCGTTCGCACGCGTCGCGCTGCACCTGGGCGCTATAGTCCGGTTGATCGGCGCACCAGTTAATGAACGTAGACCACCAACAAACACAACAGCTGGCGTCTGAAACCATTGGAGGCGACAGGCACCAGAATAAACTGGTCAATGCTCTTTGATGGCTATGTGTGCGTGACCACCGGCGTGACCTGGAATGCAATTAGCAATTTTCTGGGATACCTGAAACTGTCTCGCCCCAAAGGCCAGGGTATTGCGGAGCAGGACGGGTACACACTGGCGTGGCTAACATTTCCGGAGCTTGTCAGACAATACATTGTATGGAACAGGCGCCGAGCCGGAAACATGCGCCATCACGGGCTTGCGACGTTCTTGCAGACAGTATTGTCATTCATCGCCCCCCAATAGAGGAGCTCACATCCACTAAAGGAGTTGCTGCGACTTCCAAAGGCGTTGGAAGAGAATCCACCGCCATCGACACGCGTCCGCGACTACCGAGCATGGCTGCGGGACATTGTGCTTATCAAATTGCTCGCCAGTAATCCCCTTCGAGTCAATCATTTCTCTGTCATGACTTATCGAGCGGACGGTACCGAAAATTTATCTCGCGCCAACTCCTACTTATCGATAGTACGTATGAACGCCGCAACATCACTACACGTGATTACACGTCGCTTGCCTGCGAGCCTGCGGAAGGTCTCCTGGACAGCAAGCTAATGACAAGCATCACGCAATGGCTGAAAGCTCAGTAAGCTGGGGCAAGGCCGCATTAAGCCTCCTCTGCGTTGACCTCGGGGAACACCAGCCGGTAGTTTCGTAGGTCTTCTTCAAAGGCATTGCACCGCTTGAGCGCCTCATAGAGGTCGGGCCGGGGCCGGGTGTAATCAAAGGCCACCGTCCAGGCATGGATGCGAGTCATGGCTCGGATGTAGGGTGTCGCGTCGGCATGATTCGATAGGCTCTTCAGCGGCAACAGATAATCCTCGCGATAGACCGTCGGCACAATGATGCGCGACAGTCCTGCGGCACTTAGCACGCTGTTCATGGCTAGGCGTGCTGTTCTGCCATTGCCATCCTTGAAAGGGTGAACTTCGGAGACAACAAACATGGTCATCAGCGCACGGGCAAGGGGGTCCTCCAGCGCCTGAATCCGCGCGAAGCCTTCCCGCAGAGTGCCCTGCACAAGCTCGTGGGCCACGAATAACGTCGCCCCGGCCTGGTTGTTCTGGCTCTTCCACTCGCCTGGGTTCTTGTCCAACCTTGACTGCATCACCAGCGCGTTGACGTTCTTGAGCCAATGTAAGAAGTCGTCCGCCGTACTTGCCGGCTGGTCGCGCCAAGGGGCTTGCATCGCAGCCTGAAAGGTTCCCAAAATGTCGTGGGAGTCCTCCGTCCGGTTTGGTATAAGCTTGCCTTCAAACACGATTTCCTCGGCTTCGCTAACCAGGAATGTAGTACCTTCAATATAGTTCGAGAAGTAGGACTCAAAAAAGGCAAAGTTTTCGCGAGCGACACCTGTTTCCGCTGTGGCGGCCATCTCCGTCAAGGGCTGAGTCCGTAAACAGCTGAATAGGGTATCAAACAGCACAAGACGGTCAGGGTCATAGGGACGGCCGGCGGCGCGCGCGAGCGCCTGCTTGCCGTGTAACTTCTTGCTCTCGTGGGTACCCAGCAAAGCGCCCATGATGCCATCCAGACGCTTGAACTCCTTTTCCCGGCCAATCTTGCTCGCTAACGTGCGACAAGCATCCCTAAGTTGGTTGAACCGATGCCCCCCCCGAATCGAAAGAAGTTTATCAAGCTCAGCCTCGAGCGTCTCCTGGGGAATCACTCTCTCACTGACACCACGACCAGTCGCCATGTTCTCCAATAACCAACGGGATTGGCTGGCCAGGAAAAGGTTCTTGTAAGGCATGTCGCCATCGGCCGCCCCGGGGCCCGGAATAACCTTAATGGTGAGTCCGGGCAGCTCAAGCGTTCGTGGTCGATTTCCGCGTGTTACATAGAGGCTTCCTTCGACGGGCTTCGCGTCATATCCGCTCCGATAGCTGAGGACGCCACCAGGCAGCAGGTGGCTGACGATGGTCAACCAATGGCGCAACACAACCATTTCCGGGGGGCTGGCCAGGTTGCTGGTATAGACTCCCTGGTAGAGCTTGCGTAATAGCCCCGCGCTAGCTAACCGGAGAACTTTGCGGTCTGCGACAGGGTCACCCTCACCGGTGAAGACAGTCTCTGGCAGTGAAAGGTCGATTTTCTGTTTGATTCCCATGTCACACCCAACATATTTGTCTGAAATTCCCCTTATTATTTCATGGTTTGTCTGAAAAATGCATTAATTAATAGATGTAAGGTTTGTCGGTTTCTTGGTTAATTCAGCATAAACCACCAGTTAATTTGTCTAAAAACTGTATGACTAATCAAATATTTGTCTGATTTATGTATTATTTTTCTTAAAAACGCTCATTTCGTCTATTTTCTAGCACCCGTCAATACATCACATAGAGTCTCAGTTTCGTAATCGAAATTGGTTGGAGCTGGTACACCATACCGGTACACTAGCCCTTAAGCAGCCTGTAAACCTTTGAAATAAAAGTAATTTCTAAGATTATCGGAAAGTATCCTAAGAATCAGGGATGCACCACCAGTAAAATCAAGCACGATAATGGGGCTCTACACGGACAACGTAAGCCCATATCGCGTCATGACCTCGAGCAGTTTTGTCTTGTCGGGCGGGCCGCCCGCGTCGATTATGGCTCTGACATCGCGGAAGTATTGCGGGCCAATGTCGGGTGTTTGCATTATCAGCGCCCGAGCGGTTTTGCTATACGGATTGTTGAAAGCATGCACCGCGCCGCGCGGAGTGAACATCGAATCCCCGACTCCTAAATCACGGGTAATCTCATTAACCGAATAACGCAAAACTCCGTCAAGCACGTAGACAAACTCATCGTTGTCTGCGTGGCTGTGTGGCGGCGGCACATTCGCATTAGGAGGCACAGTCAGTTCGAAGGACCCCAGGCGGCTGGGGCTAGCGCCAGCGCAGCCATCAAGTAGATAGCGGATTTCCAACTGACCGAGCCGGATGACTTCCTGCTCGCCGATAGAGCCCATGATGACCTCCTTTAGGTACAACCTTTTTATTCAAACTGAATTCTAGGCTCTTTTCTCCAGGCGTCAATGATTGAAAAGAACTAATCCTGAACCTGTGCGATCAACCGTGCGGCTTGGCAAAACTGCCGCTAAGGCGCGATGCCTGCAACGCTACAAGGCTCGTCTTCCCCAGCCTGTCAGCCCAGAAGGGAACCAGACCCGCGTGTATGGAGCCCGTGACCAGGCCTTGCTCGTTCTCATAAACTGCAAAGTAGGCTTGCTCGCTTCTTAAAACTTCTACGGGCCGAACGGACAAACCCTCAAGCAGGCTTGCCAGCATCGTTTCCAGCCGTTCCGGGCTACGCCGCGGAAAACTCATTTCTATCAATCCATCGGGCAATCTGACTACCGACTGCATTGCCGCATCGGGTTGGGTTCTTCCCGACACTCCTGAATCTTTCAGTGCAATCGGCCCAATTACGGGAAGTGTAATATGACGCGTACCGGGCCGATAGCGCCGTCTGGCGTTTGCGAGCGGCGTAACTGCGGTAAAAGATGGCCCATATTCAGGTAGAGGATAGATTGTGAAAATAGCGATGATGGGATCGGGAGGCGTTGGCGGATTTTTTGGGGGCAAGCTCGCACAAGCAGGTTTCGACGTCCGTTTTATCGCCCGCGGCGCGCACTTGGCTGCGATGCGCGAGCATGGCCTGGTGATTGAAAACGAAACGCAAGGCGAGATGCGCTTGGCGAAAGTGCAGGCGACAGACAGTCCTGCAACATTGGGCCAGGTTGATCTCGTGATACTTTCGGTAAAACTGTGGGATACGGAATCGGCGGCGCAATTGATCAAGCCGCTGGTGGGGCCGAACACCGGCATATTGTCGCTGCAAAACGGCGTCATCAAAGACGACACTTTACGTCGCATATATGGCGCGCAAAACATAATGGGCGGCGTCGCCTATGTGGGCGCTTACGTCTCAAGGCCTGGTGTCATTCATCAGATAGGCACGATGCAACGTATCGTGCTGGGCGAATATGACGGCCGCAAGTCGGAGCGCGCTGAATTTCTGCACAAAGCGTTACGGCATGCGGGAATCACGTCCGAGCTAAGCCAGGATGTGCGCAGATCCATTTGGGAAAAATATGTCTTGCTGGTGGGGCTTTCGGCGACGACCACGTCGATGCGCGCGCTGCTCGGCCCCATTCTCGGCAACGCTCGAAGCCGCGCCTTTATGCTAGGGCTAATGCGTGAAGTCGTGGCGGTCGGTCGTGCACATGGCGTTGCCCTGACGGAAGACTTCGCTGACGACCGCCTTGCTTTTGCCGATACCTTACCTGGCAATATGGATTCGTCCATGCACCATGACCTTAAAAACGGCAACCCTCTGGAGGTGGATTGGCTAAGCGGCGGCGTGGTTCAGCTTGGACGCGAAAAGAACATACCCACACCCGCTAATAGTGCCGTGTGCGGCATTCTTGCCCTTTATGCCGCTGGCGCCAGAAAAACACAAGGCCAGGCGCAAGAAGCGCCATGACCCTGCGACCCTGATTATTCTTACGCTTAAACCTTTACACCCAGGTATTTTTCAATAATTCCGTTTTCATGCTGGAGTTGTTCAGGGCTGCCTTCATACACCATGTGCCCATTATTGATAATGTAGCAACGATGCGCAAACGACAAGGCTGCCCGCACATTTTGCTCGACGATCACAACGGTGTGGCCGCTGTCGGCCAGCTTGCGGCACACCTGCATCAGGTCGCGGACAATAAGTGGAGCCAGCCCCTCGAAGGGTTCGTCCAGCAAAATAAGGCCGGCGTTACGTATCATGGCTCGCGCAATGGCCACCATTTGCTGCTCGCCGCCCGACAATTCTTTCCCGCGATGTTTGCGACGCTCGGCCAATCGCGGAAAGGTCTCGTAGATAGCCTCAAGCGACATGGGATCTTTGGCTGTCATGGCGGCGAGCTGCAAATTTTCATGAACAGTGATGGAGCCGAAAACACGCCGTTCCTCAGGCACAAGCTGTATGCCGCGTCCAGCCAGCTCGTGCGGCAACAGGTGCTGCACCTCGACGCCTTTATGGCGAATGACCCCGCTTTTGGGTTTCACAACACCCATCAAGGATTTGAGCGTGGTGTTTTTCCCGGCGCCATTGCGCCCCAGCAGGGCGATGACTTCGTTCTCTTCAACACGCATGGACACGTCGAAAAGAATATGGGAGTCCCCATAAAAACTATTGATATTTTCAACTTCAAGCAGACTCATGCTCGTCCATTCCTCCGAGATACGCTGCCTGTACAGCAGAATTGGCCCGAATTTCATCGGGGGTACCTTCGGCCAGCTTTCGGCCTTCATAAAGCACGGTGATGCGTTCGGCCAGCTCAAACATCGCGTCCATGTCGTGCTCCACGATCACCATGCTACGGCCCTTGCGTATTGATTTAAGCAACGCGACCACATGGACACGCTCTTCCGGCCCCAGGCCTGCCAAGGGTTCATCGAACAGCAGTACGTTGGCCCCGGTAGCCAGCGTCAGTCCGATTTCGAGACGCCGCTTTTCGCCATAAGGCAGCTCAGACACCAGCGAATCCGCCCGATGGGATAACCCCACCAGCGCGATGGCGGCGTCGACCTGTTCGCCAAGGCCTTCAACGCCATGCAAGCCTCGCAGCATGTCAGGCTTGAAGCGCCCACGTTGACGCGCCAGCACCGGAATAATGGTGTTCTGACGCACCGTCAGGGAGTCGAACAACTGATTGATCTGATAGCTTTTGCTCATGCCCAGCTGACACACCGCGGTCACGCCTACCCCTGAGATATCGTCGCCGCGCAGAAACACCTGGCCTGTGGTGGTTTGCAACTCGCCCGCCAACATGCTGAAGAAGGTTGACTTTCCGGCACCGTTAGGCCCGATCACGCCATGCAACTCACCTTCGGCCAGCGAAAAAGAAACATCGTTGACAGCGGCCAGGCCGCCATACTGTTTACTGATACCGCGTGCTTCAAGCACAGGCATATTGGCGCCTAGGGATTTCGCCGGAACGATTGCAAGCGGCGCGCACACCGGCTGCTCTGTGGCTACGTCAGGACGCTCGGCCTTGAACCAGCGTTTGGCGCCCGCAATAAGCGCGCCCGCGACCCCATGGCGGAATACAGTGACCAGTATGACGAAGATGACACCTAGAATTAACTTCCAGTAAGCGCCTATGCCCGCGATATTCTGCAACCCCTCGTATAGATACAGCCAGATCGTCGCGCCCAGCAAGGGGCCAAGTAGCGTGCCCGCCCCGCCCATGACCGTCTGAATAACCAGCTGAGCCGACGTGTCCAGGGTAAAAGCATCAGGCGGCATGTACGCCTGGAAAATGCCAAGCAACCCACCTGCGAGGCCACCGTAAGCGGCCGCAATCACGAAAACACAAAGTTTGTAATAGCTTATGGCGTGACCCAGGGCAACCGTGCGCTTGGGGTTGCCGCGTATAGCCTTGAGGACAGCGCCAAATGGCGAACGCACAATACGGCGCGCAATAATGTAGCCCACGTAAAAGAACACCGCCACAAAGCAATACATGGGCCAGCCACTGGAAATATTCAAAGTGGTGGAACCCAGATGAATAACGGGCGGCGGCACGCCGGCAATCCCGTTTTCTCCGCCGGTATAGTGCTTGAAGGATGAATTTTCCAGAAAGAAAAACATCTCGCCAAACGCCAGCGTGCTCATAGCAAAATAGATGCCTGTGCGCCGAAGGGTGAGGTAGCCGATTACCAGGCCCGCCACCGAAGCCACGACCGTACCGATAAACAAGGCCAGCAACATGGGTACGGCCCCACTCGAAAGCAGGTAGGCAGTGACAAAACCGCCCGTACCATAAAAGGCAGCCTGGCCAAATGACAACAAGCCGGTATAGCCAAACAGCAGATCAAAGCCCAGCCCGAACAAACCCCAGATAAGAATACGAGTCATGAGATCGGCGCCAATGCCCAAAGAAGGCAAGGCAAACGGAGCCACGATCAGGCAGATTCCCACCACCAGTTCAGGGATCTGCCGGCGCAACAAAGCGCCCGGTTGATTATGCGAAATCATTCGCGACCCTCCTGTCCCATAAGACCTTGAGGGCGGAATATCAAGACCAGCGCCATTGCAACAAACAGCATAACATCGGAATAAGCAGGATCAAACATAGAAGTAAGGCTAAGAATTTCGCCCGCGATAATGCCCCCGATGATCGCGCCCGGGAAAGATCCTACGCCACCGATGACCACCACCACAAACGAGTCGACAAGGACTCGGAAACCCATATCGGGAGTCAGAGAAACAATAGGCGCATCGATTACGCCGGCATATCCCGCAGCCATCGCCCCGATGCCAAACACCAACAGGAAAATACGCTTGACATTAATGCCAAGAATATTGACCATCAGCGAGTCTTCGATTCCGGCGCGTACGATTAATCCCAGACTGGTTCGATACAGCACAAAATAAAGCACCAACAAGGTACCCGCCGAAATCACCAGCGCTTCTAGGCGGTATAGGGGATAAATAAGAGAGCCAATATGCACAATGCCATGGCCCCATGCTGGCGTGGGCACCGACAAGCTGACGCCGCCGAAAATGCCGCGAACGACTTCGACGAGAACGATGCCTATGCCAAACGTAACCAGAATTTGGTCTTCGGGCGGGCGCCCATAAAATAAGCGCACCAAACCGCGCTCCATGACCAATCCGACCACTAGAGCAGTCAGCGCGCCCACCCCGATGGCGATCACAAAAGAACCTGTGACGCCGTAGGTGGCAAAGCCCGCGTACGCTCCGACTACGAATAGAGCCCCGTGTGCAAAATTAACAACCCCAAGCGTACCGTAGATAATTGTCAGACCTGTGCTGATTAATGCCAGCAACAGACCCGACGCGAGCCCGTTGAACAACTGAGATAAAAACAACGACATGCTTGGCATTCAATCGTTCCCACTGTAATTTGTTTTGCATGTTTTTGGCACCCACAAGGGGTGCCGCTACATACTATTTTGTATGTTTTTGGCACCCACGAGGGGTGCCGCTACATACTGTTTTGTATGTTTTTGGCACCCACGAGGGGTGCTGCTACATACTGTTTTGTATGTTTTTGGCGCCCACAAGGGGTGCCGCTACATACTGTTTTGTATGTTTTTGGCGCCCACGAGGGGTGCCGCTACATACTGTTTTGCATGTTTTTGGCACCCACGAGGGGTGCCGCTACATACTGTTTTGCATGTTTTTGGCACCTACGAGGGGCGCCATCATATACATCAATGGCTTTAGCCTCAGGCAGGGCCCATCTTGCAGCCCATAAGACCAAGCTTGGGCAGGTAATCGGCACCGTTGATTACGTCCACGATTTCGAACAGATCGGCCTTGTTTTTCATATCGGCCGGCTTTTTGCCTCGAACAATCGGGAAATTGATGACGCCCTGGTGATCTTCCCCGCGGAACCAAACATCGCCCACTGGCCCTTGGCGTTTTACGCCTTTTTCAAGCGCTTTAATGACTTCAGGCGCATAAAAAGTGCCGGCGCGCTCGATGGCATCGGCCCACAGCACCGTATTCAAATAGGCGATATAGGCCGAATCGTGCGGTTTCTGGTTGAATTTCTTCTCGAATGCCGTCACGAAATCCTTGGCGATCGGATACTTGTCTTGCAACGTCCACCAGAAGCCCATCGATCCGTACACGCCCTGCATGACTTCCGCCCCTACTTCTTCACCCAGAAACGGCGACATATAGGGCACAACCAGTTTCATTTTGTCGAGGATGCCGAATTGTTTGGCCTGCTTGACGGAATTGGCCGCATCGGCGCCGTAATCGATGACGACCAGAGTATCGGCACCACTATTGGCGATGTTGATCAGGTAGGAACTGTAATCTTTTGCGCCCAGTGGGTGGACCTGCTGGCCTACCGTTGTCCAACCTTCTTTTTCGGTGAACTCTTTCATCGAATCGTAGGTCGTATGCCCATAGGTGTAATCGGGAACCAGATACACCGCCTTGCGATTTTTGCCCAAAGATTTTGCCAATACCGGTGAAATGGCCTTGGCCGCCATGTACGCGAAATAGCACAGGCGGAAGCCATAGCGTTGGCAATCAACACCCGTAGTTTCATTGGAGCCGCTAATGGCCGCAAGATAAAGGGTTTTTTCGCGGTTGCAAACCTTTTGCAAGGCAATGGCCACGGCGCTGCTGACGCTGCCGGAAATCATCATGGCTTTGTCTTCGTGAATGAAGCGTGTGGCCGCCTGCACTGCCGAGTTAGGCTTGGTTTGGGCGTCGATGACGCCGAGCTTTAGCGTTTTGCCCAGTATGCCTTTTTTGGTGAGAGGCGATATTTTTTTGACTTCCGCCGCCCCGGCGTTAAGCTGCTCGGCAGCCAATTCATAACCTTTGCGCTCATCGGCACCTTCGGCCGAATAAGGGCCGGTCAGGTCGAGCGTGAGCCCGACAAAGACTGAATCGCCGCTAATACCGGCTGGATAATTAGCCAATGCTGGATATTTATCGGCCGCCAACGCCATCCCTGGCACAGCCGGCAACAACGCGGCTCCGGCAGCCCCTGCCCCTATTTTTAACAGTGACCGACGGTCAATGCCACCCTGCCGGCTACTGATACCCTTTTTTGTATCTTCCATCCTGATCTCCTTTGTGCGTAAACAAAATTGCTCGTCGAGCTTGATGTCGGTTTCGGTAGCCGGCAAAAGAACAGTACAACAAGAGGGTAAGCAAACAGGCTCACCAACTTGCATAAAGTATGTGCGCTTCAGGCACGCATCCACCGGCCACGATATTTTTTATATCTGGTTACGATGTGTTTTCAATATATCGCGACGCGGCAAAAAAATACAGTTATTTATCCCTAGGGAAAACCTTCATTGAGGTCCCGATGAAGGCTTGATCAAACAGAGAAGACAGCATGCGAACGATTCAGCCCAGCCTGATCCTCCCCGCGTATTCACGCAGTATGCCCAGGCTAGGATCCTTGCGCGGCCAGATCAACCCGACACCATCATCGTCATAGCGCGGCAATACATGCAAATGTAAATGCGGCACCGTTTGCCAGCCCGCAGGCTTGTTGGCCTGCAAGATGGTCATGCCGTCGGGTTTGAACGCCGCAGCGACCGCCCGGGCTATTTTGTGCGCCGCACGCATCATCGCCACCACCGACTCTTCGTCCGCATCCATCAGGGTTTCATAAGGCTGTTTGCTCGCGACCAGGACGTGCCCTGGATTGATCTGGCCGGCATCCATGAAGGCATACACGTAATCATCTTCGTAAACTTTGGCGCAAGGGATTTCACCGCGGATAATTTTCGAAAATACAGTCTCCATGCTTTGCTCGCTTTGTGTGTAGTGCGAAAACAGACGTATCTATGGCGGCCATTCAGAGCCGCGTAAGTGTTCGGGTATAGGATACCCGGTTGGGTACAAAATTAGAAACAGGAGGCTTTAATGTTACGCAACACTATCTCATCTTTGCTGGCTGCGTCGTTGCTCACGGCTACGGCAATGGCGAACGCCGCAACGGCGCCGTCCGAGATCAAGCTCGGAACACTCTATGCGTCGTCGGGACCTTTTGCGGCGATTTCGATGCCGGTTTACCAAGGCCTGAAACTTTGGATCAACCAGGAAAACGCGCAAGGCGGGGTGATGGTCAAACCCTACAACAAGCGCATTCCCATCAAGCTCATTTCTTACGATGACCAAAGCAACACCGCCACAGCGGCGACGTTGTACAACCAGCTAGTGACGCAAGACAAGGTCGACCTGCTGGTGGCCGACAGCGGCTCCGTACTGACGGCATTGGCGGTGCCGATTGCACGCGAACACAAGAGACTGCTGTTCGATCAAACAGGCACGGGCGGCGCCTTCTTCACCAAAGACAACCCCTATATTGTGCTGATGTCCGATCCGGTGTCGACCATATGGCCCAAGTATGTGGCCGATTTTCTGACGCATGAAGGACCCAAGCTTGGCATCAAGCGTGTCGCCCTGTTGTACTCCACTAATGATTTCACCGGCACGCAAGCCAACGCCGTACGCGGTTTTATCAAGTCATCGGGCGCGCCGGTGAAACTTGTGTACGACAAAGGTGTACCGACCAATACTTCCAATTACACGGTTCTCATCAACAACATTGAAGCAAGCAAACCCGACGCTGTGATCGAAATGGGTTACCCCGGCAACGATATCGCGTTCCTGCGCAATTTGCATGACTCCGGCAGCCACTTCAACTGGCTGTTCGCCATCTATCCCGGCCTGGAAACCGATCATCTGGAAAAGACGGTGGGCGTCGACGGCATGAAGTACGTGTACACCTACACGCCTTCTTCGGCAGTTGAATACCACGCTGAATCGGGCATGTCGCTGCCGCAATTCCGCGACGCGTGGAACAAGGCGTATCCGGACGGCAAGGTCGCCTTTGGCTTTAACGCTGTAGCGGGCTACACCACAGGCCTGGTCATCCAAAATGCCTTGGCCGCCACCGAAAGCATGGACCAACTGGCGCTGCGCAAAGCGGTATACAGCTTGTCAGGCAAACTCAAAACCCTGGACGGCACCTTCGCACTGGATGAAACCGGAGCACAGGTAGGGGAAATCACCCCTCTGGGTCAGTTGGTTCCAGATGGCAAAGGCAGCGTGAAATTTACGATTGTCTATCCTTCGAACGTCGCAACAGGGAAAGCGATTTATCCTGCGCCGTCCAAGTAAGGCCTTGTCAGGCACACCCCTTTCAGGACTCCCTGAGAGGGGAGGCCTGATGCCCGTCGCGATGCATCGCATCGTTGCCGAACACGAGCCCGCCTCCATATATGCTTGAATACTCAATAATAGCCGGCCTGCTCTTTGGCCTTTATTTTGCCCTGGTCGGACTCGGCCTGAACTTGGTCTTTGGCGTCATGCGTATCGTCAATCTGGCGCACGGCGACTTTGTCATGCTCGGCGCACTGACTGCCGTCGGATGCTACAGCGCCTACGCCATCAGCCCGGTTGCCGCGGCGGTACTGTCGCTATTCGCCTTCACCGTAATCGGTTTTCCTCTGTATTACATGCTGGTGCCTCGTCTGCTGCGTTCAGCCGATCCGGAAATGCTGTCGATCATTCTGTTCTTCGGGCTGTCTCAAGTTATTGAGTCGTTGACGACCATCATGTTTGGCCCAAGCGAGCGTTCGATCCCGGGTCGTGCGTTGGGGGGCCACCCCGTCAAGCTGCTGGGCCAGACATTTCCATCGGCCTGGGTCATCAGCGCCCTGGCTAGCGGCGTGGCCGTCATATTGCTGTTTATTTACCTCTACCACACTCGGGTAGGTCGTTTGACCCGTGCCGTCATGGTCGACCGCGACGAAGCGCTTGCCACCGGAATCAATGTCGACCGTGTATCGGCGCTGGCTTTTGGCATTGGGCTGGGCCTGGCCGCCGTGGCGGGCTGCTTTGCACCATTCATGCTGGGCAGCGTCACGCCTGCGATCGGCGTACACCTGACCATACAGTCATTTACGGTCATTATTGTCGGCTCGCTGGGCAGCCCGCTAGGCACTGTTCTGGGGGGGCTAATCTACGGCGTATCGTTGATGCTTATGCAAACCTATTTCAGTTCATGGGCTGGCCTGCTGCCCTACCTGCTTTTAATCGCCATTCTGCTCGTGCGGCCCAGTGGGTTGCTGGGGCGCAAGGTGCGGTATGTCTAAGACACTGCGACACACTCTACAGGTTCTGGTTCCGCTTGTTGCTGCGGCGGCCCTGATGCCCTTTGTTTACGCGAATCAGCTCCTGCTGTTTAATTTCATTGTATTTTTAACGCTGGCCCAAGGCGTCAACATCATTTACGGCTTCACCGGCTACCTTCCCTTCGGATATGTCGGATTCTTTGGCGCGGGCGCGTACGGATTCGCGATTGCCGTTATGCACCTTCATGCGCCACCGTTGGTGGCCATGGCGGCAGGCGCATCGGCATCGGTACTGTTTGGGCTGGTGCTCACGCCTATGCTTCGGCTCTCTGGTCCGTATTTCGCTATCGCGAATCTGGCAGCGGCGCTGGCAATTGCCGAAATCGTGTCCAATCCCGCACTCGAATCCATTACCAAAGGGCCTTACGGAGTGTCGCTATCCGGTATTTTCCAGCCCACCTTCAGTTATGCCGTGGCGATTGTAGTCATGGCGTTTGCGGTGGGCTGCGTGCTGTACTTGCGCCACTCGCGCTTCGGGCTGGCTTTGCAAGCCATCAAGGACGATCCGATCAGTGCAGCAATGGCGGGAATCAATGTGGTGCGCGCGCGTACCGTGGCATGGCTGCTTTCGGCCTTGATTGCCGGCTTGATTGGCGCCAACTTCGCCTGGTTTGTATCGGTCTTTTATCCCGATAACGTATTCAGCCCCGATTTCAGCATTTTTGCCATCGTCTTCGCTTTGTTTGGCGGAGTCGCCACGGTAACCGGGCCCATACTCGGCGTGATGCTGCTCTATGGCCTGTACAATTTCATCGGTATCTCGACGCCGCAGTATTTTCAACTGATATACGGCTTGCTAATTATGGCTCTGGTGCTGTTTCTACCCAATGGCCTGACTTCTTTGCTGCGGCGCTGGGGCATCCATGTCATCTGAAAAGTCCGGCATGACCGCCGCTTCTGCGCCTTTGCTTACAGTCAAAAACCTGGCCAAACGATTTGGCGCATTCCAAGCCCTGCAAAGCGTCAGTTTCGACGTACGCCCCGGCGAGGTATTGGGTCTTGTGGGGCCTAACGGCTCGGGCAAGACCACCTGCATCAACCTGATTACCGGCCTGTACAAGCCCGACGGCGGGACCATTCAATACCAAGGAAATTTGATCGGTGGACTGCCGTCGCACCGGCTCGCGCACCTGGGGATCAACCGCAGCTTCCAGATTCCAAAGCCTTTCAAGTCGCTTACCGTGCGCGAAAATATCGAGGTGGCCGTGGCCTACGGCCAGCGTGGGTCGAATGTGGACGAAATCAAACATCTGCTGGAATTTCTCGAACTGGATCTGCTGACTGCTCGTCTGGCGAGCGAGCTGACCAGCGCTCAGCAGAAAATGCTTGATCTGGCCCGCGCGCTGGCGACCAAACCGGCGCTACTTTGCGTCGACGAACTGGGCGCCGGCCTGAACCCCAATGAGCTTACGCACGTGGCCCAGCGCTTACGCGAGCTGGCCCATTCCGGCATGGCCTTGCTGGTGGTGGAGCATCTGATGGATTTTGTAGACCAGGTTACAGATCGTCTGATCGTGCTCAGCGTGGGCAAAGATATTTTTTCGGGCCCCCTGTCGCTGGCGGTCCAGGATGCTCAAGTGGTGGAAGTCTTTTTGGGAGCGCCCGATGAGCACTGATCTGCTGATTGCAGCCGGCCTGGACGCAGGCTATGGAGGCGTACAGGCGCTATGGGGCGCGGGTCTGTCGGTGCGTGCCAAAGAAACCGTCGTGTTGATGGGCCCCAATGGCGCAGGCAAGACCACCTTGATCAAAACAATAATGGGCCTGATCCAAAGCTGGAAGGGAGAAATCAGCTTTGAAGGCCGCAACATTGTTCACGACCGAACCGATAAACGGGTTCGTGCCGGCATTGCCTATATGTCCGAAATCGGCTGTTTCCCGGGCTTGAGCGTGGAGGATAATTTGCGTATCGGGGGCCAATTTCTGTCGGCAGCCGAGTTCAAACAGCATATCGACGATCTTTATGAGCGTTTCCCGACTCTGGCGCAGAAACGCCGCGCGCTGGGCGGCAGCCTGTCTGGCGGTCAGCGCAAAATTCTGGGGGTCGCGAAGGCTTTGGCCGGTAAGCCCAGACTCCTTGTCATGGACGAACCCTCCGCCGGACTATCGCCCCTCTTTGTCAGGGAAGTCATCCATGTTCTGGGCCAATTCCGCGACTCGGGCCTGGCGCTGCTGATTGCCGAACAAAATATCCGCTTCCTGGATTTGGCTGACCGCGTTTATACGCTTGAAGGCGGGCGGATCGGCTTTGAAGGCACCGTACAAGCCCTGCATGCCGATGCAGCACTGGAACGCGCTTATTTTGGCCTGAAAAAAGCCTAAACCTGTGCGCCGGGCGACAGGCCTCACATCAGGCATAACGCCCGTTCAATTTGTCACAATCTTGCCGTTGCTTGTTTGCTAATCTCGAGATGCGCTACGCGTAGTTGCGAGCCATAAAAATGCAAACCCTTGCTATAAGCAACGCCAGTTGTACAACAGGCTAGTCCAGCCCAAATCCTATCTAGCTGGCATTCACGCAGAATCGGTTGCCCGCGACCATGCAGCAACAGCCATCATTGAGTTCGCACGATCCAGATCAGGAGAATCAACATGAATGATATTGTCGACAAATATGTAGCTTATGCGCGTAAGATTGCCGTGCAATACGAAGCTAAACAGGTCGCATTTGCTGATCTGACAGGCTTGGTCGAGGAGTTCGCACTAGAGTTCACGGCACAAGTCAACGATTTGCCGGAATCGCAGCGAGCGCCCACTCGCGCGGCGCTCGAATCAGCCCTCGAGGCCACACAAAATTCCCTGGATGAGCGCCGTCTCGCCTCACAAGCACTGGAAGAAATTCTGCTTTCGTTCAATCGCACACCTATTTATTAGGCAGGGCCAACAATAGGTTAAATGGCACCCACAAGGGGTGCCTCTACATCAGCGGCGCCCGGGTTATGTAGCGGCACCCCTTGTGGGTGCCATCGTGTGGGTGCCATCGTGCGGGTGCCATCGTGCGGGTGCCATCGTGCGGGTGCCATCGTGCGGGTGCCATCGTGTAGGCACCATCGTGTAGGCACCATCGTGTAGGCACCATCGTGTTGGCGCCACAATTTCGCGAGTTAAAATAACACAGGAAACACACGCGCTACAAACCTGCCACGATTCCTGTAAGCTACCCATTCTCTCAGCTCCGGCAAGCCCCGCATGAGTCCCGAACAAACTTCAAATTCCTCACTGCCTCTGGCGGGAATACGCGTCGTTGATTGGCGAACACAGTTCGGAAATCATGCTAAGCCTGGGATACAGCGCCGAGCAGATACAGAAAATGAGGCAAGCCAACACCACATCCGAGCGCAGTTAAAATGAACCCATGAAAGCCGGAATATTCCTGATCAGCCTACTAGCCATGGCCGCCGCCTGGTACTGGATTGGTCATGACGACAACCGCTCACAGCCCATCTCCCAACAACTGAAAAGTGCCTTCAAGTGTGTGGCTATTGGCATAGCGGTGTATTTTTCGCTGCTCTTCGTGGTGCTGATTTATCTTATGACGACCGCGCATTAGCCCGTACGGCACAGCCTAATAATTACACAATCTATCGTTTTGGATTAACCCTTTCATCCGTCTTGCAAAAGAAGACAAAATGAAATGTAATTATCCTACCTGATTAGTTACTTGGCTCAGATACCCGCAGCACGCTTAGCGGTAGCGGTTTTGTGGTGACCGCAGCGCGCAACAACCGTGGCACCATCGCGGCCAGATCGAAGCGGCGATTGAAACGATAGGCAAATTCGGCCAGATAACGATGAGCATACTTCGCATGATTGAACGAGTGATACGTCCCGCTCAGCGCGGTCTTCAAGTTCCCCAGCAAGGTGTTGACCCAATGGAACTCGGGGCGTTGCACCGCTTGGCGCCCGTGCCCTGTCACATGACGCTCGTGCGTGGCGGCAGTGTGCGTGGCGGATTGGAAACACCACAAACCGTCGGAGACCACGTGCGCGGTTGGGGCCAAGCTCTGGGCCGCCCAGCGCTTGATCGCCTCATGGGTGAAACGGGCCACGGGCGTCAAGCGGATAAAGCGCGGCTGGCCATTGTGCAGCGTCTGCACTGCCGCCACAAAGGCGGTCTTGTTCTCCGAGCCGCGTCCCCGCTTTCCCGGCTTCTCGCCGCCCAGATACGCATCGTCAATCTCGACGCGCTCGTCCAGGCGCCGCGGCGCTTCGCGCAGCAGCATGGTTTGCAGCAATTTGTGCTTGACGAGCCACGCGGTCTTGTAGCTCACCCCCAACTGGCGCTTGAGCTCCAAGGCGCTCACCGCGTTCTTGCTTTGCGTCATCAAGTAAATGGCCAAAAACCAGATCGACAGGGGCAGCTTCGTGTGTTCGAACACGGTTCCCACGATAGACGAACACTGGTAGCCACAGCCCAGGCACTCCCACAGCCGGCGTCCGTTGTGGGTGCAAGCGTAGCGCGTTCCTTGGCAGCGCGGACAACTCCACCCCGCGGGCCAGCGCGAGGCGAACAAGGCCGCCTCGCATTGCTCGTCTGTGCCGTACCGGCGTTGGAACTCTCGCATGGACAGGCCCGCTTGAAACTGAATTTTGTTCATCGCCATGAGGCGCTCCTGATTATGCTGTATATAACCACAGTATACGGCGCGCCCGTCTCTGAGCCAAGTAACTAATCAGGTTATCCTAAGTATTCCGCATGTAAATTGAAGCTTTTTTGTAACGAAACGCTCCTTTTTCGACTTAATATTTCAGCATAGGCAACATGCACAAATTTTTTTTCTGTAATCTGCCATCCCTTGCGGCATGTGTCATTTTGCTGGCATGTGTTCGCCCGGGCCACGCTGCCGAGACGATCTGGCCGGAGCCCCCATCTCGCCTCAGCCTGCCTACTCCGTACGGAACACTGGATATTAAAACCAGTGGCTACATCTACGAGTCGCGCCTGATGCTCAACGGCATCGATCTGCAGCCAAAAATTGAAGGATTGCTTAATATTACGTATGCATTTTCCGTATCCAAAGCAAAGGCTTTCGTAGCCTTGGTATCAATCGGTAGGGGCAACAACGCCTGCCCAATTTCTTACCGCTGGGTAACCATACACAAAGGGGGCTATAAAGTTTCCCCCATCTTTGGCTCGTGCTCCAATCAAATTAAGGTTTCAGCCCAAGGCCACATGTTTACGCTTGCCACCCCCAACGAGCAAAAGCCCGATAAAACCGACATTTACGTTTATGATGGGAAAAACATCCGGCGGCGTCACCCGTAATCTCTGGTATTCCTTGGTTAAGGGCTTCGGCGTTTTCATCTATTCCCAGATGGCACCCACAAGGGGTGCCACTACATCATTAGGTTGAGCATGACAGTCATTAGGTCGAGCATGACAGCACCCCAATGGGGCTACGAACGCCCGGAATGCCGAGGCAGCTTTGCCCTAAGCCTGTTTCTCGACGATATAGACAGGCTGGTTACGCATTACGCAACAAAAACCGAAAGCCCGGAGATTCGGCTATTCCAAGCGCAAGCCGCCGCTAACAAGCTCGTGCAGGCATACCAGAAAAACGCTCGCGGGACTCAAGCGTTTACCCATCAATCGATAGAGATTCGCTCAATCATCGACGATGGCGGCCGCTTGCAATTCGTGCCGATTTTCTCATCCGGCTTGAAAGGCTGCTTGATGGAATTGCTTAAGCGCTCCAACAAGACCCATCTGCACTAAGCCCGAACGGCGTCGTCGCCAGAAACAGATTGTTCATCGAGCCCAAGCTGTTCTTTCAACTTCGCCCATCCTTTCGGAGTCACATGAACCAGACGCGACGTTTTTGATCGCCGCAACCACTCCGATTCACACAGCGCGGCCATTAGCCCGACACCCAAAGGGCCGGCCAAATGATGGGTGCGCTCGGTCCAGTCCAAACATTGCCGCGCAATCCCGCGCCGGGTGGGCGCAAGCCCAGCCACTGCAACGCCTATCGTGCCAAACCACGTCACGCCGGCAGGAGTCACGCCATACCGCTTCTGGGCTACAGGCTCGAGGAAGTGCCGCTCTACCAAGGCCGCCGTCACAGCCACCCCCAATTGACCCGCCAGGTGGTCATAACAGCAACGGGCCATATGCAAATCCCGCCCCTGGCGGCTAAGCGGCTTATGCCGTACAGGCCGGCTAATGGCCGCAAGATGCTCCAGCGCATGAGCTACATTCGGGCCGGCCAGACGGTAGTAACGATGCCGCCCTTCGGATTCGCACAACAGCAACCCGCCGGCAAGCAGCTTGGACAAGTGCGAGCTGGCCGTCTGCGCCGTAATGCCCGCGGCATAGGCCAGCTCTCCGGCAGGCAACGCGCGCCCGTCCATCAATGCCGCAAGCATGACCGCTCGGGCCGGATCGCCAATGAGGAAGGCAACAGATGAGACATTAGGAAACGCAATCATGGGAAACGCTCCAGTGACAACGGCAAATCTTACGCCTGAACAGGTCTGCATGCTTCGATGTATGACGAAGTATTCAATAGCGAATCCATCACTATTTCGGGTTTCGACACGCGGCGAAGCATTCGAACCCTCCCCCTGGCTCCGGCTACAGTGCTTATCCGACACCGTATTCAATCACTCGCCGCCATGCAACACATCCAGACTCATCGATTGCTGCCCGACAAGCCCCGTTCGGCCGATAGGCTTGTATTTCCACGCCGGAGTGGCGCAATTGCAATGGGCCGTTGATAGCTACAACCTGGTTTACGCCGTTTTGCTGTTGACCGGAGGACTGCTGGCCGATCTCCATGGTCGACGCCGCATCCTCATGGCCGGCACCGCGACATTTACCCTGGCACAGGGGGAATCATGTAGCAACAAGCCTTGTGCCTGTCATCTATGCAAGTGGGAGCTTGCGAATAGCCCAATGGGCTATCGCCCCACGAGGTCGCACGCCGTCCCCAAGCTAGCTCTGCGCGTGAGAAGTCATGGCGCAGCCATGACTTCTCACGCGCAGAGCTAGAAGGTTCTGGCCTAGATAAGATTAATGCGAAAGGATGAATGCCACCCACAAGGGGTGGCGCTACAGGGTGGCGCTACAAAATCTACCAACAACTACTCCACTAAGTCATCCGCATTCGACACAAATATCCGATGCCTGAGCGAGACGCCGACGTGGGCTAGTTGCGCATGAGGCCGCAACAAGCCCATCGGAAATGGCCAGTCAGACCCAAACAGAACATGCTCCTCGCCGAAAACGGCAGCGGCCAGCGCCAGCGCATCGGCATCGTGCAAAACGCAATCAACCCTGAATCGGTGCAGTGCTTCTCGCGGGCACTCCAGTGCGGTATTGACACCAGGCCGGCTCGTATCGAACCCCTGCTGCAATCGCCCCGCAATCAGCGCCATCGTGCCCCCGCCGTGCGCAAGGCAAAAACGGATCAGAGGATGCCGCTCGCACACACCGCCAAAAATCAAATGACTGACCGCAACCGTCGTCTCATGAGGATTACCGACCAGGTTCTCCAGATAAAAAACGCTTAGCCGTCCATCGCAGCAATGACCCGGATGCATGAAAACAAAGCAGGAACGGCTATCGAGCAACTCCCATAACGGCTCCAGAACCGCATCGGAATAAACTATTCCTTCATGGCCACCGGCAGCCACCGAAAAACCGCAGTTGCCTGCCCCGACGCGCTTGCGCGCAATGTCGATCGCCAATGCAGGATGCTCCAAAGGCAAATGATAGAGCGGCACCAAACGGCCTGGGTAAGCCACGCAGATGCGGTCAAGGCCATCATTCAAATACGAAAACCACGGGCCGGCCTGTTCTTCGGAGATCTGTTGGCGATACAAAGGCGGCGGGATCGATATCCACGCCTGCGCAATTTTGTGCTCGTCCATCCAGGCAAGCAATTGCTCAGGCTGAAATAACTTCTTAATGCCAATCGTATGTCCGTCGACCACCAGTTGTCCCGTATCGGCAAGCCAGTCCACGCCATCGATACCGGCCAGCAGCTCTGAATATATCGGCACAAGGTGGGCATGCACATCAAGCGCAATCTGCTCAATATCCTCGTTCATGGACTTACCTTTCCGATGACCGCTATGCCGGCTCAAAATTACCGTTCATCTGCTGGCTCCAGAATTCAGGCGACCATTCCGGACCCCACGTATAAGGCAAAGCGCTCCAGTCCCGACATTTCCATTTTTCGGTGATTTTGTCCATGTCGGCATAGTATTCAACCCAACTGCCCCAGGGATCACGAAAATACTGAAACAGGTTCGACGCAATGGCGTGACGCCCCGGGCCAAACCCTTCCTTATATCCCGCCTCTCGCATATTCCAGGCGCCAAACCCGATATCATCAAAACTGGCCACCTGAAAGCTCGCATGCTGCAAGCCCCGGTGAGAGCTCTTCATCAATACAAAACAATGATGATCGACGACGCCTTCCCCCGCTGCCATAAACGAACCTTTTCCGACGACACGATCCACCGGACGCAAACCCAGCACATCGCTGAAAAACGCCTCGGCCGCTTCCCAGTCCGGCGTAAATATCAGCATATGGCCGATTCGCAACGGAGGGCGTTTTTTGTTCAGCTCTTGCCAAAGATTCACATCAACACGATCGGCACGGCCACCTAGATTAAAAGCGGGCAGCAAAACCTGCGGCGTCGGCTGAGGCAAACAAGGGTTCAGATTGATCCAGGTACCCCAGGGGTCTTGAAACCACAGGCCATTTCGCACCCCTCCGGGTGGCGCCGCGTCGTAAGTCTTCAGACCGTAACTCTGAATTTTTTCGGCAAACGCGTCTTGCGAGCCGGGCGGTATGTAAAACGAGATGTGATGCATGCGCTTTTTTGCGCCCTTGACCACCACGATCTCGTCGTTCGTCCGGCCGGGGCTTCTCAACAGCAGCGCCTCCGCCCGATCTTCCGCCTGCAGGCCAAACGCCGTATAGAATTTCCTTGCGACCGCAATATCGGGCACTTCAAGCCCGAAACCATTGAGCCCCAATACTTTGGGAGTATTCACGATATCCATGTCATTACACCTATTTCGCCTCACCCCAGATTAACGGAAGATTCGCCATAAAGATCAACGTCCTTCAAACAGTTGCGCAATTCGCCCAAGCCCTCGCCACGCACAATCACGACATCGCCGGCTTTCAGAAACAGTTGTGGCTCGCGCGCATTTCCGATACCGCTTGGCGTGCCGGTGAGTAAAATGTCGCCAGGATACAAGGTCATACCCAACGATAGCTCGGCAATCAGGTCGGGAACGGAAAAGACCATTTGCTTGACCAGTGCATCTTGCAATACCTGACCATTCAAAATGCATTGCAAACGAACCTCGGTCACATCAATATCTCGCGCGAGGACGATCCACGGCCCTAGCGGCATGGTGCCATCCAGGCTTTTCCCTTTAAGCCATTGGCCGCCATGCCGGCGCTGCAAATCACGCTGCGAAATATCATTGGCCAGGCAATAGCCCCAGACATAATCCATGGCGCGCGCCGCCGAAATGCTGCGACCCTTCTTACCGATAACGACCACCACTTCAGCTTCGTAATCCCATTTGGACGAAACACGCGCGTCGTAGGCGATGTCCTCCTGAGGGCCAATCACGACATCGGGTGCCTTAGTAAAAAAAGTAGGCGCGTTCGGGCGTGGAACCTCCTGCCCCTCGCGCTTGCCTATGCTTTCGGTAAAGTGATCCCAGTAATTCCAGCCAGTGCAAAGGACATCGCGGCGAAAACGATTGATTGGCGGCAAAAACTGCACATCGGCCACTGGAACAACACGATCCAGGCCCTTGGCAACCCTCTGCGCGACGCAGTCCAGAGCGGCATCACCACCCTCGATCAATCCGACCAAACCGCCCTCTTTTTGAGGCAACAATGTTACTTCGGCGTCGCCCACGACACCGACCCAGTCGAGCGACTGATATCTCACTGTTGCAAATCGCATCTTGGTCATAAGCCTTTACTTCTCAATTACGCGTTGGGCAAAACGGCGATGGCGCTAATCTCGATCAAATAATCGGGAGACACCATTTTAGAGACCTCAACCATCGTGGACGCTGGAAGCGGCGCCTGAAAATACTCACGACGAACTTTGTGTATCGTTTCGAAATTTTCTATGTTGCGCACGTATACGTCTACGCGACAGATATCGGCCAGCGTGCCGCCAGCCGTTTCCACCGCGCTTTTGAGGTTTTCACATACCTGACGGGTCTGCGCCTCAATGTCGCCGATACCGGCGATGGAACCGTCTGGGCGCCGTGCGGTCATGCCGGAAATAAACACCAGCTTTCCTTGTGCCTCTATTGTCGTCGCTTGCGAAAAATGCCCCATGGGCGCGCGTAACGCACCCGTATTGATTTGCTGCTTGGGCATAAAAACTCCTTATCTGATAGCTGTAAATATATCGGTAGCATCAACTTGCCATTGCGCCGCAAGCACGTGCAAGCTATGTGCGGTGCCGGAATCAAGCGGACAGGCGTCCTTATGACGCTCGGCCGCCGACCACTCCATCTCTCCCGGGCTGAACAAACGCTCTGTGCCCGCAGCTCTGGCCGATGACCGCACACGCTCGGCGAATTCACTCGCCCGGGCCGAAAACTCTGCCAAAGGTAAAAACCGGGCAACGTCTATGGCAATGAATAAATGAGCGCAACCATAAGGCACGGCGGCATTAGAGTAAAGCGCCCGCACGCCATCGCCGATGGCGCCTCCAGAAAGACCGCCGCAAAACAGATCAATCATAAACGCAAGACCGAACCCCTTGGGACCCGCCGCAGGCAATAGCATGCCTTTAATTGCCTGCGCCGGATCGGTGGTGCCCAACCCGTTCGAATCGGTCGCCCAACCAGGCGGAATGTCATGGCCAGCCGCTTCGGCTAAACGTATCGTGCCCATGGCGCTGGCGCTGGTGGCCATGTCCAATACGATGGGAATGGGGGTGGCAGACGGCATCGCAATCGACACCGGATTGTTGCCCACGACGCTCTCCGCGCCGCCTGGCGCAGGCATCAAAGGTCGCGTATTGGACATGACAATACCGATCAGACCGAGGTCGGCCAACTGACTCGCCCAGTGTCCGGCCGCTCCAAAATGAAAAGCGTTTCGAACCGCAACCGATGCCAGGCCGTGAGCGGGGGCACGTTCACCCAGCAGCTTGACGGCCTGATCCGCGCTTATCTGGCCCAGCGCGTTGTGCGCATCCAGGACGATCACGCTTCCCGTGTCGCTGACAATGTCCGCTTGCGACAACGTGGAAACCGAACCCTCACGCAACCGATCAAGATACATGGGCGCCAACATTACACCGTGCGACGCACGGCCCTGGCAGTCGGCGTCGACCAGCGCCTGCGCAACCAGATTCGATGAGGCCTCAGGCAGGCCGGCAGCGCGAAATAGCGCCGCCATGAAGCGGCGCAACGCGCCCGTATTGGCAAGGACCCGATCAGTCAAATCTTTCACGTCGCTCACATCCGGGCTTTCAATGGGCATCGCGTTCATCGGTGTACCACGACGGCATTTGCGGATAATGCGGGCCATCGTACATTTCCAGCACCACAGTTTCTTCGTGGGCGATGGTCGGGCCGTGCACATTGCCTTTCGGATTAAGGTAGAAACAGCCCGGCGTCAGGACAACACCCGTCGCCGTATACTCATACCTGCCTTTGAGGCAGAACATCGACTGATTGGACGCGTGTGAATGCAACTGCGGGATGCCGGCGCCTTTTTCAAATCGAATCAAGGCAATGGATGCTTCCGTTGCCGGATCGCGCCACATCATTTTTTCCGAAACGCCTTTAAGCGATTTTTCACGCCATGGCATGTCTTCGCTTTGAATCAGAATTTCGCTCAGATCGGGCGCATGCCCAAGAGTCGACGATGGCGTGTTGTCTGATGTAGTCATAATGCGTGTCCATCAATAAAAATTGTAAATATCTCATCCACCACTATGGTCTATGCCCGGTATTTGCAGGTAGCCACGGCTTGAGCAGGTGTTCCGCCAAGACAACCACGCCATACAGGGCAATGCCCAGGGCGGCCAAGGAAAAAAGCGCCGCGAACGCCAGCGGGGTGTTTAGCTGCGAGTTGGCGGCCAGCAGCAGGTTTCCAAGGCCTTCGCTTGATCCTACAAACTCGGCAATAACGGCCCCAATCACCGCAAGCGTTATGGCCACCTTCGACCCGGAGACAACAAACGGCAATGCGGCCGGAAACTGAATTTTGGTGAAAATTTGAAAGCGGCTCGCCTGCAACGATTGGGCCAATTCCAGCAACTCGCGAGGGGTAGTGCGCAGACCCGCCGCCGTATCGACCACGATAGGGAAGAAAGCCACCAGCCACACAATCGCCAGCTTCGATTCGATCCCTATCCCCAGCCACACCAGAACAATCGGCGCCAACGCTACTTTCGGAACCGACTGCATCGCGATCAGAATCGGGTAAAACATCTGATTGAGCGTACGTGAAGTAGCAATGGCAACCGCTATTGGAATCCCGACGATAAACGCCAGGCCAAATCCGTAGACGCATTCCTTCAAGGTAACCCAGCCTTGGGCGAACAGGACGGCGCGCTCGGAGACGAGCGCATCCAGAACTTGCATCGGACGAGGAAGGACGATGACCGGCACGCCAAAACCCACCACATAGACTTCCCAGGCGAGCAAGAGAAATATGGCTCCAGCAAGCGGATACAGATAACGCGTCAGCCTGGCATTGCGCATTTAAAGACTCCCAAGGCTTCGCTGGCGCGACGCTCTAGTTGCGTGAAAGCCTCGCTGTATCGAATCTGGGCTCGTCGAGGATAAGGCAAATCTACCTTTATATTCTCCACGATCCGCCCCGGACGCCGGCTGAACACAAGCACCTGGTCCGACAAATAAATGGCTTCGGATACGCTATGGGTGACAAACAGGACGGTCGTTTTGGTTGCCGCCCTGATGTTCAGCAACAAGTCGTGCATTTCCATGCGGGTCAATTCATCGAGCGCGCCAAAGGGCTCATCCATCAACAACAATACAGGCTTGTGTATAAGCGCCCGGCACAAGGCGACCCTTTGCTGCATGCCGCCAGACAGCTGGCTGGGACGAGACCGCCCAAGCCCGGCCAGCCCGACCATCTCCAATAACTCTTGGGCCCGCGCAACCGCTGCCGCGTTGCGCAGACCGAGTATTTCCATTGGAAAAAGCACGTTATCGAGCACCGAGCGCCATGGCAACAGGTTCAGAGACTGAAACACAAAACCGAAATCACGTTGCGGGCCCGTGACTTCCTTTCCTCGTATCTGGATGGTGCCCGATGTCTTGGACACCAAACCCGCAACGATGCGCAAGAGCGTCGTCTTGCCGCAACCGCTAGGCCCGAGCAGCGCAACGAATTCGCCATCGGCAATCGTGCAGGACACCTCTTCGATGGCAACCACAGGCGCTTTGCGGCCGCCACTTTCATATGCCATGCCAACTTTATCGATGACTCCGAAAGCCGCCATAGATATAGGGTCTGGCGACATATCGGAGGCCATCCGCAAAGCACGTGCCGTCACGGCAGTATCGCAGGCTTGGGTAAAAAATCGTCGGTGTAGAGCGTGGCGGTAGGCGGCACCGCCCCTGTCACTCCGATATTCTTCACAATAAAGTTGACTGTTTTTTGCATGCGCTGCGAATCAATATAGCCCAACCCTTTGGCTTTGACCTCTGGAGTCACCGCCATAGCTTTCACCAGTTTTAACTCCGAGATGACCACATCCCGATTAAGCCCAGGAACGTATTTAATTTCCATGTCGGCGGCAGCGCCCATATTTTGCAGCGCATCGTGCCAACCCATCAAGGATGCCTTGACAAAGGCGCGTACGACCTTTGGATGACTCTTGATATAGGCCTCTTTGACAAGCAGGCCATTGGAATACATGTCCAACCCCTGATCGGCCAAAAGCAAGGTCGTCAACTCGCCGGGCTTGCTGTTATGACTCATGCCGACCTGCCCGAAAATATAGGTTTCTATTGCAGGTACCTTTCCGCTAAGCAGCATGCTGCCGCGAGCGGCGCCATCGATATTAATGAACTTGACGCTTTCAGGATCAAGCCCCTTCTCTTTCATCAGGCCACGAATTATCTTGGGCGTCATGCTGCCGGCACCGCTGGCAACTTCCAGACCCTTGAGTTGCGCAAGCTTCGTGACATTCGCACCCGAATGCAATGAAAACACCGCATACGGCGCCTTTTGATAGTTCATTTCAACGAACTTGGCCGTAGACACGCCACGCGCTCGGCCCAACACCAAAGCGGCCGCATCGGAAAAAGAAAATTGAGAGACGCCCGCTTCGAGTGCCTGAAGCGATTGCGCCGTTCCCAGGCCCGGCACAATTTTCACGTTCAAGCCCGCATCTTTGTAATAACCCTTGGCCAGCGCCACATACCAGGGCGCATGACGCCCCAGAGCGTTGAAGTCGAGCATCAACGTGACATTGGTCAGCGCCGCCTCCTTTGCGTAAACAGGCGTTGAAGCCAAAAGCCCGGCACTCATCATCCCAGCAACAACCCACAGACAGCCCAACTTCCTTGCAACCATTTTTTTAAACGCAGTTCGTCTAGCCATGACTATGTCTCCTTTATGAAAATTTAGTGATATATTACGTGATATTTAACACGTATGCAATGTAGCGGCACCCCTTGTGGGTGCCATCAATACGATTTATTTAGAAATGGAATAAGCAAAAAAAAGCCAAGCGAATCATGACCAATGAAAACAAACTTTCGCTCTCCGACCTTGCCTATCAACAAATCAAGCAACGCATACTTCAGCTTGAGTTTCGTCCCGGCCAATTTCTTAATGAGTCCAACATCTGCGAGATGCTCAATATAGGGCGCACACCGGTTCACCAGGCCGTACATCGACTGATGCTTGAAGGGTTGCTGGAAATTGTCCCCCGAAAAGGCTTGCTTATCCGTCCAGACTCCATGAACGAAGTACTCAATTTACTGGAAGCACGGTGTGCGCTGGAACCTAATATCGCGGCGCTCGCCGCCGAACGGGCAACGCCGGCACACATAAGGCAGCTTCAGGAATTGCTACGTGAAGCGCTGACAATCAATGATGGAAATGACCGCAACCGTCATATGGAGATTGATCGTGAATTTCATCATCTTATCGCCGACGCAGCGAGCAATCCGGTGCTGGCCGACGTGATACGTCCGCTACATGAACGTTCGGGAAGGCTATGGCACTTGCAACTGAAAATACCCGACGACATACAACAGACGGAAATTGAACATCAAGCGATTCTCGACGCCATCGTGCGCGGCGACAAAGAGGCCGCTGCGCGGGCGATGCAAGCCCATTTGACATCGCTGCGCCGCCGCCGGGTATTATCATCCGACAACAAGTGATCGAGCGGCACGGCGCAGTCTTCAATGAACAAACGCCAGGACAACGGCCACCTCAATTAAAGTCATACTGCCAACCAAAGGTAGATCCCAGTTGCCGAAGCGGTCGACAAGAAGGCCGCCCACGCACCGGTGGTCGATCGTGGGATAGCTGATGGCCCGCAATATGCGATCCGGCACGGAACCGGACCCTGGGATCTGCAAAAAAGGACGATTGGCAGGATGGAAATCAAGTTTGACCATATGATTTATTTTTTGAATTTTAAATACAAAGCTCTATGCAAAAGAAAATTTGGATAGAAAAGTAAAAATTTCATCATTACGGAAAGTGGTTACCTGCTTTGTCTCAGCGCCCCAAGATGAAGTAAAATCGCGTCAAATCACCTATCTATCCTTTTGCATGCAAAATTTAAATATCAAGGACAATCAAGCATTAGCTCCCGTGCTGCCCAAAGTGCTGCGCTTAAGGTTGCACGACACGGTCGTCGAGCAGTTGCGCAACTTCATTGTCGAAGGGGTGCTGGCGCCCGGAACCCGACTCAACGAACGCGAACTCTGCGAAACTCTGGGAATCTCTCGTACCCCCTTGCGCGAAGCGCTTAAGGTACTGGCGGCAGAGGGGCTGATCGACATCGTTCCAAACCGCGGCGCCACGGTGTCGCGCATGTCGGAAGCAGAGATCGGCGAAACCTTCGAGCTGATGAGCGGCCTGGAAGCCTTTTCGGGCGAATTGGCCTGCGAGCGCATCACCCCGGTGGAGCTTGCGCAAATCAAGGCGCTGCACTACGCTATGCTCGCCTGCCACGCCCAGAAAGATCTATCGGGCTATTACAGCCGGAACCAGGAAATTCACGATCAAATCAACGAGGCTGCAGGCAACTCGGCACTACGACAAACTTATACATCGGTCAATCGGCGTCTGCAGTCATTGCGCTTTCGCTCCAACCTGCACGCCGCAAAATGGGACAAGGCCGTCCAGGAGCATGAAGAAATGCTCAAGGCGCTTGAAGCGCGCGACGGCAAGCGCTTGGCCGCGATACTGCGCCAGCACCTGCTGGAAAAGCGCGACGCCGTACTATTGCTCCTGGCAACTCAAGACAACTCCACGCCAGCGGGTTAAAAGCCGGCGCCCGATCTTTACGGCTCTATTTTTGGCAAATCTTCGGCGAGCACGTTCAGGCCCGCCCGCAAGGCTCGGTCATAGCGCGCCCTCTCGACCCGCATACTTTCATCCGACCATTTGTAAAACCCCTCGCCCGACTTCACGCCAATCGTGCCATTTTTAGTCTTATCAGCCAGAACAGGCGGCGGGCCTGAAAGAGTCGACAGCGTGGGATAAATCGTCGCGGCTGCTGCAGCGTGCACATCCAGCCCGGCATGCTCCTTTTGCATAATCGGCCCGGCGGCCAGATACCGGAAGCCGAAACCAAAGCGCACCGCCGCATCAATATCTTCAGGCGTGGCAATGCCTTCCTGAATCAGGGAAAACGCCTCGCGGCCCAGCGCGTGATGCAAACGATTGGCAATAAATCCAGGTATGTCCTTTCTAACCAGAATAGGAACCGAACCGCAACGGCGCATAAAGGCGGCCAGCGCTTGCGCCCGGTCTTTATCCGTGTCAGGCCCCATGACCACTTCCACCAAAGGCACAATATGAGCCGGCATGAAAAAATGCAGGCCCAGCATGCGCTCGCGCGTGGGTAAATCTTGCGCAATCCGGCTGATCGGAAAGCTGGAACTGTTGCTCGCCAAAATAGCCTGGGCAGGCGCGCGATCAACCAATGTTTTAAAAAGCGTGCGTTTGACCTCCAGCACTTCGGGCACGCATTCGACCACCAGGTCCACGCCGGCCCAATCCACGGCGTCAATCGAACTTTCTATTTGCAAAAGGGCCTGATTTTCAGGCTTGCCAATGGCTTGAAGATTAAGCCCGATACGTTGAACCATAGCGTCGTGCGATTCCTGCCTGGGCTCGAGCACCAATGTCTTGCAACGGGCACGCAGCAATACAACGGCCACGTCGGCGCCCATGGTTCCGCCACCGACAATCACCGCAAAAGCCTGCGAAGGCCGCTCGGGAAGTCTTTTTTGCATGATGTTATCAACCTTCTTAAAGTCAGGATGTCTGGACATAAATATAAAATAAAGAATACTCTGACTCTACATTTTTCAACCTCGCAGAGGCCTTCAGCACCCGTAGTACACTTTACCGACACTTGGCGCGCACGAGCAACGGGGCTGCCGAAAAGCCCTAATGGAAAAGCGGCATCATGAACCCCGAAGACCTACTGCTTTTAACAACGCGCGTCATGCCCTATGGCAAGTACAAAGGGCGGCTGATCGCCGATTTGCCTGGACACTACCTGAACTGGTTTGCGCGTGACGGCTTCCCTAAAGGGGAAATTGGCCGGCTTCTGATGCTAATGCAAGAGATCGATCACAATGGCTTATCGGCGCTGCTCACGCCACTGCGTCAGGTAACGCGTCCCGACATGTCCCGATCTGATTAAAATAGCCCGCATGTCTGACACCTATCCCGCCCCTTTATATTCCACTCTGTCGCACACCGAGGTTCGTTCCGTCATTGTTGGGCTGATGCTGGCAATTGTGTTGGGTGCTCTGGATCAGACCATTGTTTCGGTGTCGCTGCCGATGATGGCCTCCGATCTGCAAGACGTAGATCTGCTGGCCTGGGTCGTGTCGGGCTACCTGATTGCCGTCGCCGTGGCCACCCCCATCTACGGCAAGCTGGGCGATCTGTACGGGCGGCGCATCATGCTGTCGACAGCCATCACCATTTTCCTCGTGACGTCCATCGCGTCAGCCCTGGCGCCATCCATGCCATTCCTAGTAGGCGCTCGCATTCTGCAGGGCCTGGGCGGAGGCGGCCTGATTTCGGTGGCGCAAGCCATTGTTGCGGATGTGGTCTCGCCCCGCGACCGAGGGCGCTACCAGGGCTATATCAGCGGCGCATTCGCGGTGGCCAGCGTATCGGGGCCCTTGGCCGGCGGGCTTCTCACCACCTATTTATCGTGGCGCTGGGTGTTCTGGATCAATCTTCCGCTAGGGCTGGTGGCGCTGTTCATTTCACGCCGGGCGCTTACGCGCCTGCCCGTGCCCAAGGTAAAGCGGCCCATCGACTATCCGGGCGCGATACTAATGATGATCAGCCTGGCGACCTTGCTGATCGGGATCACACGGGTTGGTCAGGGCGCCGCATGGCTCGACGCCGACAACCTGCGCCTGTTTGGTGCCACGCTGGTCGCCATGGCGGCCTTCTACTGGCAAGAGCAGCGGGCCGAAGAACCGATTGTTCCGCTGGGCATGTTCAACAACCGGACCGTAGCGATCTCCTGCACAATTTTGTTTATTGCGTTTGTGCAAATCGTTTCACTGTCGGTTCTTATACCCTTACGGTTGCAAATGCTGACCACGATGGGCGCCGACGGCTCGGCACTGCAACTGGTGCCTATGAGTCTGGGGGTTCCTGTGGGCGCCTTCATCGGAGGCAAACTGATGACACGCTCCGGACGCTACAAAAAGATCCAGCTTGTCGGCGCGCTTATCGTTCCTATTGGTGTACTGGCCCTGGCGTTTGTCGACCCACGAAGTATCGTGCTCGGCATCCTCTGCATGGGGGTGATCGGGCTGGGAATAGGAATCCAGCTACCGACATCCACGGTGGCCGTACAAAACACCGTGGAGTATCGCTATGTGGGCATCGCCACGGCGGTGGCGGCTTTCTGCCGCTCGCTGGGCGCGGCCATAGGCATCGCCGTGCTGATGGCTTTGCTGCTGGCCGCCCTGCAGGCCGATGCGCCTGCGTCGGCTGCGTCGTTTTCGGGCGGTGACATTATCAAAGCCATGATAGGCGACGCCATGATCCATATGAATGCAATAGTCAAAATGCAGCTGGCCAGCACGGTAGAAAACGCCTTCCGGCAAATATTCAGCATCAGCGCCGCCATCGCGCTTGTCTCCTTTTTGCTGGGCATGCTCATTAAAGACGAGTATCTGGGCGACACGCCGCCGAGGGTGGGTGAGCCGGTCGCGGCGGTGGACTGAATCGGTGGTGGTACCCACAAAGGGTGCCTCTACGGGACATACCTGCCGCTATTTTTATCAAAATGGCACCCACAAGGGGTGCCGCTACACAGACGTATCCGTCTCTCATCCACATCACATCGGAACCTGCCCATGATACGCGATCCCGAAACTCAAACTTTGCTGGAAGACAGCGTTCGCCGCTTCGTGCGCGAAGTGCTCGTTCCCATTGAGGATAGCGTCGCGGAAACCGATCAGATACCGCCATCTATCGCACGGCAAATGAAAGAACTGGGATTATTCGGATTGTCGCTGCCCGAAGAATATGGGGGCCTGGGCATTACCATGGAAGAAGAAGTCCGGATTGCCATGGAACTGGGACAGACTTCACCGGCGTTTCGTTCACTGATCGGCACCAATAACGGCATAGGCTCGCAAGGCCTGGTGATCGACGGCACAGCAGAACAAAAGCAGCGCTATTTGCCCAGGCTGGCCTCGGGCGACCTGATCGGGTCTTTCGCCCTGACCGAGCCCGAGGCCGGGTCGGACGCCGCATCGCTTAAAACCACCGCCGACAAGAACGGCGATATGTACGTCATCAATGGAACAAAACGTTTTATCACCAATGCGCCCCACGCCGGCATTTTTACAGTTATGGCCCGTACATCCCGAACCGCAAAAGGGGCCTCTGCCATTTCCGCCTTTATCGTAGAGGCTGGCACACCAGGCCTGTCGCTAGGCAAAATCGACAAGAAAATGGGTCAAAAAGGCGCCCATACTTGCGACGTGATTTTTGAAAACTGCCGAGTCCCAGCAGCCAATCTTATCGGCGGCAAGGAAGGCGTCGGGTTCAAGACAGCCATGAAAGTGCTCGACAAGGGACGCCTGCACATCTCGGCCGTTGCCATCGGCGCGGCCAAACGCATGCTGCGAGACGCCTTGCGATACGCAATCCAGCGCAGGCAGTTCGGTCACGCGATTGCCGAATTCCAATTGATTCAGGGCATGCTGGCCGACAGCAAAACCGAAATCTACGCGGCCCAATGCATGGTGCAAGACGCCGCGCGCCGCCGCGACAACGGCGAAAATGTTTCAGCCCTGGCCTCCTGCGCCAAATACTTCTCCACCGAAATGTGCTGTCGTGTCGCCGACCGGGCCGTGCAAATCTTTGGTGGCGCCGGCTACATTGCCGAATACGGCATCGAACGTTTCTACCGCGATGTGCGCCTGTTTCGCCTGTACGAAGGCACCTCACAAATACAGCAGATCATCATTGCCAAGCACCTGATCAAGGATGGAGATATTTGACAAGGGACACGTATCTGTGGCGACAACCCTCGTGGTTGCCATCGCGCCCACAAAAAGCTGTCCAAAAAACGACATGGCACATCAAAATTTTCAACTCTCGGGAAGATCTCATTAAGCCGAAATTCAGAATTATTCGATGATAATATTCAGTTATTCTTTATCGTTATTTTCGGCGTGGCCGAAGGATGTGCCTCCAATGTTAGTCGCCGAAAATATAGAACCCGAAATCCTGGCTATCGTCGAGTCGGTTATTTTCAAATCCGTTACGGCTGACGCATCGCTGGTCAAGTCGGGCCTGGTTGACTCCATGGCGGCTGTGGACATTGCCCTAGCCATTGAAGACAAGTTTTCCTGTGCGATCCCCGCGCCTGAAATTGCCGAAATCATGGAAACCGTCAAAAGCATGACGCAATACGTCGCCGCTCGCGCCTAAGACTTTCCACCCGGTTTCTCACTTAAAAACAGCATTGACACAATGTGGCGGCGAATACGTCATAGCAATCTGCTCCTGCATCTGCTTGCTCTACTGACAGCACTGGCCATAGCCATCGCCCTCGATCTGGGCCTTAGCCCCTATCTGGACCGCACGTTAAAGCCTACCGCTACAGACGGCCTGAACCCCCGAGCGGGAGTCTATCTGCCGAATATGGGAGACAATTGGAATGAACAAATGGTTAACTTCCAGCGCATGCGCACGGCGCTGGAAAATGGCACTTTGGTCATCATGGGATCGTCCGAGTTGTCGAGCCACGACTTGCGCTTTGAGCCCTACCTCTTTTTCCCGACCGAGCTAGGCGTTCCGACCCTTGCTTACGGACACGCCAAATTTCAGTCCTATGGCATTTTCAGGGTTCTGCAATCACTTTCGAGCTCGTTCACACCCAACACCAAGCTGGTCATCATGCTTTCCCCCGCCTGGTTTGCGGCTGAGGGCGAACTACCTTCCAGCGCCTTCGCCGAACATATCTCTGGCCCCGTGCTGACAGAGCTGTGGAAGCGGCCTGTCGTGCGCAAAAACCTGATTTACTGGGTACGGCACCACGAGACCTGGGGCATATTGGGGTTGCTGGCACAGGCTCAGCTGACTGATTTTCGCGACAAAATTCAAATGTGGATCAGCGGCAAACCCATTGCCAGCGGCGCCGCTTACAACCCAACCCCTGGCGCAATCGCAGCCACGCGCAATGCCACCTTCCCCGTAGCCGCCAGACTGCCGCAGGCGGACTGGCAAAAGCTGCTGGCCCAGGCCCGGGCCACGGGGATGTTATTGAGCAACGCCAACCCGTACGCCGTGCGCAATCAATATTACAGATCACACCTGTCACTGGTCGAAGATCCGACGCACCAGGAATTTGCCCGGGGCAATCCTTTAGAGGCTCACGAGTTTGCCGATTTATCGCAATTGATGGAATTTCTGGCCCAGAAAAAAGTGCGCGCCTACTTCGTGTTGCAGCCTTTGAATACAAAATTGGTCCTGGATTCCGAGCGCTTCATCCCGACGGCCAGGAGCATTATGGCGATGTGCCGACGCTACGGAATGTCCTGCCTTAACTTGTACCGGCTCAAAGCCGTGCCTGGCATCTTCCATGACGACATGCATCTGGCCGAGCTCGGGTGGGCGCTGGTGGATGAAGGCATAGACCGGCACTTCTCGCAATGAAACGCTTTCTGATCCTGGTTTGCCTGTATCTGGGCCTGATTCTTGTGCTGACGCTGCAAGCGCACGCGCCGTCCGATTTGGGCGGTCCCATGAAAGTCGAATACGAGTATCAACAGTTCTGACCCTTATGGAATTATTTGCAAGCCTGGAATTTTTCGTCAGCGCGCTGCTCGCAAGCATTGCCGTATCGCTGCTAAGCCCGCTTGCCTTGCGGGCCAGACTCCGCCTGCGTTACGTGCTGGCATTCCTGGGTATACTGACCTCGGTTCTGGTGTTCTGGGATCGGCCGTTGCAAGCCATTATTGTGCTTGCCGTGTGCACGCTGGCGCTTTGGCTTTGCCGCCGCGGCTTGATTGCCACGCGGGTCGCAGTTGTCCTGACCATGCTGCCATTGCTGTTGGTCAAAACGCATGCCATGACTCTGTTGGGCATGCTCGGGCTGTCTTTTGTGACCTTCCGTGCGGTGGACGTGCTGCTGTTCGCTCACAAGAACGAAACCATTCGCCCGCTGGACTATCTGACCTACCTGTTCTTCCCCCTGACATTGCTGGCCGGCCCCATGTACCGCTGGCGCACCTTCCAGGTCGATCTGCAAAAAGGATTCAGTCAGATCAATATGGGACTGTGGCGTGTAGGTTTCGAAACGCTGCTTTTGGGCATCGTCCAAAAATTTGCCGTGGCCTACCTGATATGGCTCTACGGCCTGAATGCAATCTCGGCGCACGACTACTCACTTACAGGCATCGTGCTTAACGCCACGCTATACAGCGCCTACCTGTACTTCGATTTTGCGGGCTACTCGAATATGGCGGTGGGCATAGGCAAAATGTTTGGCGTTAACCTGCCCATCAATTTTAACAACCCAATCCTTAGCAAGAACCCGCAAGACTTCTGGCGTCGCTGGCATATCAGCTTGTCTGAATGGCTGCGCGATGTGGTGTTCATGCCCATCTACAAGGCGCTATCCAAGGACTCGTTTTTTTCACAACACCGATTCGCCGCGCAGAATATCGGTATCTTCGCCACCCTGTTTTGCATGGGCACCTGGAATGGGCTACAACTGCACTACATCGTGAGCGGCATGATGTTCGGTTCTTATTCGGTGGCGCATAACCGTCTATTGCTTAGCGCCCGCAGGCATCCAGCGCTACAACAATGGCTCACGACCAGACCGGCAAAGTTGAGTGGACGCTTTCTGACGCTGGCATCCGCCGTACTGGCCCTGTATGTGTTTAGCGGGCGCAGTCCCATATAAGAGGATAGCTTATGCATCTGGATCTGCGAACCATGCAGTTCGCCAACACGACAATCGACGAGGATCGACTGGCTGTGGCAGGCAGTGACCGGAGCCTGTGCTGGGCCGAACTACAGGCCGAAGTGGCGCGTTGGTGTCGTCAGGCCCAGAATATGGGCCTGCAAAGAGACATGCCAATTGTGCTGGCAGGCCACAAAGAAGCCCATTTTTTTGTTGCCATGGCCGGCTGCCTGATCCTGGGTGCGCCCTTTGTTCCGGTCGACACCATCTACCCCGCAGAGCGCCGCCAAAAGATCACCGACATCATCAAGGCGCCCTTGGTCTATGACGCGGCAGGCCGCACATTTACCCGTAGCAGCCATACCTTTGCAGCTCTGCCGGAAAAAGACCTCGCCTATGTATTGTTTACCTCCGGCAGCACCGGCGAACCAAAGGGCGTACAAATTGGCCGCGAAAGCGTCCGGCTCCTGGGCGACTGGATGCAATCCCGGTTCGGACTGGGGCATGCGCCTGTTTTCATGAACCAGGCGCCATTCAGTTTCGACCTTTCCATGTTCGAAGTGTTCGATACCCTGGCCAGTGGCGGCGCCTGCATTCTGAATTCACGCGAACAGATTCAAGACGCCACAGGCTTTTTACAGCGCCTGGGCCAGCACCGCGTTACCTGCTGGGTCTCAACCCCATCATTCGCGCACCAACAATTGCTGAATAAGGATTTCGCAGGCGAATTCCTGCCTTCGCTCGACACTTTTCTATTTTGTGGCGAGGTGCTGCCCCACGCTTTATGCAAACGCCTGCTTCAGCGCTTTCCCAAAGCCAAGATTCTCAATACCTACGGCCCGACCGAGGCCACCGTCGCCACCACGCTCGTTGAAATCGATCAGACGGTACTGGATACGCATACCGTTCTGCCTGTCGGTTACCCCAAGCCCGATTGCGAGATCGTCATTGTTGACGGCGAGATCTGCATCATTGGCGACCATGTCATGCGGGGCTACCTGAACCGCCCGGAGCTTAATCGCGAAAAGCTGTTCATACACTCCAACGGCCAACGCGGGTTCAAAACAGGCGATCTGGGTCAAATCGATGAAGCCGGCCTTTTATGGTGCCAAGGTCGACGCGACGATCAGGTCAAACTAAATGGTTATCGAATCGAGCTCGCGGAAATTTCCCGGGCGCTACAGGCGTTGGATGAGGTCAAGGCCGCGATCTGCGTCGCACTGCGTCGAGCCGACCAGACCGTGGCGCGCCTGCTGGGCTTTGTCGAGCTGGAGCCTTCTTCAGGCCGGACAGCTACCACCGAATGGGCCCCCTACCCAGCCGAGCAATGGAAGCCTCAGCTGGAACAGCGCCTGCCGCCGTATATGCTGCCGTCCGAAATCCTGACCGTTACGGCGCTCCCAATGTCGGTCAATCATAAAATCGACGGCAAAGCGCTTTTGCAAGGGTATTTAAAGCTATAGGCGCTGGAGTGTGGCTGCTAGTCGTAAGCTGCTCTTTAAGTGGTCGCGATCTAGGGCATTTTTGATTGAACTGTTTACGGAACTGAATGCGTTTCTGGGGCTATTTTTTGGGGCCGTTTGGGGTGGGGGCATCGTTTAGGGTTGGGCCATTATCTCTATTAACACGCCGCAGGGCGAGGGGTGGGTACCGGTCCGGTCCGTCCAGCGGTCGTGGCGCGTCGCGCCCCGACTGCCCGGGTCTGCCTCGTCCAGGCGGGCGTCGGGCGA
>SCRC01000025.1 GCA_004297945.1 Candidimonas sp. | reverse complement strand
CCCCACCCCAAACGGCTAAAAAAAAATAGCGACGCGAAACACGTTCAGTCCCGTAAACACTTCAACCGAAAATGGCCTAGTCGTTGCGCAGGCGCTTGATAAGGCTGGAGGTATCCCAGCGGTTCCCACCCATTTGCTGTACGTCGGCGTAAAACTGATCGACCAGCGCAGTAACGGGTACACGTGCGCCATTATGTCTGGCTTCGCTCAGAACCAGGCCGAGATCTTTGCGCATCCAGTCGACGGCGAAACCGAAATCGAATTTACCGTCCACCATAGTGGCGCCGCGATTTTCCATTTGCCAGCTTTGAGCCGCGCCTTTGCTGACTACTTTCAATGCCTTGTGCATGTCCAGTTTTGAGGCCTGGCCAAAGGCGATGGCTTCGGACAAGCCCTGCATCAGGCCGGCAATGCATATTTGATTCACCATTTTGCAGAGTTGTCCGCAACCCGACTCGCCCAGCAACGTCACCGCTTGCGCATAGGTATAGGCGATGGGCTCTATGGTGTCGAAAATCGCCGAGTCGCCGCCGCACATAACGGTAAGTACGCCATTGACGGCGCCAGCCTGCCCGCCCGATACAGGGGCGTCGATAAAACCTGTGCCGTGCTTTTGCGCGATTTGGTAAAGCTCGCGCGCGACCTCGGCCGAGGCCGTGGTGTGATCGACAAAAATGGCGCCTTTCTTCATGCCGGCAAAGGCGCCGTGTTCTCCGAGCACAACGCTGCGCAGATCGTCGTCATTGCCCACGCAACAAAATACGATGTCGGCGCGTTGCGCCGCTTCTTTAGGTGTCCTGGCCGCGCAGCCGCCAAATTCCTTGATCCAGGCGTCGGCTCGGCTAGCCGTACGGTTATAAACCGTAACGTGATGGCCGGCACGGCTGAGATGCCCGGCCATCGGGAAGCCCATGACGCCCAGCCCAAGAAAGGCGACTTCCATGGCCGCAGCCGGCTTATAGGATTTGACATTGATCGAGGGCATTGCATTTTCTCCATGAGCAGGTGAACAAGCCGTAAGATTACCTCAATCGGCCTTTGCCTTTGCCAACGATTTTGGCAGCCACAAGGGCTACCGCTACAAAAAACTTCCCGTTGGCATTTATAGCATCGCCATTTGGGCCGCCGCTTCGCGCTATACCTCTTCTACAAAGGTTTCGTCGCGTTTCTTGCGAATCGCCGGCAGGGCTACGATAATCACCAGCAGGGTGGCTGCCGCCAGCAGCGACATCGATAGCGGACGAGTCACAAACGTGGTGAAGTCGCCGCGGGCCAGCAACAGTGCCCGGCGGAAATTCTCTTCCATCATGGGGCCGAGCACAAGACCCAGCAGCAGCGGCGCGCCTTCGCATTTCAGCTTGGACCAAATATAGCCAATCAGGCCAAACGCGGCCGTCACCCAGATATCGAAGACGTTGTAGTTCAGTGAATAGACGCCTACTGTGCAAAAAACCAGAATCGCTGGGAAGAGTATCCGATAGGGTACTTGCAGCAGTTTCACCCAGATGCCAATCAAAGGCAGGTTGAGCACGACCAGCATCAGGTTGCCGATCCACATGGAAGCGATCAGGCCCCAGAACAGGTCGGGGTGGCTGGTCATGACTTGCGGGCCCGGCTGGATGTTGTGGATGGTCATGGCTCCGAGCATGAGCGCGGTGACGGCGTTACCGGGAATCCCCAGCGTGAGCAAAGGGATGAACGAAGTCTGCGCAGCCGCGTTGTTGGCCGATTCGGGGCCTGCCAGGCCTGCCGGATGCCCTTTGCCAAAACGCTCCGGGTTTTTGGATATTTTTTTCTCCAGCGTATAAGAAGCAAAGGACGACAGAACAGCGCCGCCACCGGGGAGGATTCCAAGCGCAGACCCAAGAAGGGTGCCGCGTACGCATGCGGGGGCTGATTCCTTGAATTCTTGTTTATTGGGGTAGAGCGACCCAATTTTCCCGGTGATGTCAACGCGTTGATCTTTAAGCTCGAGATTGGTCATGATCTCGGCAAAGCCGAACACCCCCATCGCGACCACGGCGAAATCGATCCCGTCCTGCAGTTCCGGAATACCGAAGTCGAAACGTGCGACGCCCGAATTGACATCGGTGCCGATCATCCCCAGCAGCAGGCCAAGCAAAATCATGCAGATCGCTTTGGCTAGGGACCCCGAGGCCAGCACGACGGCACCTATCAGACCCAGTACCATTAGCGAAAAATATTCCGCTGGCCCGAATTTGAATGCCACTTCAGCCAGCGGCGGCGCAAATCCGGCTAATAAAACCGTGGCAAAGCAGCCGGCGAAAAACGAGCCGACGGCGGCAATGGCCAATGCGGCGCCGGCCCGACCGTTGCGCGCCATCTGATGGCCGTCGAGCACGGTGACTACGGCCGAGGTCTCGCCCGGCAAAGCTACCAGGATTGCGGTTGTGGACCCACCGTATTGCGCGCCGTAGTAGATGCCGGCAAGCATGATAAGGCCTGCCACGGGGGGCAAGACGTACGTAATTGGCAAGAGCATGGCGATGGTGGGCACGGGGCCTATGCCTGGCAGCACGCCGATAAGTGTGCCCAGCAGACAGCCTAGCAGGCAGTAGGCGATATTTTCGGGGGTCAACGCCACCGAGAAACCCAGCATAAGGTGATCAAGTAATTCCATATGGTTTCTCTCTTATTGATTTAGAAATGGAATTAGTTACCTAAAAGGCTGGGCCATAAAGGGAAAATCAAACCCAAACCCTTGATGAATGCAAGCCATACGAACAACACCAGAAACAAGCCGTTGGCCAATGCTACTTTCCAGCTGAATTGATGGCTGGCAAAACTGCTTAGAAAGACCAGCAGGAAAACAGAGGCATATACGCCCAGGTAATTCAGCACGATGCCGCATAATGCGACCGAGCCGATGACGACAAAGGTGATTTTCCAGTCGAACTTTTCAACCTCGACCTCTTCGGCTCTGGATGCCAGCGCGCCCATCGCCACAATCGCACCGAGGACGGCGAGGCAGACGCCCAGCCAGAATGGGAAGTAGCCCGGGCCCATGCGGGCGGCCGTGCCCATGGAATATTTGCCTGCGCCCAGCGCAAACGCTGCGCCTATGGCCACAAACATAATTCCGGACCAGAAGTCCTGTTTATGTTTAAGTTTCATATTGGTTCGATCTCCGGGACGGCATAAGGTCTTTCAGACAATTAAGCCTTTAAGCTGAATGTCGGCTGATTGAAAGAATTCTTTAAATCAGTTGAACAGTGCGAAATGATAATAGACCAGACTGCTCGTGCAAACCTCGATTTGCTCTTTATTGTTCGGGGTTTACCCTTGATTTTGAAAAATTTATGGGATGGACGTCAAGCTTTGTGCGGTGAGGAGGCGAAGTTGAAAAAATAATGAAAGGTGATGGAAAAACGATGAAAAAAGGCGAACCGATGCCGGCGCTGGGCGGTTGTGGGCCGATTTGTAAACTATTGTCCTGTTCAGATACGTATTTACCCCTATCCATCCGAGGGCAGGATGGTTTACGATTACGCCCATGTTGCAAGATCTAGATTCTCTCGCTGCCCGAATAGGGCAAATGGTTCAGGCTACCCGTCTGCTGCAGGCTGATCGCGACACCCTGCGCGCGCGTCTCAAAAGCCTGGAGCAAGAACGCAATGCCCTGCGCGATCAGCTCGCCAGGCGCGAAGCCGATCATCAATCTATCGCCGGTCGTCTTGACCAGCATCGGGCCGAGGTCGAATCCGTGAGAGCCCAGGCTGATGCGGCGCAAGCCGAATTGCAGGTCGAGGCGTCGCGTTATCAGGTCGAATACGAGGCCATGCGACACGATCTCCAGGTGAGTCAGGCTGATTCGCAGCGTTTGCGTGCGGTGGCAGGTATCGCCAAAGAGCGCATCGACGCGGTTCTCATGCGCCTGCCCGGCGCCACGCAGGAGCAAAATTGATGGAACGCGTAGACGTATCGATACTAGGACGCGATTATTCACTGGCCTGCTCGGCTGCCGAAAAAGAGCCCTTGCTTGCTGCTGTAAAGTATGTGGATCAACTGATGCTGCGCGTCAAGGGTTCGGGTAAAGTTACTGGCAATGAACGTATTGCCGTGATGGCCGCCATTCAGATCGCCGCAGAATTATTGTCAGCTAAAGCGCCTGATGGCCCTTTCAGCAATGTTGCATTGGGCGAATTCAAGCGTAGAATTGAAGACATGAACACCATGCTTGATCAAGCGCTGGCAGGCGCGGGTTCGGGCAAATGATAAAGAGCCTCATGTCTGAAGACAAGAGGCTTGGCGGTTAGTCCCTGCAGTGTTCGTGACATGGCCATACATTCCTTGAACCAATGCTATTGGCATACCGGTTGCTGGATTGACAAGTAGGCGTGATCTCCTCTTTTGGCGAACCCGAAACTTGGCTGAATGCGACCACCTTGAACGAAGGTTCCAGGATGCCGGCCTAGACGGCACAGGCGGGGCAATTTTGAAAAGCTCGTCCATTGCGGCGGGCTTTTCTTTTCTTGGAGATCAAACATGTATCTGTCTGAACAAAAGCGTAAATGGCTGTCGGTTGCTGTGTTCGTAGCGGCAGCCAATTTACTGGTTTTGCCGGCGCAAGCGCAGTGCGTGGCGGCGCAGACCGCAGGGCAAAGTTGGCCGCAGGCATCGCTTGGCTCCGAGGTGTCGGCGCAAGTGCTGCAAGATACGGTCAAGATCACGCTGGCCTCCGAACTCGACGGTGCGTCTCAAGCCGAGGTGGCCGATCAGCTTAGTAAAACGCTCGAAAGCGTTATGCACGACGTAAAGGGTGATGCCAAGGTCAAGGCCAGCAGCGGCAATTTCCGCGTATGGCCCGTGAATGACGAGCATGGCAAAATCAGCAACTGGCATGGCCGTGGCGAAATATTTCTAGAATCGACCGACCTGGCCGCTGCTTCGGCCCTGGCCGCCAAGGTCAGCGACCGCATGCCTATCGGCAATTTGGCGTTCTCGGTGTCGCCCAAGGCTCGGGCTAAGCAACAACAGCTCATGTTGGCGCAGGCCGCCCAGGTATTTCGCGAACGCGCTAAAGCATTGACCGAGGCTTTGGGTTTTGCTTCATACTCTATTCGTAATATCGAACTGGGCGGGGTTGCTACGCACTTTCAGCCGGTGTCGCGCATGATGACCATGTCCGCGTCCAAGACAGGCGCAGCCGCCCCGCTTGAGGGCGGCACCGAAACCGTTACCGTGTCGATGCATGGTTCGATTTTTTTGCACTCAGCACGAAAATAATTGCGCCCACGAGAATCATGGGCAGAGACAGCAGTTGGCCCATTGACAATCCGTCCCACAACAGCCCCAGAAAATAATCGGGCGCCCGGGTGAATTCGACCAGGAAACGGAACGTGCCGTAGCCCATAAGGAAAACGGCGCTGGTCTGACCGATGGGGCGCGGCTTGCTGGAAAACCACCATACCAGCGCAAATAGCGCAAAGCCTTCCAGCCCCATTTCGTACAGTTGCGAGGGGTGGCGCGGGATGCCATCGTGGGTCTGCGGAAAGATCATGCCCCATGGCATTGTCGTGGGTCGGCCCCATAGTTCTCCGTTAATGAAATTCCCCAGGCGGCCGGCAGCCAGCCCCAAAGGGATCAGCGGCGCTACGAAGTCGCCAATTTCCAGCAGGGATTTTCGTTTTTTGCGCGCAATGAGCAACAACACGAGGATCACGCCCAGCAGTCCGCCGTGAAACGACATGCCGCCTTGCCATAAATAGAAAATTTCCAGTGGGTGGGCAAAGTATACGGACGGCTGGTAGAACAGTACGTATCCTAGGCGCCCGCCTACCACCACGCCAAGCACGCTATAGAAGATGATGTCTTCCAGATCGTTGACGGTCAGGTCGGATTTGCCATGGTTAATGCGCCAGCGCCCGAGCACCCAGACAAGGGCAAAGCCGCATAGGTACATCAACCCGTACCAGTGTATGGCCAGGGGGCCGACTTGCAAGGCGATAGGATCGAAATGTGGATAGCGCAGCATAAGGAGCTTTTGAAATTAAATATCGTCGATAATACAACGATACGCGGCAAAACTCTTGGCGGCGCGGATTTCTCGGGTGCGACAATGGCCCGGGCAATATGTTGCGCTTGCCCAGGTTTTTTTGGGACATATGAAGTGTGTCTTGCAGCCTGGATAGGCACGGTGTCTTTTGGCAGGATTACAGGTAAAGTACGAGTCATGGTTTTAAGAATTTTCGCAATAATACTGGGTGTGGCCGGCGTGTTTTCAGGAGTGTTCGCGGACGCGCAGCCAGGGGGGCACGATTTGCGCGGCGCCAGTGCGCCGGCACGCGCGCCAATGGATACGCAATCGACAGGCCCGGATTTGATTCGCGCCAACAATTGTCTGGCGTGTCATCAGGTAAATGGAAAGCGGGTTGGCCCGGCTTTTACCCTGATCGCCCAGCGCTTTGCCGGCCAGACAGGCGCGGCTGAGTACCTGGCCGGTGCGATACGCCGGGGCGGCAAAGGACGTTGGGGCCCAGTACCCATGCCTGCTCAGCCACAAGTCAGCCCCGCGCAAGCCAGCGCAATTGCCGCGTGGATACTGACTTTGGCGGCGCCTGGCCGCAATCCTTCCTGAATTAGGCGGTCACAGTAGGGCTGTGCATCTTGCAACTCCGGGAAGCGACGTCGTACTTAGGCGATTAAGTGATCTTTTGCATAAAAACGTAGGTGGTTTGGTGGCAGGATGATCCATGCCTGATCGGAGGGGATAGATTGTTCTCGCGCAACTTTTACCTTGGCTGGCATGCCATCTATTGCGATATCCACGATAAATGCACGACCATGGTCGCGCTTCACAAGGACAGTGACTGGCACAGCGTTGGGATCGCCTCTTTCGCAAAAGGATATATGCTCGGGGCGTATGCCGAGCATGAGGTTTTGCTCGGATGCATGTGCTCTGAGTTCGGCGGATAGACCAGACAGGGGATATCGCCCAATGGCTAACCCTGCTCCATGGCGTTGCAACGGTATAAAATTCATGCCTGGTGAGCCGATGAAGTTACCTACATAGGTATTGGCGGGAAATTCAAAAAGACGGCTCGGTGTGTCGCGCTGTATTACGCTGCCTTGTTGCATGACCAGAACTTCATCAGCAAAGCTCATGGCTTCATTCTGATCGTGTGTCACGTAAATGACAGTTAATCGGGTTTGTTCGTTGGCTTGTTTGATTTTTCGACGCAGCTCGAACTTCATTTGCGGATCAATGACGGTCAGAGGCTCATCCATCAGGATGGCAGCAACATCGTCGCGTACGAG
>SCRC01000024.1 GCA_004297945.1 Candidimonas sp. | reverse complement strand
AAAGCCTTGGCCCCCAGATAAATACTGCTGAACCACCTTGAGCTTGAATCGCTCGTCGTACTTCCTCATCGAAAATTCCCCAAAGGTTGGATCGGTGTCCAACTTTTTGGGGTCAGTTCACAAGGGCTGCCGCTACGTTAAGCAGAAAATGGCAGCCACAAGGGCTGCCGCTACAACAATCAGAATTTGGCAGTAACTAGGGCTGCCGCTACAACAAATACGTGCACGTGAATTTTGTAGCGACAGGCCTTGTGCCTGTCATCTATGCGCCGCTAAATAGCCGCCAGCGTGCACTCGCTCTCCGCCTGCGCTGCCAGCGTTACCGGGAAGGCTCGCAGCTCATCGCGCCGAAATACATGAACTAGCACCACGTCGCCCGCCTTGTAGCGATGCAGCAGCTTGTCCAGGTTGCCGGGTTCGGCCACGCGCAAACTATCTATGGCGACGATCGTATCGCCCGCCGACAGGCCTGCGGCATGCGCTGCTCCGCCTTCGAATACGTTGGCAATTTGCGTCTCGCCTTGAATTGCGCGTGTGCGAATATCCAGCGTGGGATCGCTCGATGCCGGTTTCCACGTTATCGCGATGCCCCGTTGCGGCAAAAGCCCGGATTTGCCGGCGCGCTTCTGTAGCGGCGCCCCTTGTGGGTGCCATTGCGGCAAAAGCCGATCCAGCGGTACGTCTTCGCAGCCCTCGACATAGCGTTCGATAAACTCGCCGACATCCACCCTGGTGGCCTCGCGTATCAGGCGAGTTATCGAATTCTCGCCTATGCCCGTGCCGGCCCCCCGATAAAAATCGCGACCAAAGCGTTCCCAGAGCAAACGCATTACATCGTCGAGCGAGCACGCCCCTTGCGAGCCCTGGCGTATGACAATATCGAGGCCCAGAGCGATCAGCGAACCTTTGGTGTAGTAGCTGACCAGCACATTGGGCGAATTTTCGTCCTGCTTGTAATAGCGCGTCCAGGCGTCAAAGGAGCTTTCGGCCACCGATTGCTTGTGCCGGCCGGCGCCTCTGTGTACGGCGCTGATGGTTTTACCCAAAAGGCGCAGGTAATCGTTTTCTCCGATGACCCCCGAGCGCAGCAGCATCAGGTCGTCATAGTAAGAGGTAAATCCTTCAAAAACCCACAGTAGGCGCGTGTGATTCTCACGGCTCAGGTTGTAGGGCGCGAACGCGGCCGGCTTGATGCGCTTGACATTCCATGTGTGGAAATATTCGTGGCTGACAAGACCCAGGAAAGTCTGGTAGCCCTCTGTGGGTTCGACGCCCAGACTGGGAAGGTCGTATCTCGAAGTCATGAGCGCAGTCGACGCACGATGTTCAAGGCCGCCGTAGCCGTCGCCAGTCACCATCACCATGAACACATACCTCGAGGCCGAGTCCAGAAACGGCGCTTGTTTGCCGACTGGATCGAACAGTGCGATTTGCGCGGCGCAGATTTTTTGCACGTCGCGCGCTATTCTGGCCATATCGAGTTTGGGCGCGACACCGGTAAAGACCATTTCGTGCGCGGCGCCGTGGGCCTTGAAGCGCAGCACCTGGGGGGTGCCCATTTCGACAGGGTGGTCGATGAGCGCATCGTAATCGGGCGCGGCATAAACGCCGAAACCGTATTGTTTTGCCGCGTCTGGATGCCCACTGGCGATGGGCAAGCTGGTGTAAACCTTCCAGCCGCGCGCCTGGGTGGGTGGAACAAGCTTCACGTGGCACGGTTCGTTCGTTTGGCCTATGACACCCAGGAATACACTCGTGCCATTGAAAAACGCATGAGATTCATCAAAATGCGCGCCTCGCACGGAGAGATCCCAGGCGTAAACCGTGTAGTCGATCGCCAGCGGGCCACGGCATGGGGCGCATCGCCACGTGTGGTTGCCCGTTTTGCGTACGGCTATGGCTTTGCCTTTGCATCTGGCTTGCAGTGTGTCGAGCTGGCGCGAGAAATCTCGAATAAGATAGCTACCTGGGATCCAGGCAGGCAAGGCCAATTCCTGGCCTTTCGGATCGGGCTGTGCAATGGTTAGCTGGATCTGGAATCGATGCCCTGTGGGGTCGACCGGATTTAGGCAGTAAAGTATACGTTCTCTTTTCATCTTTATATCTTAAGCGCAGGAGACAAAATGAGTGTACCGCTCGTCAAAGTAGAGACTCGTGGCCGAGTAGGCTTGCTGACCCTGGATCGCCCCAAGGCCTTGAATGCCCTGAGCAACGAAGTGATCAATGAGCTGGCAGCCGCCTTGCGTGCTTTTGATGCCGACGACAACATCGGCGCCATCGTACTGACAGGCAGTGAAAAGGCGTTTGCCGCAGGGGCTGATATTGGCGCCATGAAAGACTGGACCTTTCAGGATGTGTACGGGCAGGATTACCTGGGACACAATTGGGAATCGTTAAAGCGGGTTCGCAAGCCCATTATCGCGGCTGTGGCGGGCTATGCACTGGGTGGTGGGTGCGAGCTGGCCATGTCGTGCGATTTTATTATCGCCGCCGAGAATGCGCGTTTCGGACAGCCTGAAATCAAGCTGGGAGTCATCCCCGGCTATGGTGGCACACAGCGCCTGCCGCGGGCTGTGGGCAAAGCCAAGGCGATGGATCTGGTTCTGACGGCGCGCATGATGGACGCCGCCGAAGCCGAGCGCGCCGGCCTTGTGTCGCGCGTAGTGCCTCTTGAACGGGTGCTCGACGAGGCGCTGGAAGCCGCCGCGATTATTGCCTCCATGTCGCTGCCCTCGGTCATGATGGCTAAAGAAAGCATTAATCGTGCTTACGAGGCATCTTTGAGCGAAGGCATGCTGTTCGAGCGGCGCAATTTTCATGCGTTGTTTGCAACCGATGACCAGAAGGAAGGGATGTCCGCGTTTATCGAGAAGCGCAAGCCCGATTTCAAGCACCGTTAACGTCGGAGTTCGCCTTGCGGGTGGTGTGCGCTTGGCGGTTAATGGTTTTGGCAGCCACAAGGGCTGCCGCTACATGAGCAACGAGCGCGTTTTGTAGCGGCACCCCTTGTGGCTGCCATTGCTGGCATCAATCCCTTCGTTGGCACCGTCGCCTCCCCGCCAATTTTTCACACAAGCGTTGTATGAACGCGAATTTATGTCGCGACTATCGCCCCTGTGCACCTTACAACTTGCTTAGTATTTTAAAACCACGCTATACTTTATCGGTTTGGCGCAGGTGGGATAAAACATGCATGAAGCGTGTAGCCGGGGGGTAGTGATAGGGGGGGTACCGAAAGATGGGTGCCGAAAGTGGGCTGCCGAAAGGTGGCTACAGAAAAGCACTGCGGTTTTCTATGTCTAATCCTCCCGAACTGTCTGAAACACCCCAGGCCGCAGTTAAGCTACAATGCGGCGCCGAGCCGAAATCTGAGGCACAAACCGATGTCGCCGAGCCGCTTGATCAGGAGTTGCTGGTTACCCTGATCGCGGGGTCGGGACGCGGCGTGTTGCGGATGTTGGCGGCCCAGGCGGTGATGGGTGTGCTGGCAGTGCTGGTTTCGTGGGTAGTTGCCGGGTTTGCGGCAGGCGCTTCGGCCCTTGTTGGGGCGGCCGCCTACTTTATACCCAATGCCTTGTTTGCGGTGCGTGTGCTGGTCAGGCTTTACGGCCAAAAGAATACGAATCCATTCGCCCTTTTTCTGGGCGAAGCGTTCAAGCTGGGATCAGCAGTGCTGTTGTTGCTGTTGGCGGCTTATCTGGGGCGTAGCTGGCTGGTTTGGCCCGCGCTGCTGTTGGGCCTGTTGTGTGTATTGAAAGGTTATGTGCTGCTGTTTATGCTGCGCAGGCCACGGTAGTGCAGGGTAAACAAAATTGTGGGAACGCCCAGCGTTCTTGGTAAAAGCTAACGGGATAAGGGTTCAGATGGCGGCCAGTGACGTTTCACCTCAGTCTGAGTATATTCAACACCACTTGATTCACCTGAACAATCTGGGTGGCAAGCAGACCATCGTCGCCGATTTCAATGTTGTCAATTACGACTCGTTGTTCTGGGCGATTCTGACAGGCTTGATCGTCGTATATTTGTTGTGGCGGGTTGCCCGGTCGGCCAAGACAGGGGTACCGGGCCGTTGTCAGGTCGCGGTTGAAATGTTGGTCGATATGGTCAACGAAGAAGCCAAAGGCATTGTCCCTAGCGCAGCGTCGCGCCGTTTCATGGCGCCCTTGGCGCTGACCGTGTTTTTGTGGGTTGTGCTCATGAACACGCTTGACCTGGTGCCCGTCGACCTGTTGGGCTGGATCTTCCGGGTTACCGGTTTGGGCGCCCACCATGGCGATATCCTGTATTACCACCGAATATTGCCTACCGCCGATCTGAACGTGCCTATGGGCATGTCTTTAGGCGTGCTGCTTTTAATGTTTTATTACGGCATCAAGATCAAGAAGCCCGCCCTTTTTGTTAAAGACTTGTTCGTGGCCCCATTCCATGCGCACGGCATCGGGGGCGTCATACTCATGCCGGTCAATTTCGCGTTGAATGTGATCGAGTACGTCTCCAAAACTCTTTCGCTCGGGATGCGGTTGTTTGGCAATATGTTTGCCGGCGAATTGCTTTTCATGATGATCGCCCTGCTGGGTGGCGCATGGACAGGGTTCAATGTCTTTAGCGTGACGTTGGGTATCGGCCATGTCATTGCCGGGTCGGTATGGTCTATTTTCCACATCCTGATCATATTGATACAAGCGTTTGTTTTCATGATGCTGACCTTGGTATATGTAGGTCAGGCTCACGAAAGCCATTGACCGCTTGCGGGTCGGGTCGCCGACTCAGCCGGGGTGCAAGGGTATCTTGCAAAGTGCAGTTTTTTTGATTTTTTGATTTTTTGATTTTTTGACTTTTTGATTACCAGGTTTTTAACCAAGGAGTTGTTATGACCAACGTTGCTTTCGTTGCTCTGGCTAGCGGTCTTATTATTGGTCTCGGTGCTGGTGGCGCATGTATTGGGATTGGCGTGATGGGTGGCAGATATCTGGAAGCTTCGGCTCGCCAACCCGAACTGATGAATGTGCTTCAAACCAAGATGTTCCTGATGCTCGGCCTGATCGACGCGGCTTTCCTGATTGGTGTTGGTCTTGCCATGTTGTTTGCATTTGCCAATCCGTTTGTCGGGTAAAAGATTTATTGTCCGCAATCACGCGGGTGAAATACCGTTGCTGTACTTGGCGATAAGTTCGGTATGCAGCGGTCTGGACACCATCGGTTTTAGGGTGTTTACGTTGAACAATAGTGGTGTTAAAGGGAAACGACCGTGAATTTAAACGCGACTCTCTTTTTTCAGATGCTCGTGTTTTTCGTTTTGGGCTGGTTCACGATGAAATTCATCTGGCCGCCCTTGACAAAAGCAATGGATGATCGTCGTCAGACTATTGCTGATGGTCTGGCGGCCGCCGAAAAGGGCAAGGCCGACCTGGCTCAGGCTCAGGCGCGTATCAGCCTTGTTGAAGCATCTGCGAAGACGGATATCCATGCCCGCATGGCAGAGGCCGAGAAACAAGCGGCTGTCCTGATCGATCAGGCGCGCCGTGACGGTGAAGCCGAGAAGGCTCGAATTATTGCGCAGGCCAAGCAGGATGCCGGGCAAGAAGTTCAGCGCGCTCGTGAAAGCCTGCGCGCCGATGTGGCGGTGTTGGCAGTAAAGGGCGCCGAGCAAATTCTTAAACGAGAAGTTGACGCACACGTGCACGCCGAGCTGTTGGATCAGCTCAAGGCGCAACTCTAACCAGGGCAGGCCATGGCTGAATTATCTACTATCGCTAGACCTTACGCCGAGGCGCTTTTCGAGGCGGCCGCTGACGATCAGGCTGGCTTGGCTTCGTGGTCTGATCTGCTCTCCGAGCTTGCCCAAGTGGCAGGTATCGACAGCGTGCGTGAATCAATGACCGATCCTCGGCTGGACGACGCGCAGCGCATCGGGCTTTTTACAGGCCTGATCAAAACGCCGCTTTCGGCCCACGCCCGTAATTTCATCGAGCTGCTGGTCAACAATGATCGTTTGCTGGTTTTGCCGCAAATTGCTCAGCAATTTGATATTTTGAAAAACCGCCACGAGGGAACTGCACTGGCTGAAATCACCAGCGCTTTTGCGATTGACGATGATCAGGTCAAGCAAATCGTGGTAGGCCTAGAAAAGAAATTTGGCCTCAAACTCAAGCCGGTGGTCACCGTTGATGCTGCCCTGATAGGCGGCGTACGCGTCGTTGTCGGCGACCAAGTACTTGATGCCTCTGTGCAGGTCCAATTGGCCCGCATGCGCGACACGCTGGCTGCGTAACGCAAGCCGGATAACAGGATTCCAGGAGTCTGAACATGCAACTTAACCCGTCAGAGATCAGCGAACTGCTCAAAAGCCGCATTGAAGGCTTGGGCGCGTCGACCGACGTTCGTACCCAGGGCACGGTAGTTTCCGTGACCGACGGCATTACTCGCATCCACGGCTTGTCCGACGTGATGCAAGGTGAAATGCTTGAATTTTCCAATAACGTATTTGGCCTGGCGCTTAACCTAGAGCGCGATTCCGTGGGCGCTGTTATTTTGGGCGACTACGTCGGTGTGTCGGAAGGCGACCCGGTCAAAACTACAGGCCGTATTCTCGAAGTGCCGGTAGGCCCCGAATTACGTGGCCGCGTTGTGGACGCGCTAGGCGTCCCCATCGATGGTAAAGGTCCCATCAATGCGAAAGCCACCGACATCATCGAAAAAGTGGCGCCGGGCGTCATTGCCCGTCAATCGGTGACACAACCTTTGCAAACCGGCATCAAGGCTATCGATTCCATGGTGCCTATTGGCCGCGGCCAGCGCGAGCTGATCATCGGTGATCGCCAGACCGGCAAAACGGCTGTGGCGATCGACACCATCATCAGCCAGAAAGGCAAAGACGTTACCTGCGTGTATGTTGCCATCGGCCAGAAGGCATCCACGGTCAACAACGTGGTGCGCAAACTTGAAGAGCACGGTGCGCTCGCCTACACGATTGTCGTCGTTGCGACGGCATCTGATTCGGCGGCCATGCAATATCTGTCGGCCTATTCGGGCTGCACCATGGGCGAATATTTCCGTGATCGCGGTGAAGATGCCCTGATCGTATACGACGATCTGACTAAACAAGCGTGGGCCTATCGCCAGGTTTCGTTGTTGCTGCGCCGTCCTCCAGGCCGCGAAGCGTATCCTGGCGACGTGTTCTACCTGCACTCGCGTTTGCTCGAGCGCGCCGCTCGCGTCAACGCCAATTATGTAGAAAAATTCACGAAAGGTGAAGTGAAAGGCCGTACGGGTTCGCTGACGGCGCTGCCGATTATCGAAACTCAGGCCGGCGACGTATCGGCTTTCGTTCCGACCAATGTCATTTCAATTACCGACGGCCAGATCTTTCTTGAAACTGACCTGTTCAACGCGGGCGTGCGGCCTGCCATCAACGCGGGTATTTCGGTATCGCGTGTCGGTGGCTCGGCGCAAACCAAGGTTATCAAAAAGCTGTCGGGTGGTATTCGTACCGACTTGGCGCAGTATCGTGAATTGGCGGCGTTTGCCCAGTTTGCATCCGACCTCGACGATGCAACGCGTCGTCAGCTCGAGCGTGGCAAGCGCGTGGTTGAGCTGCTAAAGCAGCCGCAGTACCAGCCTTTGCAGGTGTGGGAACTGGCCATTACCTTATTTGCTGTAAATAACGGCTACCTTGATGACGTCGAAGTCGAGCGAGTACTGGCGTTCGAAAAGGCCTTGAAGGACAACCTCAAGGCCACGCACGAAGCGATGTTGAAACGTATCGAAGACACCAAACAACTGTCCAAGGACGACGAGACCGAATTGGTTGGCGCTGTTCAGGAGTTCAAGAAGAACGGTGCCTTTTAAGGTTGACTGGCGAGGGTGATGTAGCCGGTTGCTACACTTATCCGAACGTAAAGTGGGGCTGCAAACGCATTCCCACAACACCGCCCTGACAGGAAAATGTAATGCCTGGAATCAAGGAAATTCGAACCAAGATCAAGAGCGTGCAAAACACGCGAAAGATCACCAAAGCCATGGAGATGGTGGCGGCTTCCAAAATGCGCAAAGCGCAGGAAAGAATGCGTGCCGGCCGTCCCTATGCGACCAAAGTACGCGGGATCGCGGCACATTTGATGCAGGCGCATCCCGATTACCGCCACCCTTATACAATCGAACCCGGCAAGTTGGGCGCGGTCGGTATTGTGGTCGTGTCGACCGACAAAGGCCTGTGCGGCGGTTTGAATACCAATATCATGCGTCTGGTGCTGGCGCGCATGCGCGAGTTTGAGCAACAAGGCATCAAGGTCCAGGTGACGGCGCTGGGCAGTAAAAGTGCAGGGCTTTTGTCGCGTGTCAATGCGAATCTGGTGTCGCAAGAAGTGCAATTGGGCGATGCCCCCAGCATTGAGCGCCTGATTGGCGCCGTTAAGGTGCAAATCGATGCGTTCGTCGCAGGCAAGATCCAAGCGGTTTATGTTGCGACAAATCGTTTCGTCAATACCATGAAGCAGGATCCCGTTTTTATTCGGCTCTTGCCCTTGCCTGGCGCGCTGGTCGATCCCTTCCAGACCGAGGGCGTTACCGGCGAAGACGAGCAAAACATCGTGAAATCGACATTCGGCTGGGACTATCTGTACGAACCCGATGCCAGAAGCGTTATCGATCAGTTGTTGATGCGTTACGTAGAAGGCCTGGTGTATCAGGCGGTCGCGGAAAACATGGCCTCCGAGCAATCTGCTCGCATGGTTGCCATGAAGGCGGCGTCGGACAACGCCAAGAAGGTCATCGGCGATCTGCAACTGGTTTACAACAAAACCCGTCAGGCAGCCATTACCAAAGAAATTTCAGAAATCGTGGGCGGCGCTGCCGCTGTTTAACGTTCAAAACAGCAGCATCCCGTCAAAGACATATAGCAAGGACTAGACATGAGTAACGGTACCATCGTTCAGTGCATCGGCGCCGTGGTGGACATTCAGTTCCCCCGCGATCATATTCCCAACATCTACGCCGCTCTTACCTTGGCTGACGAGAGTTCTGCGTTTGCCGAAAAAGGGCTTACCTTTGAAGTGCAGCAACAGTTGGGCGACGGCGTCGTACGCACAATTGCCATGGGTTCGTCCGACGGCTTGCGCCGCGGGATGGCCGTAACCGATACCGGCGCACCGATTTCGGTGCCGGTAGGTATGGGTACTTTGGGCCGGATCATGGATGTGCTGGGCCGCCCTATCGACGATGCCGGCCCGATTGATTCGACCGAACTTCGTTCCATTCACCAGCATGCGCCCCGTTTTGAAGAACTCTCGCCCTCGCTGGAACTGCTCGAAACCGGAATTAAGGTGATCGATCTGGTATGTCCGTTTGCCAAGGGCGGCAAGGTTGGCCTGTTTGGCGGCGCCGGCGTCGGTAAAACCGTCAATATGCTTGAACTGATCAACAACATCGCCAAGCAGCATAGCGGTTTGTCGGTGTTTGCCGGCGTGGGTGAACGCACCCGTGAAGGCAATGACTTTTATCACGAAATGGCTGAAGCCGGCGTCATCAAGCTCGATAACCTGAGCGAATCCAAAGTCGCCATGGTGTTTGGTCAAATGAACGAACCCCCGGGCAACCGTCTGCGTGTAGCCCTGTCGGGCCTGACCATGGCGGAGAAATTCCGTGACGAAGGGCGCGACATTCTGTTCTTTGTCGATAATATTTATCGTTATACGCTGGCCGGGACCGAAGTGTCGGCGCTGCTGGGCCGTATGCCGTCGGCCGTGGGTTATCAGCCCACGCTGGCTGAAGAAATGGGTAAGCTGCAAGAGCGCATCACTTCGACCAAGACGGGTTCCATCACGTCCATTCAGGCCGTTTATGTGCCAGCCGATGACTTGACCGACCCTTCGCCCGCCACGACCTTCCAGCATCTGGATTCCACCGTTGTGTTGTCGCGCGATATCGCCGCGCTGGGTATTTACCCTGCGGTCGATCCACTAGACTCCACCAGCCGTCAGCTTGATCCGCAGGTGGTGGGTGAAGAGCACTACAACGTAGCTCGTGGCGTACAGCAAACATTGCAGCGCTATAAAGAATTGCGCGACATCATCGCCATTCTGGGCATGGACGAACTCTCGCCCGACGATAAGCAGGCGGTTGCCCGCGCTCGTAAAATTCAGCGCTTCCTGTCGCAGCCTTTCCACGTCGCCGAAGTGTTTACCGGTGCGCCGGGTAAGTTCGTGCCGCTGGCGGAAACCTTGCGCGGCTTCAAGATGATTGTCGACGGTGAATGCGACGCGCTGCCCGAGCAGGCGTTTTATATGGTTGGGTCTATCGACGAAGCCTTCGAGAAAGCCAAAAAACTGCAATAAGGATTACACATGGCCACCTTGCATGTCGACGTTGTCAGTGCGGAACGCACAATTTTTTCCGGCGAGGCGAAGTTTATCGTTTTGCCCGGCGAGTCCGGCGAGTTGGGTATCTTGCCTGGGCACGCCCCGCTGATCTCGGGCATCAAGCACGGCATCGTCAAGATTGTTCTCGCCGACGACAAAGGCGAAGAGAGCATCTTCGTGGCGGGTGGCATCCTTGAGGTTCAGCCAGGGGTAGTGACGGTATTGTCCGATACGGCAATCCGCGCCACCGATCTGGACGAAGCCAAGGCGCTAGAGGCGCGCAATCGCGCCGAAGACACCTTGCGCAATACCAAAGACAAGGCCGATATCGCCGTTGTCGAGGCCGAACTGGCCATGCTGGCCGCGCAAGCCGCCGCTGCGCGCAAATTCAGGCAGGGACGCCAGTCGCATTAATTGGTAGTGGCACGTTTTGTTGTAGAGGCACCCCTTGTGGGTGCCATCTCTTTTTGTAGCTGCCATTTTTCATGGCTTTGGCAAATCGCAGCCACAAGGGCTGCCGCTACACTAGCGGCGGGTAGGTTTTGCAGCGGCACCCCTTGTGGGTGCCATCGCCCCCATATCGTGCTTTATCTTCACCGTATATACGTATTTTCCGAGACGTGGAATTCACTAATTGCCGCGCCTGATATCTCTGCTTATTCTTGCGCCTAACGGTCTCATCACGCTAAAACAAGGAGAGGATCATGAGAGAGCGGTTAGATTGCGCTGTGCTGGATACGCCCGAGGCATATGAATGGGCGCGTTCCTGGATTGGCCGCCATGCGGGCGGTCGCTTGTACATACAGGCGCTCGACGATCAGCCCGTTGCGGCCCGCCGCATCGATCCCTGTCGCACGTTGGCCGATGCGGCCATGCAGCTGCGCCGTTACGACGTATGTCTGATACCGGTGTCCGAGTCTAATCTGGCCTGGGCCCGCACTGCCTTGCAAGCCGCACAAACAGTTTTGCAAACACCGGTCATGGGCCTGGTGCGTCAGTTGAAGGCAGCCGCCCTGAACGATTTGTACACACTTGGCCTGGCCGATTTCGTGCGCGACCCAATCTGCGCCGAAGAGCTTCGGGTGCGCATCGAACAACTGCTCGACGAACGCCGTTATCCCGTACGCGAGCCCTTAACAAGCTCAAGCGCCGTAGGGGAATCGCAAGCCCCCTATCCCACGGCCGGCCCGGGCGAGACCCCGCAGGAAAACGCGCTGTGCGCATCGATATTGGGTCGCAGTGGGCACGAACTCGAGGCCTATGCCATTGCCACGGCCTCACGCTGTGCGACATCAAAAGAATCATTCCGCGCAGCAAAAAGCAAGGTGGTTGAACGGTTCGAGCGAGCCTACATTACTGCCGCTTTGGGACGGCATTCGGGCAATATTGCCATGGCGGCGCGCGCGGCGCAAAAGCATCGGCGTGCTTTCTGGGCGCTGATGCGCAAGCACGAGATCGATGCCGCACCTTACCGCAGCGAATCGCCGCCCCCGTTGCGTGCGCCAGACAGGTAAAATCAGGCCTGCTTTTAATTAAGGATGGCCGGTGTCTTTGCCCACTCTGAAAAACGATATCTTCTTGCGCGCGCTTATGCGCGAACCTGTGCCGTATACCCCATTGTGGCTGATGCGCCAGGCGGGCCGTTATTTGCCCGAATACAATCAGACCCGGGCAAGGGCGGGTTCCTTCATGGCGTTGGCGCAAAACCCGGAACTGGCCTGCGAGGTCACGTTGCAACCTTTGCAGCGTTTTGATCTTGATGCCGCCATCTTGTTTTCCGACATTCTGACCGTGCCTCACGCCATGGGGCTCGGGTTGGACTTTCTGGAAGGAGAAGGCCCGCGCTTTGCCCGCCCCTTGCGTACCGAAACCGACGTCAACAAACTGGCCGTACCCGACATGTCGCACTTGCAGTATGTGTTTGATGCGCTTGCCTTAATACGTCGCGAATTAGCCGGCAAGGCGCCTCTTATTGGTTTTGCCGGCAGCCCCTGGACCATAGGTTGCTACATGGTCGAGGGGCAGGGAAGCGATGATTATCGGCTGGTCAAAAGCATGCTGTACGGCCGGCCCGACCTGCTGCACCGTATACTCGATATCAACGCACGTGCCACCAGCCTGTATCTTAATGCCCAGATTGAAGCCGGCGCCCAGGCGGTGATGGTTTTCGATAGCTGGGGCGGGGTGCTTGCCGATGGCCTGTTTCAGGAGTTCTCATTGGCCTATACCCGCCAAGTGGTACAGAGCCTTACCCGTTGGCATGAGGGCCGTGCCGTGCCTGTCATTGTCTTCACCAAAGGCGGCGGCCAATGGCTGGAAGAAATAGCCGCCTGCGGCTGCGATGCGGTTGGGCTGGACTGGACAGTCAATTTAAACAGGGCACGTCAGCGCACGGCCGATAGCGTGGCGTTTCAGGGTAACCTTGATCCGATGGCGCTGTTTGGCGGCGAGGCGGCGATTCGTGCCCAGGCGCGTCGGGTCATCGACGATTTCGGGCCAGTGGGGCGAGGCGGCCATGTGTTCAATTTGGGGCATGGCATTTCCCGTTATACGCCGCCCGAGGCCGTGTCGATTTTGGCCGATGAAGTCCACCGCTACAGCGTGTCCAAAAGCTCAGCACCGCTATAACAGCCTGTTTTGACAACTATTGTGGGTAACGGATCCAAAGGTTGTGCACATGGTTTTATTGCTCTGCACAAATCGCTGTGGCTCGTTAGTTACTTTTTTGCTTGAGCACGTAAGTAACTGTTTTGTATGCATAAATTGTCTTTTTTACTTATTTTTGACTGGGCTTGATGTTTACAGTGATTGACTTTTTAAAAATAACCGCTCCGATTCTCCACAAAGTTATCCACAGGCTTGGGTCTCAATATAAAGGATGGCGTATTTGCAAGCGCTCCACGCTTTATCTAACAAATCACTTTAAGTTTGGCGCTTCGGCATGAAACTAAACGAGCACGAGCCCGATGCTCTGGAAGTCGGCGCCGCCAAAGTGTGTTGGTTGCGCGTGGCGCTCGATGTCCCTCTGCCGGGCCTGTTTGACTATTGTTCCGATCGTCCGGTGGCCATCGGTACTCGGGTAATCGTGTCGTTTGGGCGTCGCAACATGGTTGGGATCGTGGTTGACACGCCGGTGGAGCCCATCATTGACGCGGGTCGGGTGAAAACCATTGCACAGGTACTGGATGACTTGCCGCCGCTGCCTGCCGACTGGATACGATTGGCCAAATTTGCCGCTCAGTATTACCAACGGCCGTTGGGGGAAGTTATGCTGCCTGCCCTGCCGGCAGGCCTGCGCAAAGTAACGGCCTATCAAGGCAAGCGTGCGGCTGGCGGGCCGGTGTGCCGCATAGATAAACGCGTGGCGCCGGCGGTAGAGGCGATCGCGGCCGATCACATTCCATCCTTGAACGAGCAGCAAGCGGATGCCGTGCGCATCATCAACCAGCAGCAGGGCTACCGGACGCTGCTGCTGCACGGAGTAACAGGTAGCGGCAAGACCGAAGTCTATATGCATGCGGCGCAGGCAATATTGGCGCAGGGCCTGCAGGTTTTGCTCATGGTGCCCGAAATCAATTTGACCCCGCAACTCGAGCATTCTCTGCGTGCCCGCCTGGAAGTGCTGGCCGGCGTCGACGCTTTGGCCGTTTTGCATAGCGGCTTGGCTGAAGGCGAGCGTTTGCGTGCCTGGCTCAGCGTCCAGCGCGGCCAGGCTCAGGTCTTGCTGGGCACCCGTCTGGCGATCTTTACTCCTATGCCCAAGCTCGGGTTGATTATCGTCGACGAGGAGCACGATGCTTCGTACAAACAACAAGATGGCTTGCGGTATTCGGCGCGCGATCTGGCTGTCTGGCGCGCACACGATAGGCAGGTCCCGGTCATACTGGGGTCGGCCACGCCATCGCTGGAGTCCTGGCATCACGCGCAACGCGGCCATTACCTGAAACTGTCCCTGCCGCAACGCGCTCGCCCCGTCGATTTGCCTGAGGTCAAGCTGGTCGATACTCGCCGGCTGCCCTTGCAGCAAGGCTTTTCACCACAATTGCTCGAGGCCATTGGCCAGCGTCTTGAGCGTGGTGAGCAGGCGTTGGTTTTCTTGAATCGGCGCGGCTATGCGCCGGTTCTGAATTGTGGCTCTTGCGGTTGGGTCAGCCAGTGCCCGCGGTGCAGCGCATACACGGTGCTGCATCGCGCAGGGGGGCGCACCTATCGTTTGCAGTGTCATCATTGTGGCTATCAGGAACAGGCGCCGCGGGGGTGCCCTGAATGCGGCGACCAGGATTTGCACCCCATGGGGCGTGGCACGCAACGAGTCGAAGAGCACTTGGCCCAATGGTTTCCAAAGGCGCGGATAGCCCGCATCGACGCCGACAGCACGCGTCTCAAGGGCAGTGCGGCGGCTCTGTTTGCTCGTGTGCATGCCGGAGAATTTGATCTGCTGGTAGGTACCCAAATGGTTGCCAAGGGCCACGACTTTGCCAATCTGGGTCTGGTCGGGGTATTGAATGCCGATGCCATGCTGTTTGCGCAGGATTTCCGGGCGCCGGAGCGTTTGTTTGCACAACTGATGCAAGTGGCGGGCCGTGCCGGCCGTCATGTCCAGGGCGGCCAGGTGATCATTCAAACCGACTATCCTGAGCAGCCTGTCTATCAGGCTTTGCTGCAGCACGACTATGCGGGGTTTGCCCAATACAGTTTGGCCGAGCGCGAGTCAATAGGTTTGCCGCCCTACGCCTTTCAGGCTTTGCTGACGGCCGAGGCGCGCGAGCTGAATCTGGCGTTGGCATTTCTGGCGCAAGCCCGTGTGTTGCTCCAAGAGCAGGCCGGTGCCGACGCCTCGGGCTTGACGCTCTACGATCCAGTGCCTTTGCGCGTGGTGCGTGTCGCCAATATCGAGCGTGCCCAATTGCTGGTTGAAAGCCCCCACCGCCCAGTCTTGCAGGCTTTTTTGACGCAGTGGTCGGCCGCTTTGCCAGCCCTCGCTGCAAAAGCGCGCGTGCGTTATCAGCTGGAAGTGGATCCTCTGGAAATTTAACCAACATGTCTCCTGGTCATACGCTCGCTACGGATTTGAATGCGGTACAACGCGAAGCGGTGCTGTATTTGAACGGCCCCTGCCTGGTGCTTGCCGGCGCGGGCAGCGGCAAGACGCGAGTAATCACGCAAAAGATCGCCTACCTCTTGCGCGAGTGTGGTTATATGGGGCGGCATGTCGTGGCGCTGACCTTCACCAACAAAGCCGCTCGCGAAATGGCCGAGCGGGTTAAAACCCTGGTCGACGGTAAGTTGGCCAAAGGCCTGACAGTAAGCACGTTTCATTCGCTGGGCGTGCGTTTTCTGCGCGAAGAGGCCAGGCACTTGGGCCTGAAGCCGCAGTTTTCCATTCTCGACGCTCACGATGCACTGGCGATCATCCAGGATATGCTGGCCACCACCGACAAGGGGCGATTGCGCGCGGTGCAGCAAACGATTTCGTTGTGGAAGAACGCGCTCATGGATCCGGACGCCGCCGCGCGGGCGGCGTTGACCCCGGGCGAGATCGAAGCCGCCAATATCTATCGGAGTTACAACGCGACCCTGGCGGCTTATCAGTCAGTGGATTTTGATGATCTGATTCGCTTGCCGGCGCTGTTGCTGGCCGAAAATTCCCAAGTGCGCGAGCGCTGGCAGGCGCGTGTCCAGTATCTGCTGGTAGACGAATACCAAGACACGAATTTGTGCCAGTATCGGCTGGTTCAGTGCTTAAGCGGCCAGCGCGCCATGTTTACGGCCGTGGGCGACGATGATCAGGCCATTTACGCATGGCGCGGCGCCACCGTCGAAAATCTGGCTAAACTCACCACCGATTACCCGGTACTTAAAATCATCAAGCTGGAACAGAATTACCGCTCCGTGCAGCGGATTTTATCGGCTGCCAATCAGGTCATCAGCAAGAATCCGAATCTTTTTGGCAAGAAGCTGTGGTCCGATCTGGGTGTGGGCGAACCGATACAAGTAACGTCTATGGACAACGAAGAGACCGAGGCCGAGTCGATCGCCGTGCGCATTTCGGCCGCGCGTTTTGAACGGCATGCCCAATGGCGCGATTTTGCGGTGCTGTATCGCAGCAACCACCAGGCGCGTGCGCTGGAACAGGCACTGCGAAATCTGCGGATTCCCTACACGATTTCGGGTGGCCAGAGTTTCTTTGAAAAGGCCGAGATCCGCGACATTCTGGCCTATCTGCGCCTGGTGGCCAACGACGATGACGATCCGGCGTTCATTCGCGCCGTGACGACGCCGCGGCGCGGAATTGGCCAGGCTACCTTGCAGACGTTGGGGCAGTTTGCCGCAGAACGGCAGACCTCTTTGTTTACGGCGTTGTTTGAAATTGGCACGACAGAGCGTTTGGGCGCCAAGCAATTGGAGCCTTTACAGGTGTTTGGCGCCTTTATCCAACGCATTCAGTGGCGGGCCGGTCGCGGCCAGACTAATGTGGCCGCGCAGGCGGCAAAACCTGCCGAGGCGGCCGGCCCTATTTTGGACGATCTGCTGGGTGCGATCCAGTACGAACGTCATTTGTACGACACCCTGGAAGAACGGCCCGCGCAGACGCGCTGGCAGAACGTGCTGGAGCTGCTTGGCTGGCTCAAGCGCAAGGCCGATGAAGATGGTTTGAGCCTGCTTGAGCTGGTGCAGCACGTGGCCCTGGTTACGATGCTCGAGCGCAGCGACGACGAGGATCCTGATGCCGTCAAGCTGTCGACGATGCATGCGTCCAAAGGCCTCGAATATCCGCATGTTTATATTGCCGGAGTGGAAGAGGGCTTGTTGCCGCATATGGGTCGCGACGAGGAAGACGGCGATCCCGCCAGGGCGGCCGAGTCGCTAGCACAGCGCATTCAGGAAGAACGGCGTTTGATGTACGTGGGCATCACGCGTGCGCAACGCAGCTTGCATCTGACCTGGTGTAAAAAGCGACGCCGGGCGCGTGAAGATGTGGTGCGTGAGCCTTCACGATTTATCGAAGAAATGGGCCTGGGCGAGATGAAGCTGCAAGAAGATCCCGCCATGCAGGCGCTAAGCCCGAGGCAACGTCTGGGAATGCTCAAGGAATTGCTGAACAAGACAAATACGTCTTGAGGGGGCGATGGCAGC
>SCRC01000023.1 GCA_004297945.1 Candidimonas sp. | reverse complement strand
AGGCGTAGTGAGTTCGCCCGACGCCCGCCTGGACGAGGCAGACCCGGGCAGTCGGGGCGCGACGCGCCACGACCGCTGGACGGACCGGATCGGTACCCACCCCTCGCCCTGCGGCGTGTTAATAGAGATAATGACCTAACCCCTAAGCGATGATTTCACTCCAAACGGATCAAAAAAATAGCGACGCGAAACTCGTTCAGTTCCGTAAACACTTCAACCGAAAATGCCTTAGGGGAAGGTTCTAGGCAAGATAGGTGATATGAAAAGAATGCCACCCACAAGGGGTGGCGCTACAGGGCGGGAAAATACAATCTAGCGCAACCCTACGCATCGTCGTCATCGTTGGCGGCTGCATTGGCGGCGCCACGGGTTTGGCTTAGACGCTCCAGATACGCGGTGTCGATATCGCCCGTGATATAACGGCCATTGAAGCAAGACGATTCAAACTGCATCAGGTTCGGATTCAAGTCGCGTATAGACTGTTCCAGGTCGTGCAAATCTTGATAAACCAGCGCGTCAGAACCAATTTCGTGCGCAATCTGCTCCGTATCACGGCCCGTGGCGATCAGCTCGGATTGCGTGGGCATATCGATCCCGTAGACATTTGGAAAGCGCACCGGCGGCGCGGCCGAAGCAAAGAAAACCTTATGCGCTCCCGCCGCGCGCGCCATATCGACGATCTCGCGGCTGGTCGTGCCGCGCACAATGGAATCATCGACCAGCAAAACATTCTTGCCCTTGAACTCCATATCGATGGCGCTCAGCTTCTGGCGCACCGACTTTTTGCGCACCGCCTGGCCGGGCATGATGAAGGTGCGGCCCACATAACGATTCTTGATGAAGCCTTCGCGATAATTCAAACCCAGCCGCGCTGCCAACTGCATCGCTGCGGGGCGAGACGAATCGGGAATCGGCATGACGACATCAATTTCGCCCAGACGCAGTGCCTTGGACACGTTATCGGCTAGATATTCACCCATGTTCAAACGTGCGTCGTACACCGATACCCCATTCATCAACGAATCGGGGCGGGCGAAATACACGTACTCGAACACGCATGGCGTATGCACGGGATTAGTCGCACATTGGCGACTGTCAAGCTTGCCGTCCAGATCGATCCAGACCGCTTCACCCGGCTCGACATCGCGAACAAAGGTAAACCCGCAACCCGTCAACGCCACCGACTCGGAGGCAAGCATCCATTCGGTCTTGCCGTCGGTTTCCATTGAACCCAGGCACAAGGGACGAATCCCGAATGGGTCGCGAAACCCCAGCATGCCATAGTTGGCAATTTGCGCAATCACTGCATAGGCACCTTTGGCGCGCCGATGAACCTTTGTCACCGCCGCAAAGATAGCGTTTTCATCGAGCGATACGCCGTTTGCTGCCAACTGCAACTCGTGAGCGAAAACATTGAGCAAAACTTCAGAATCGGAATTGGTATTGATATGGCGACGGTCTATCCTGAACAGCTCTTCACGCAATTCGCGCCAGTTTGTGAGGTTGCCGTTATGCACAAACGTCACGCCAAACGGAGCATTCACATAAAAAGGCTGTGCTTCGTCGACGCTAACACTGGAGCCTGCAGTCGGGTAACGCACCTGACCGAGCCCGCTGACCCCACGCAAGGCGCGCATATTGCGAGTGCGAAACACATCGCGCACCAAGCCATGCGCCTTGTACATATTGAAGAAACTGTCCGACGAGGTTGCAATGCCAGCCGCGTCCTGACCACGATGCTGCAACAGCAGCAAGCTGTCGTATATCAACTGATTGACGGGCCCCCGCCCTGCAACCCCAACGATTCCACACATATTAAATTCCGGTTGACTTCATCAGTACGGTAGCCATGACGCCAGAGAAGACGGCAACAGCGATTTGATTTCCTGTACGCCACGCACTGCAGCATGTGATAACTGTGCGTCGCGCCACCACGGCTCTTTGGGCAGCTCGGTATACCCGGCCGACGCCACCAGAACCAGCACGATCAGCAGGCCGCGCAACAGGCCAAACAAAGCGCCCAACCCATGATCGGCTGGCGTCAGGCCGGTTTTTCTGATCAAGGTGCCCAACGTTACGTTAACCAGGCCGACCAGCAAGAGCACCACAATAAATACCGCCCCATAAGCGGCAGCGGTGCGCAACAGCCCATTGTCGATATACGCCGCGAGCCAGCCGGTTACCTGCGGGCCCCAATAGATGGCAGACACAAACGCCACCATGTAGGCAATCAGCGAAAGGATTTCTTTTACCAGCCCTCGCAAAAGCCCAAGAAACGCCGACACACCCAGTGTGGCCAGCACAATGTAGTCGAAACTGGTCACTTAGTGGAGATAAAGCCGTTGTCGTAGCCCAGTGCCCGCAAACGGGCCTGCGCCGCCTGCGCCGCCTCGCGTGTCGGGAATGGGCCCACCCGAAGGCGATAGGTCGCTTTTCCGTTCGCCATCCCGGACTCTACATAAGCGTTAGTAACCCCCGCGGCAACCAGGCGTGCGCGACGCGCCTGCGCGTCTTTGTCTGTTGTATAGGCGGCTATTTGCAACACATAATTGCCGTGCTCAACCGCAGCAGGCGCCGTTTTGTTTGGCGTGCGACCTTCCATCAAGGCAATGGCAACTGCCCCATCATCAGTGCGTTCGACTGTTTTTGGTTTGGTTTCGTGCTTGGGCTCAGTTTTTTTCTCGACAGCCCTGGGCTTGCTTTCGGGCTTGCTTTCGGGCTTGCTTTCTGGCTTGGCCTCAGGCGCCGCAATGGCCTGCACAGTAGGCTTGGCGGCATCGGAGGCTGGCGCTTCACCAGCGGGGCTGGCCGAGGCATCGACCGACGCTGAGGTGGCATTCGTTGCGTCGGTAACCACCCCCCCTGTCTTGCCTGGCTCAGGCCCGGCTATCGCCGCAGATGGCAAACTACTGCTTGGCGCAGGCGGAACCGCGACAGGCACCACTGCGGGTGTGCTGGCCGGATTGCGACTGGGTGAAGTGTTCAGCACCATAGGCACGACAATAATCGCGGCGAGCACCAGAGCCAAGGCTCCGATCAGGCGACGACGCGCACGACCGCGAAGCTCGCGAGCCAGAGTTTCGCTAGACGAAGAGCGCTGCGCGGAGCGGCCTGAGCCCGTTTCCGGCTGGTTGCGAGAAAACAATCCCATGGGCAATACCTTTATCTGACAGGCCCGACGGCGCCCGCGCTAATAACATTAATGAATTTTGCGCCCGATTTCCCGAAGCACCGGGCCCACTGTGGAAAATGAGCCAAACACGAGGATTCTATCACCCCCAGCCGCCTGTTTTCGAGCCTCGGTAAACGCTTGAACCGGATTAATAAAACTTGACACAATTACAGGATTCTTGCCGGGCGGCGGGAGCACCTCGCGCACCATATCGGCCAGTTGCGCGCCTTCCAGACCCCGCGGACCTTCGGTACCCGCGCAATACCAGTGATTGACTCGGCGCACGAGCTTGGCGACGACGCCCTTGACGTCCTTGTCGCGCAACATGCCCACCACGGCGTGCGTATACGGATAAAACGACATGGCATCAAGATTCTGGGCCAGTGCGGCGGCCGCATGTGGATTATGCGCCACATCAAGCACGACGGTGGGCTTGCCCGGCAAAATCTGCAAACGCCCCGGCAACGAGGCCTGCGACAACCCTAAACGTACGGCCTGTTGGGGAACCACCAGGCGATCACGCAAAGATTCAAGAGCAGCCAGAGCGGCCGACGCATTGAGCAACTGGTTCGCACCGCGCAAGGCCGGATACGCCAAACCGGTGCGACGCCGGCCACGGCCGCCGTACGCCCATTGCTGGCGATCACCCGAATAGTTGAAATCGTGACCAAACAGCCACAAATCGGCGCCTATCTCCTTCGCATATGCAAGGAGAGTTTCAGGGGGCACCGGGTCGGCACAGATCGCAGGGCGGCCGCTCCGATAGATATGCGCCTTCTCCCAACCGATTTTTTCACGAGTATCACCCAGCCACTCGGTATGGTCGATATCAACGCTGGTGATGATCGAGCAATCTGCTTCAACCAGATTGACCGCATCGAGCCGCCCGCCCAGGCCTACTTCCAAAACGGCCACGTCCAGCCCGCTTTGCTCAAACAACATCAACGCAGCCAAGGTGGTGTATTCAAAATAGCTCAGGCTCACCTCGCCGCGCGCCACCTCGATGCGGGCGAGCTGCTCGGTAATTTGCGCATCGCTCGCATTCTCGCCATTGATACGTATGCGCTCATTAAAATCGATCAGGTGGGGCGACGTGTACATGCCTACGCGATAGCCCGCCGCCAGCAAAATGGCCTCAAGCATGGCGCAGGTAGATCCTTTGCCATTGGTGCCGCCTACGGTGATCTTTACAAAAGGGTGAGCCAATGCAAGCCTTTGGGCGACGACGCGAATACGATCCAGCCCCAATTCGATCGGCTGATGATGGAGCCGCTCCAGATACGCGAGCCACTCCGTCAACGATGCGGTACTGCCAGGAACAACGAGAGACATGATGATAAATGCTTTATAAAAAAAACGGTGAGCCTGTAAACAGTACCCACCGCGGCGACAGAAACATACTGCGGTTGTTTATTTGCGCCGCACCGGGGGCAAATCGGTGCAACTTCCTTCGGCAACTTCGGCCGCCATGCCGATGGACTCACCCAGTGTGGGATGAGGATGTATGGTTTTGCCGATATCTACGGCGTCGGCACCCATTTCAATAGCCAGGGCAACCTCGCTGATCAAATCGCCCGCATGGGTGCCTACTATACCGCCACCGACGATGCAATGCGTTTGAGCGTCGAACAGGAGCTTGGTAAACCCCTCGTCGCGTCCGTTGGCAATGGCGCGGCCCGACGCAGCCCAAGGGAACAAGCCTTTTTCAACCGCTATCCCGTTCTTTTTGGCGTCGTCTTCCGTGACACCCACCCAGGCCACTTCGGGGTCGGTATAGGCTACAGAGGGAATCACGCGCGCATCAAAGTAACTTTTCTGACCGGCGATCACTTCGGCGGCGACATGAGCTTCGTGAACCGCTTTATGGGCCAGCATTGGCTGCCCGACGATATCGCCAATGGCATAAATATGCGCCACATTGGTGCGCATTTGCGCATCGACCGATATAAAACCGCGGTCTGTTGCCACCACCCCCGCTTTATCAGCCGAAATCTTGTTGCCGTTGGGCGCACGCCCTACCGCTTGCAGCACCAGATCGTAGCGTTGTGGCTCTTTGGGTGCATTCTCACCCTCGAAAGTGACCCAGATGCCGTCTTCCCGAGCCTCGGCCGCCACGGTTTTCGTCTTCAGCATGACACGGTCGAAGCGCCCGGCATTCATTTTCTCCCACACTTTGACCAGGTCGCGGTCAGCCCCTTGCATCAAACCGTCCAGCATCTCGACCACATCCAGGCGCGCGCCCAATGACGAGTAGACGGTGCCCATTTCAAGGCCGATAATGCCCCCGCCCACCAACAGCATCTTTTTGGGCAAACTGGCCAGCAGCAAAGCTCCGGTGGAATCTACGACACGGCTGTCTTGCGGCAGGAATGGCAGTTTCACCGACTGGCTGCCTGCCGCGATAATCGCCGACTTGAACTGCACGGTTTGCACGGCGCCACCTTCGGCGGTCACAGTCAGGTGATGGGGGCCTGCAAACTGGCCGTTTCCGGTCATCACTTTGATCTTGCGTGCCCGCGCCATGCCGGCCAGACCACTGGTGAGCTTGCCCACCACTTTATCTTTATAGCCGCGCAGCACATCCAGGTCGATGGTGGGTGGCCCGAAGCTCACGCCATGCGTCGCGAGCGCCCGGGCTTCGTCGGCTACCGCCGCCGTATGCAGCAAGGCCTTTGACGGGATGCAACCGACATTCAGGCATACGCCTCCAAGCGTGGCGTAACGCTCGACCAACACGACCGCCAAGCCCAGGTCGGCCGCCCGAAATGCGGCCGAATAGCCGCCAGGCCCGGCACCCAGCACCAGTACGTCGCATTCCAGATCGCTTGGGCCGTTGTAGCTTGCCGCACCCTCTGTGGAGGCCTTTGGGGCTGGCGCAGCTGGCGCGGATACCGTGGATGCTGCGTCGGGCGCCGCGACGGAGTCTACCGGCGCCGCCTCGGCCTGCGTTTCCACCTCCAGTATGGGCGCGCCCTGGGCCACTTTATCGCCCACTTTCAGCAGAATGGAACGCACCACGCCACCCTGCGAGGCGGGAATTTCCATGGAGGCCTTGTCGGATTCAACTGTAATCAGGCTTTGCTCTACTTTAATCGTATCGCCCACCGCCACCAGAATTTCGATCACCTCGACTTCGGAAAAATCACCAATATCGGGCACAGCAATAGTTTGTGTACTCATTGCAGCCTCCTACAGAGCTATGCGACGAAAATCAGCCAGCAATGCGGCCAGATAGGCGTTAAAACGCGCCGCCGATGCGCCATCGATGACGCGATGATCATACGATAGGGATAAGGGCAGCATGAGACGCGGCTGGAACGCCTGGCCATCCCAGACAGGCGCATGAGACGAACGGGAAACCCCCAAAATGGCCACCTCGGGCGCATTGATAATCGGCGTAAACGACGTGCCTCCGATGCCGCCCAGAGAAGAAATCGAAAAACATCCACCCTGCATCTGGGCGGGCGATAATTTGCCATCGCGCGCCTGCCTGGCCAGTTCCGAGGTTTCGGTGGCGACTTCAAGAACCCCCTTTCGGTCGGCATCGCGTATGACCGGCACCACCAGGCCATTGGGCGTGTCAGCAGCAAAGCCAACGTGGTAATACTGTTTAAGCACCAGATTGTCGCCGTCGAGCGACGCATTGAATTCGGGGAATTTCTTGAGCGCCGCGACAACGGCCTTGATCAGGAAGGCAAGCATCGTGATCTTGATGCCGGATTTCTGGTTTTCCTGATTCAGTGTCACCCGCAACGCTTCAAGGTCGGTGATATCGGCCACCTCGTTATTGGTAACATGGGGAATCATCACCCAGTTGCGATGCAAGTTGGCGCCGGAGATTCTTTTAATACGCGAAAGCGGTTTGGCCTCGATAGGACCGAATTTGGCAAAATCAACCTTGGGCCAGCCTAGAACATTCAAGCCCCCCACGGCTCCGCCCGCAGCCAGTGTGCCCACGCCGCCCGCCAAGGCCTGTTTGACAAACAGACGCACATCGTCCTGAGTGATCCGGTGTTTCTCGCCCGTTCCCATGACAACGCCCAGATCTACGCCCAGCTCACGCGCAAACTTGCGCACCGATGGCGACGCATGCGGCAGATTACGTGCCGGCACATTGGCATCGGCATAGGCTTTGGTAGGCGAATGACGCTCAACCGGCGCCGAGGCCAGGCCAGCCAATGGCGCAGCACTTGCACGATCGGGCTGCGCAACAGGCGCGGAACTGGCTGGCGCGGGTGACGGCGCCTCAGGCGCCGGCGCAGGCGCAGTTGTGGCCGGCGCGGCGGGAGCTGGCGCCGCGGCAGTTTCTTGCGCCGCGTCCATCTCAAGAATGACCGAACCTTCCTTGACCTTGTCGCCCACCTTGATCTTGAGCGATTTGACGATGCCCGCCGCAGACGACGGTATTTCCATGGATGCCTTGTCGGACTCGACGGTGATCAGGCTTTGCTCGGCCTTGATCGTATCGCCTGACGCCACCAGCAATTCAATTACCTCCACCTCGCTGAAGTCGCCAATATCCGGAACCTTGACCTCGATGATATTGCTCATGTTTGTCCCCCCTCAGGCGTGATGCGGATTGGCTTTATTGGGGTCGATGCCATATTTCTTGATGGCTTCGACTACTTTTGCAATGGGCAGTTGTCCATCATCGACCAAGCCGCGCAACGCCGCCAGCACCACGAAATGCCGATTTATTTCAAAATGCTCCCGCAGCTTGGAGCGGAAATCCGAGCGCCCGAAACCATCGGTGCCCAACACTTTGAGCGTACGCCCTTTAGGTATGTAAGCGCGAATCTGATCGCCATAGGCCTTGATATAGTCGGTGGATATCACGATGGGGCCTTGGGTGGGCTGCAACTGCCTGGTCACATAGGGCAAGGGCGCCTTTGTGTCTTGTGGATTGAGCAGGGAATGGCGCTCGCAGTCCAGGCCATCGCGGCGCAATTCGGTAAAGCTGGTCACGCTCCACAAGTCCGAGGCCACGCCCCAATCGTTTTCAAGTAATTCCTGTGCCGCCAGCACTTCACGCAAAATAGTGCCCGAACCCATCAACTGCACGCGCAGCTTGCCTTTACCGACCGACTTGAACTTGTACATGCCGCGAAGAATGCCGTCCTCGTCGTCCGGGTTGAAACCGGGCTGCGGATAGTTTTCATTCATCACCGTGATGTAATAAAACACGTTCTCCTGATTTTCGATCATGCGCC
>SCRC01000022.1 GCA_004297945.1 Candidimonas sp. | reverse complement strand
ATGGCCCTGGGCGGCTGGCTCTCGGGCGCCATTTACGATTTAACCTATTCCTACCACGCAGCCTTCGTCAACAGCATGGCCTGGAATCTGCTTAACATCAGCATTGTTGCCTTGTTGCTTTATCGATCAAGGCGCGGACAACGCAGCATGACGGTCGCGGCATAGCGGTACGCCTTTGTAGAGGCTGCCCTTGTGGCTGCCATTTTTTCTTGGCGCACAGATGGCACCCACAAGGGGTGCCGCTACAAGCCCGCCGGCCGTTACAACAACATCCATAAAAATCATTGCGGAACTTGAAGATTTTTCCGCGCGGCCAGGGCTGCACCACGCGCGCTGCATCCCTCGAAATGATCGTTCACCAGGCCCATGGCCTGCATCAGTGCATACATGGTGGTGGGGCCCACAAAAGTCCAGCCACGCTTCTTTAAATCTTTGGATATTGCGGTGGATTCGGCCGAAGTCGCCATGGCCATGACGACCTCGTGCGTAATCCGCTTGGGCCGGGTGTCGGGTGAAGGCTCGTAGCGCCATAGAAAGGCGGCAAGCGAGCCGAATTCATCACGCAATTCCAAAGCCCTTTTTGCATTATTGATGGCCGAAGCAATTTTCCCTCTGTGCCGCACAATCCCCGCGTCATTCAACAAGCGAGCTACATCCGACTCGGTAAACCGGGCCATCTTGGCCATATCGAAATTGGCAAACGCCAGCCGGAACGCCTCGCGCTTGTTAAGGATGGTGAGCCAACTAAGGCCTGCCTGGAAACCTTCCAGGCAAATTTTCTCGAACAAGCGCCGGTCATCGACCACTGGAAAACCCCATTCATGATCGTGATAATGCTGGTACGCAGGGGTTGCCTGGCACCAAATGCACCGTTGAGTATTGGCATCGTCGCTGAAAAGGCCGGTGGCCGGCGAGTCAAAAGGCATAAAATATTCCGTTGAGTAAACAAGTTCGTGATTGATCGGGACAGCATAATCATAGTGTCAGTCCGAACTGGAGCCCATTCAACAACACAAGAACACTGTGCTGACAACCTTATTTTATTCCGGGCCAGATCTATTCTATAGATTCGACTTTGACCGTTCTCTCATCTCATACAAAGACTCCTGATGAAAACATATCGGATCGCAACCATTCCCGGCGATGGCATAGGCAAAGAAGTAATACCCGCTGGCCGCCAAGTTCTTGAGGCGCTGGCTAGAGCCAATGATTCGTTTGCGTTCGAATTCGAAAACTTTGATTGGGGCGGCGACTATTATCGTCAACACGGTGTGATGATGCCGGAAAAAGGTCTGGATGCCCTGCGCGACAAGAACGCAATCTTGTTTGGCTCGGCCGGTGACCCGCATATACCCGACCACATCACCTTATGGGGTCTGCGCCTGAAAATTTGCCAAGGCTTTGACCAGTACGCCAATGTCCGCCCTACCCGTATCCTGCCCGGTATCGACGCACCGCTTAAACGCTGCACCGCGCAAGACCTGGACTGGGTGATCGTACGAGAAAACTCGGAAGGCGAATACTCCGGTGTGGGCGGACGCGTGCATCAAGGCCATCCGATTGAAGCCGCCACCGACGTATCCATCATGACCCGCGCCGGCGTCGAACGCATCATGCGGTTCGCCTTCGGGCTGGCGCAGACGCGCCCACGCAAATTGCTCACGGTCATCACCAAGTCCAACGCCCAACGCCACGCCATGGTGATGTGGGATGAAATCGCAGTGCAAATTTCGAAAGAATTTCCCAATGTCGCCTGGGATAAAGAGTTGGTCGATGCGGCTACAGCCCGCATGGTAAATCGCCCTGCCACGCTGGACACGATTGTGGCCACCAATTTGCACGCCGATATTCTAAGTGATCTGGCGGCCGCTCTGGCAGGTAGTCTGGGTATAGCACCCACTGGCAATATCGACCCTGAACGCCGCTATCCATCTATGTTCGAACCCATACACGGTTCGGCGTTCGACCTTATCGGCAAAGGCGTAGCCAACCCGATAGGAACCTTCTGGTCGGTCGTCATGATGCTGGAACATTTGGGTGAAATTAAGGCCGCGCAGCATATCATGCGGGCTATCGAACACGTGACGGCAAACAGGGCTTTGCATACCTGCGACCTGGGTGGCACTGCAACAACAGCGGACGTCACAGCCGCTGTATGCAAACAAATCGAGCCTCAAAAATAATAAGCCGTGACCAGCGGAAATGAATGTGGCGACGCCAGTTTCGCCCTTACTGCAACATTTACTGTCTTTAAGTACAGTAAACAGGCTGAATAATCACCAGGTTTTCATTCGAAGTTAAAACTAAAATTAAATAACTTATGTAACTAGCTAATATTACTGGCAATTTCTTTTAGTTCTGATATTATTTTGCACATCCGACCTCACGGTCATCTACCACCTTACAGACTATGCGACACATCTGGAACCGAACCTTCTTACTGACATTACTGCCCATGCTGGCGCTCATATTTGGCCTGAACGCCAATGCATACGGTAGCACAAGCCGCAGCATTCACAACAACGCCAGCAGCGCGACACATCACACCAAAAAGAAGGTCCGGACCCACGCCAAAAAGAAAGTCAAAATTAGGGCAAAAAAGGCCGCTCACCGCACAGTCGCCCCACACAAGCTTCACGTTTCCCGTCACGCTAAACGGCATTCCAGCCGTCGTATCGCCACCCGCATTTCGCATATACATCGTGTAGCGTTATCCAGCCCGGGCAGCTCTGCACAGCGCTACGCCCCTTCTCATCCCGAAACGCCGATCAAACACGCTGCGCTACAGTCTGAAGTGGCTTATGTGCAGGATATGGAAAACTCTACGGTTCTTTACCAAAAAAATAGCGAAGAAGTTCGACCTATTGCCTCGATTTCCAAACTCATGACGGCGATCATCATCGCCGAAGCACATCAACCTCTGAACGATAAGCTGACCATCACCGAAGACGATGTCGATCATCTGCGGCACTCGCGCTCACGCCTGACGGTAGGCACTGTACTTAGCCGCGCCGATATGCTGCATCTGGCGCTAATGTCCTCTGAAAATCGCGCTGCTCATGCGCTGGCCCGAAATTATCCAGGAGGTATGCCCGCCTTCGTACGCGCCATGAATGACAAGGCGCGCGCGCTGGGTATGCGCCATACGCATTTCATCGAGCCCACCGGGCTATCCAGCTCCAACGTCTCAACTCCGCGCGACCTTGTCAAGCTTCTGGTGGCAGCGAGCAAACAGCCGCTGATCCACCGCTTCACAACTGCCGATCACTACGAAGTACCCGTCGGCCGCCGTCTTCAGCTGTACAACAATACCAACCAGCTGGTTCGCAACCCCAACTGGGATATCCAGATATCGAAAACCGGCTTCATCAATGAATCCGGCGAGTGTCTGGTAATGTTGACCAAGATCGATCGCCGTGAGGTCGCCATCATCTTGTTGAATTCCAGCGGACGCTACTCGCGGGTTGGAGACGCGGTTCGCTTGCGTCAACTGGTCGAACGCGAAACCAACCTGGCCATGATGTAAGCTAAGAGAATCTTTTTAGCATGGCGCCGCTTCTTCATGTGCATTGCCTATATAGCGATTCGCACCCATCCAGACTGGCCGCTGTTCATCGCGGCCAACCGCGATGAATTCCACCAACGCCCCAGCATACCTGCGGCCCCTTGGGAGAAACACCCGAACATTATTGGCGGCATCGATTGCCAGGCCGGAGGCACTTGGCTTGGCATTACTCGACAGGGGCGTTTTGCATTGCTGACCAATTACCGCGACCCAGGACATATCCTGGCCAATGCGCCCTCGCGCGGCAAGCTGACCGGTGATTATCTGACCCAAAACCAGCCACCACAGCACTATGCGCAAAGCATAGCGGCAAGCGCAACAGCATATAACGGCTTTAACCTTATCGTCGGTGATTTGCGACAAGCCTATTATTTAGGCAATCGCGATTCCCTCATAACGGCCCGCCCGCTGGCGCCAGGCCGCCATGTACTCTCGAACCATCTGCTTGATACGCCCTGGCCTAAAGCTGAACGTCTGCGCCAGGCGCTTGACCGGTTTCCGCTAGACCAACTCGAACAATCGCTGACAACTGTATTCGATATATTGAAAGACACAACGCAGGCGGAAGACCACGCCCTGCCCGATACCGGCCTGCCACGCGAACGGGAACGCTTATTAAGCAGCCCATTTATTGTCAGCCCGAATTACGGAACACGCTGCTCTACGGTTATTGCGGTGCATGCCAACGGCCGCAGCCTGTTGAGCGAAATCAGCTACAGCCCGGCAGGCCTGGCCACCCAGCGCCACGACTGGCCGTTTATGGTGGAAAATGCGGCGGCCCCGTATTTGTAATGGCACCCTTATACGTGCCTACCATTACCCATTACGTTGGTCCCCAATCAGAAAACACTGCTCAAAGAGTCTAGAATAGGCATCAAGCGCTAATCTGGAGAAAACAATGTACTTCCACACCTCGCATCGGCCTGTTCAGAAAGCCGCTTTACCGGCTACTTCAATGCCTGTCATTCAACCTACGGCAAAACCAGCATCGCAAGCTGTCGCGCGATTCATGTTCGCCGCTATCTTGCTTATCGCAGCGCTGGCCTACACTCAGGCTCATGCAGAACTGCCTCCATTGCAGCATCAGGGATCAACCGACTACGTCAGCGGAGGCGTGGGATTGGACGAATCCACGGCTTTCAAGGCGGCCATGGCGCAATTTCCACTGGCGCTCACCTTCGCCAGCAACCGCGATGGCCACTCAGACTACGTGGCGGATGTACAGGTCGTTGTACGCGACAGCCAGAACAACAATATATTGAACGCAACCTCTGAAGGGCCTTATTTTCTGGCGCGCTTGCCGGCTGGCAAATATGACGTTTTTGCTACCTATAAAGGCCAGACACAGTCACGTAAGGCAGATATCGGCAGCACAGGAACCGTACGTTTGATATTTGAATGGAAATAACTGCAATGGCGGTCACGTTTTTGTAGCGGCAGCCCTTGTGGCTGCCATAACCCGGCACATGTCGAGAATGGCAGCCACAAGGGCTGCCGCTACAAAAAAATGGCAGCCACAAGGGCTGCCGCTACAAAACATCAATGCAATGTTCGACGGCCGGCCTGTTCACCACCAAAATGGCCCTGATCACACGCTTGATCTTTGGCCGTCAATTCTCCCAGTGCAGCTTCCCACCGCCGCAAGGGGACGCACGTTTGCAATCTGTACACGGCCTGGTCGATTAGCGCCGCATGCAGTTCGTGACCAATGGTGGAGGCGATATCCAGGGTAGCGTCGCCGCGCAACTCAGCCAGACAGGCATGAGCAGCACGGGCGTGGCTGAGCGGAATCAGCGTATCGTCAGCGCCATGGAAAAGGTGCAGGGTAGTGGCTGCCGGAGCCATTTCGGGCAGGCTGGCATAGCGCCCTGAAAAGGCCAATACCCGTCCGGCCAGGTCAGCATGTTGCGTGCACGCCTCGAGCACCATGGTTGCTCCATAAGAGAAACCGGCCAATGCGGTTTGTTCGCTGGACAAACCGTATTGCGCCCGAAGCTGTCTAATTTGCGACGCCAGATCGGGCAAGGCCTGCGCCACGCGCGGCGCAAGATTGGCTTCGTTTAAATGCTCGGGATCAAACCAATAATAGGCATTGTCGCCCAAACGCACCGACCCGTAAGGCAGAACAATCAAGGCATTGACAAACACTTTTTTTATGGCTTGAGCCAATGGCAGCAACTGCTGCGGACTGGCCGCTTCGCCATGCAAAAGCACAAACAATTGCTGCGGCTTGCCTTGTTCCGGCGAGAAAATCAATGGATCAGGAACGTGTGATTCAAGTATGGACATGGCCCGATGGTTCGATCTGCGAACCGTTCAAATCAAAGTAGTCAATCCTGATAATACAACATCCCTACTGCCATCCGTAACGCCGGTCGTACACACTCTTCATAATCTGCACCAACCCCATATAGCCCAGCAAAATCAACAGCATCCATGGAAAATAGCTCAGCGGCAGCGCCTGTAGCTTGAAATAATTGGCCAGCGGTCCCATGGGCAGAAAAATGCCCACGGCAGCAATCAAAACCGTCATTGCAAGCAGCGGCCACGAGGCCCAGCTTTGGATGAATGGGACTTTGCGTGTGCGCAGCATATGCACCACCAGCGTTTGCGTCAGCAACCCTTCAACAAACCAGCCTGATTGGAACAAGGTTTGATGCTCGGGCGAGTTGGCGGCAAAGATAAACCACATGAGCGCAAACGTGGCAATGTCGAAGATGGAACTCAACGGACCAAAAAATATCATGAAGCGGCCCAGGGCCTCGGCGTTCCACTTCTGCGGTTTGGTCAATAGCTCTTGATCGACATTATCAAAAGGGATGACGATCTGCGAGATATCGTACAACAGGTTCTGCACCAGCAAATGAATGGGCAGCATGGGCAGGAATGGCAAAAAGGCACTGGCTACCAGCACCGAAAATACGTTGCCAAAATTCGAGCTGGCCGTCATCTTGATGTACTTGAGCATATTGGCAAAGGTCTTGCGGCCTTCGATTACGCCCTCTTCAAGCACCATCAGACTCTTTTCAAGCAAGATGATATCGGCAGCTTCCTTGGCGATATCCACGGCCGAGTCCACCGAGATGCCGATATCGGCGGCGCGCAGCGCTGTCGCGTCGTTAATGCCATCGCCCATGAACCCCACCACATGGCCGTGGCTGCGCAATACCCGCACGATGCGTTCCTTCTGAGCGGGCGAGAGCTTGGCGAAAATCGTCGCGTTGGCGGCGGCCTTCATTAACTGTTCATCATTGAACTCATCGATGGCGCCGCCCAGCAGCACTCCTTTGACATCCAGGCCCACTTCTTTGCATACTTTCAGTGTGACCAGCTCATTGTCGCCAGTCAAAACCTTAACCTCGATGCCGCTATTCTTCAGAGCCTGCAAGGCCGGGCGCGTGGTTTCTTTGGGAGGATCCAGAAACGCCATGTATCCCATCAAGGTCAGGTCGGCCTCATCGGCCACACCATACACGGATCGCGTCGGAGGCAGATCCTTGCTGGCCACCGCCATCACACGCAAACCCTCCAGATTCAGCTTGGTCGTGATCTGACGGATATTTTCCAGCCATTCAAGGTTCAAAGGCTCGATCTGGCCGCCATTGCGCACATGAGTGCAGGCCGCCAGCACTTCCTCCAGGGCACCCTTGCAAATAAGCTCGTGATGGTCTTCACGCTCGCTCACCACCACCGACATGCGGCGACGCACGAAGTCGAAGGGTATCTCATCGACCTTGCGAAAATTATGCGCCAGATTCAATTCCTGGCGCAGCTCGGCATGATCAAGCACGGCCACATCCAGCAGGTTTTTAAGACCCGTCTGGTAGTAGCTGTTCAAATACGCCATCTCCAGCACCTGGTCATCGGGCTGGCCGAAGATATCGGTGTGCCGCTCCAGCACAATCCGATCTTGAGTCAAGGTGCCCGTTTTATCGGTGCACAGTATATCCATGGCGCCAAAATTCTGGATCGCCTCCAGACGTTTCACAATCACCTTCTTGCGCGACAGCGCCACCGCCCCCTTGGCCAGGGTCGAGGTCACGATCATGGGCAGCATTTCCGGTGTCAAGCCCACTGCAATCGATAAGGCAAACAAGGCGGCTTCGACCCAATCGCCCTTGGTAAAGCCATTAAGCAACAAAACCAGCGGGGTCATGATCGACATGAAACGAATCAGCAACCAACTGACTTTGTTCACGCCCGACTGAAACTGGGTGGGCTCATGATCGGCCGCCGTCACCCGTTCGGCCAGAGCGCCGAAATACGTCTGATTGGCCGTACTGATAACCATCGATATGGCCGACCCACTTATCACCGTGCTGCCCATAAAACACAGGTTCTCAAGCTCCAGCGGATTGCTCACCGAGGCATCGCTTTGCTGGGCGAATTTTTCAACCGGCAAGGACTCGCCCGTCAGGGCCGACTGGCTGACAAACAAATCCTTGGCGCCGAATATGCGCAAGTCGGCAGGCACCATATCTCCAGCCGACAAGAGCACCATATCGCCGGGCACCAGCATTTTTATGGGCAACTCGGTCTTGCGCGGATTGCGAGGGTGCAGGCGCACCCCAAAAAACTGTTCGGCCTCGACGGCCGCCGTTTGGGCCGAGTCGCGGCGCAAAACAGTGGCGGTATTGCTGACCATCTCTTTGAGTTTTTCGGCCGCCGTGTTGGAACGCTTTTCCTGTACAAACCGCAGCAAGGTAGACACCACCACCATGGTACCAATGACTGTAGTGCCTTTCATGTCAGCGGTCAGGAACGAAATCAGGGCCAGCACTGTCAAGAGCAAATTGAATGGATTGCGATAACACAACCACAAATGTTCCCACCAGGACATGGGCTTTTCGTGCGCGATTTCGTTCGGACCGAGCTCTTCGCGCTTTGCATCGGCCTGAGCCTGGCTCAAGCCGTCCTGGTGCGACTCCAGATCGCTTAATACGGCATCAGGCGTAGCCCGCGACATTTGGATCAGATAAGCAGACAGGCGATCAGGCACCTTTTCGCCCACGGCCGAGCCGCGCAAAAAATCCAGAAAAGCCAGGCGGCGAAACTGCCGGGCCGGCAAACCCTTATTGGCCAGCGCCAGCAGGCGCTGCTTGAGAAAATTTAAATTCATTATTCTTCCCTACTGGCCGAGCATGGGTATAGGCCACAATCTCAGGTCCAACACTACCGTGCGCGGCCAGGGACAAAGCGCTCATCGCCGGCCAGGATCAGACCAGGGCAATAACACATCGTCCGCGAGCGCATCACGGCAAACAAGAAATAAGGGGAAAAGAAGAAATCAATGAAGCCGAATGGCCCATCGATGCCGCTATCCGCCTGAAACAAGGGCAGCGGCAGAGGAGCTTATGGAAACCTCGTCAGCTGCCGATGCAAGATCGACTACTACCCGAATCACTATCCACAAGGGATCTCCCGTAAAAAAGACTTGCGCACTATACCCCCGACACGCATCTGTGGCAACTCACATACCGGAAAGGTATCTCTATCTGGGCAGAATTGGCAGCCACAAGGGCTGCCGTCTACATGAACGATGGCCACATTTTTGTA
>SCRC01000021.1 GCA_004297945.1 Candidimonas sp. | reverse complement strand
GCACGCTGCACCGCCCGCACGCTGGTCAGCCTGGAGCGCACCCGCTTCGATAACTCGCAACGTTCCTCTTCAGTCAGCATAATCTTAGGTGCGACGCGCATTGGGGGCTCCGTTCTCTGTGTATTTTAGATTGGAGTGGCCCCATGAAAATAAGTTCCCTTAATAGTGCAACACTACACTAGTAGCTAGATCCGAATTTGAACGGGTCCTAGGTTCCGGTAGATTCGATAATGCCGAATCGGCACGCCAAGGGCCTAATATAGCCTCCATACGAGAACGGTGGGCCAACAGGAAAGATCATGGGACGCAAACGCAAGGACGGTGATCCGCTGGGAATGGCCGGCACACGGCTGTCATATCGATATAGTAAATTTTGGTACCGGCATCGTAACGGGAAATGGGAAGATGTCGGTACCGATATCAATGCGGCGAAAGTGCGTGCCGCGCTCTATAACGATCCCAAAGGTGTGTACGGAACAACCGGATACTGGCTGGGAATGTTTATTGTCGATTGCGAAGCGCGCGTAAAGTCCCGCGATTTGGCCAAGCGCACGGTAGACGGCTACAAAAAGGATGTCGAAGAATTGAAGGTTTTTTTCGACACGATGCTACCGGAGGATATTACGCCCAATGATGTTCAGACCTATCTGGATGAAGGCCGCAAAGCGGAACGAGCTGTCCGCGCCAACCGTGAGCGTGCCTGTCTATCGTCGTGCCTATCCTGGCTGATCCGTACCGGCAAGACGCATATGAAGGTCAACCCATGCATGCGCGCAAGCGGCGTCCAGCGTAATCCGGAAACGAAACGCCAGAGGTATGTAACCGATGCCGAGTATCAGGCGGTCTATAGTGTGGCGCCGGCCATGGTCAAGCTTATGATGGAACTGGTTTACCGAACCCTGCAACGTCCGGAGGTGGACGTACTGGCGTGGACGCCTTCAAATATCAAGGTCAAGGGCGACAGCAAGGTGCTGCGCGTGAAACAAAGCAAGACGGGGAAGGTGCTCGATATTGGCTTGGCCGCCCAGTTCCAGCAGATCGTCGAACAGGCAACCGGCGTGGATCCCGTACCGTTGCGCCCCCTCATCCATACTCGGGAGGGCAAACACTATACGTACGACGGCATAAGCTCGATGCTCAAACGAGCGCAGGCCAAGGCTCGCAAAAACATCGCGGATATGGCCGGCATGCCATCATTCGGTTTCCGAGATTTGAAAGGCAAAGGCGCCACCGACATGTGGCTATCCGGCGTCCCGATTGAGCGTATACAATTGCTTTGCGGCCACGCGAACAAGGCAACCACAGAAACCTACATCAAAGCAAGATGGTCAGAAACGGCGACCGCCAACGTGTTGAAAATCAGCGCTTAAAAATCTCACATATACAGTAGAACGAAAATTATGCTCATAGGAGGAATTTAGGGCGTTAGACTATCGTTTATGTGAGCACCAGAGCGCTCAACGTCAATATATATGCGGTTTTCCGCCGTATCCGCGATTCGGACTGTTAATCCGCAGGTCCCTGGTTCGAGCCCAGGTCGGGGAGCCAAAGATACAAAGCAGTATCAGTAACTTAGAGTCGCTCTAGCCAGCGGCTCTTTGCTTTTGTGCTTGCTGCTGTGACCAAAACGTGACCACGTTTACGTGCTCGGCCAGGTGCCCTGCATTGAGATGAGCGTACTTTTTTACCATCTCAATATTCTCCCAACCGCCCAGCTCTTTCAACACAAAAAGCGGTGTCCCTGATTGAACGTGCCAGCTGGCCCACGTGTGCCGCAAATCGTGGAAATGAAAGTCCTTGATACCTTCGTCAAATGGATTGCCATCATAGTACGATTCGCTTTCATCAAAATTAACCTGTTCAGGCTCGATATCCATCGATAAGGCCACGGCCTCCCATGCTGCGACTTCAGGCATTAAGCACCACTTTTTCCAGCGTGGCCGTCTTTTATTTTCCATTCGCACACCTTCCAAGCCCCTTCAATAATCAGGTGCCACGCCAGCCGGGGAAGGTGCCCGGTTTTCGCTCCGTCGAGCTAGGCGCGGCGTAAGACGGTTTGCGCGATATCGTCAGGCGGCGGCTAGGTCATGCATAACAGGCGCTCGTTGCACCTTGGGCGCTCCTGCCTCCCGTGCCTTCCATAAATCGTAAGCTGCTTGCTGTGCTATCCATAAGTCGGCACGGCCCCCATGCTTTACGCCTAACCAGCCCTCCAGGCGTAGCGCCATCTCTGGGGAAATGGCAGCGCGTCCATTAAGTACACGCGACAATGCGGCGCGTGTCACATTGAGCTGTGCGGCAGCTTGAGTCACCGTCAACCCCAGTGCAGGCAAAATATCTTCCCGCAAAGTTTCACCAGGGTGCGGCGGGTTAAATTGTCGAGTCATAAAAATCCTTTTAGTGATAATCCTGATAGTCCACCAGCACGGCATCGCCATCATCAAACATAAACGTCATCCGCCAATTTCCATTAACCATTACCGAATAATGCCCGGCCAACTCGCCTTCCAAGGCATGTAAACGCCATCCTGGCGCGTCCATATCGTCGGCATCTTTGGCAAGATCAAGACGCGCTAATTGCCGGTTTAATCGCCGCGCGTGGTGCGGCGGTATGCCTTTCTTGGTGCCCGTGTTGAAAAAGGCTTGCAGCCCTTTGTGCCGAAATGTCTTTATCATAGCAAAATTGTATAGCGTAGCGTTTCAAGTATCAAGCGGCGGTACGTGTCTTTCGTGCCAGGGGTCTGATTTTCCCTTCCTGCTTGGCGGGTATCTCCACCTTGGCCTGTTCCAGAATCCACGTTTCAATTTTCGTATGCCACATGCGCAATAAATCCAGGGGGCGGCGGCGGAAAGCCTATTGGTGGACTTTATCAATCAAACCGACCTGGAAGAGTAAAGCCGCCCGGTAATCCCCTCATTTTTAGCACTGCTGTTTTATGGGAAGATTACCGGTTCACGCGTGTCAATACTTCAGAAATCAGGGCATATTCATGTGGGTTTTCGGAAGGAGTTTGTCGGTTTCTTCGCGTCGGGCAGGGAGTCAAATACGTCTTGAACGAATACCGACAATGAACGCAATCGGGAATCCCCAGAACGCCTGATGAGATAGAAAGGAACGCTATATCCGATCTTGTCAGGTAATAAGCGCCTCAGGTGGCCAGTACCTACCCATTTATCGGCAAAATGACACGGGAGAAAACCTATGTATTCACCCGTCAGCAAAAGCATCAACCTCGCTTCGACATTGTCTGCGACCGCCTCGGCCGATTTCGCTTTCACCAGTTTTAAATCCCGCCCATGAAGGTAACCACGCGAAATAACCCGACATTGTTGAATGTCTTCTAACGTTAATCCACTAGACTCGAACAATAGATGTTCTTGACCACAGAACAGACCATGTTCTTCATGCATTAGCTGGAGATAATCCAGACCCCGAATACGTTGGGGCGACGGCGCAACGGCCAGGTGCAGCCGCCCTTCCAACACATCTTGCTCCAGCGTAAAGGGTGGGTTTATCTCAATATGAATGCGCAGTTGATCAGATCGGCGACTAAATTTCTGAATGGCCGTCTTAAGCGGCGAGGATTGATTTGTCAAGGTGCTGTCAATCAGCCCCAACCGTAGTTCACCCTTCAATGTCTGGGCCAACGAGGAAACATCCAGACAAAATTCCTCGACGCCGGAAAGAAGCCGTTGCGCGGCATCGAACACGGCTCTCCCGTCCTCGGTCAGCCGGAACCCTGCCCTGCCTCGCTCGCAGAGGCGAACACCCAGCCGCGCTTCAAGACTGCTCATGGATTCGCTGATAGCGGACGCCCCTAGCCCCAATACAGGCTGCGCCGCCGTGAAGCCACCACTCCGGACAATGGCTATGAACGTGCGTAACAACTTGAGGTCGGCATCCTGAACTTGGCGCATATCTTATTTCGGAGAAAGTCGAAATGATGTTTACTGGTTAAAGATAGATCGAAAGTCATAATACGTCTAGTATCTACGGGTGGCAACGTTCTGCAAAGCGCATATTTTCTTCAGATTCCAGGTTTCTTTAGATTTCACGAAAAGGTGGGCTCAATCAAAATTCGGCGACCGTTGTGCGTCCGCAGATGGCATTCTCATCCATCGCGCCCTGCCAGCGTTACTGTGAATTTCGCTATGACGTCCTGATTCCGGATGGCGCAACAGGGTATATAAAAAGGCAAGCAGGAATCACCCACTCATCACCAAAGACTTCACACCGCGTTTTCTCGTTTTTTACTAGGAGCAGAGGCATGGTTTCACATTCCCCGATAGGCCCTGTAGAAGCAACGAAAGTTCCTCGCTATTCCGGCTTGGGGACATTTGTCCGGTTGCCACAAATAGAAGCCGTACCAGACTACGACGTTGCAATCGTCGGCATTCCCTTTGACGGTGGGACTTCTTACCGGCCAGGGGCACGTTTTGGGCCGTCAGCCGTTCGGCAGGCTTCGCGCATGCTTCGTCCCGGTTACCACACAGAACTTGATTGCACCCCTGTAAAGGAGCTCCAGTTCGTGGACGCTGGGGATATCGCGTGCACGCCCTACAACAATCAGAAAGCAGTCGAACAAATCGAGCAGGCAGCTAGTAAGCTGGTGGGCAAGAACAAGGCCGTCATCGCCATTGGTGGTGACCATACAATAGCCTTGCCCATGCTCAGGGCAACCACCAAGGTACATGGCCCCGTAGCGCTATTGCACTTTGACGCTCATCTGGACACATGGGGTTCTTACTTCGATGAACCCATAAACCATGGAAGCCCGTTCCGGCGTGCCTTCGAGGACGGCCTGCTCGTCGAAGACAAGTCCATGCACGTCGGTATTCGTGGTCCCGTTTATGACCAGGATGATTTCATTAGGGATCACGAATTTGGCTTCCAGATCATCCGTTGTACTGATCTGGACCGGGAAGGCGTGCCTGCCGCAATCAAGAGGGTACGTAACAGGATAGGTGACACCCCTGTGTACCTGTCGATTGACATCGATGTACTTGACCCGGCTTTCGCACCAGGCACAGGCACCCCTGAGTGCGGTGGGATGCACTCACGAGAGATCCTGCAAATGCTGCGCGGCCTGACCGGTCTAAATTTCATTGGAGCGGATGTGGTCGAGGTGGCCCCAGCCTACGATAACGCAGAGGTTACTTCGCTTGCTGCTGCCACGCTTATCTTTGACATCATGGGATTGCTGGCATACAAAATAAGTGGCCGTTCATGATTTGTTGGTAATCAGCATTGGTTTCAATTTTCACGCATCAGTGTTAGTTCAGGAAGGAATATTGCAGTAGTGGTCATCTACATAGGAGATAGTCATGAAAAGTAATGGTCTTTTTGAAAAATCATGGTCGCCCAGATTGCGCAAGTTCGCCGCCGTATCATGCCTGCTGCTGTTCTCAGGAATGATTAGCGGCGTTGCGCAGGCGGACCTGTTGCAGAGCATTAAAGACAAAGGGACAATCGTCATAGGGACCGAAGCGCGCTACGCGCCCTTCGAATATATCGACCATGGGAAGATAGTCGGATATGATCGTGATCTCCTTGTCGAGATTATGAAAGGGCTTCCGGGGGTAAAGGTCGAAACCCATGACTTGCCGTTTCAAGGAATTCTCCCGGGGCTATCTCAGGGAAAGCTCGACTTCGTGGTCACAGCGGTCTCGGTCACCAAGGAGCGCTATGAAAAATACGCTATGACCAGCCCCATCGCCGATGCCACGGTGGCGTTTGCCAAAAGGGCCAATGACAGCTCTATTGAAAAATCGGAAGACGTGGTGGGCAAGATTGTCGGCACACAGACCGGCTCTGGACAGCTTTTGGCCACTCAAGGCTTCGATAAGAAGCTGAAGAAGAAATTTGGCAAGGGGATGGCCGGTATCAAGGAATATGTTTCCTTTGACGAAGTTTATGCCGACTTAACCAACCGCAGGATAGATGCCGCTGCACAATCTCTTCCACCCCTGCTCTACCTTCAGAAACAACATCCCGACAAGTACAAAGTCATTGTGCCACCGTTCGGGCCGAAGTTCTATTTCTCGTGGGCGGGCCGCAAGGATAACGAAAGCAAGAGCTTGGTCGATTTCTTCAATAAACGGATTATTGCGCTCCGTGGTGATGGCACGATGAAAAAACTGCAGGAGAAATGGTTCGGCTTTGCCATGAAAACACCCGATGTGCTGCCCAAGCCTACGCTGTAGTGCGGATTATAGGGTAGAGCAATGATGTTCCATCTGGAACCCCTGATAGACAACGCCGGATACCTGGCCATCGGCATGCTGGTGACGATAGAGGTTACGCTGGTGGCATTGGCGTTAGGCGTTGTGGGCGGGCTAGTCGTTAACGTGTTGGCGCAATCGAATATCAAGTTATTGCGACGCGTGGCGACCGTGTTCACGAGTGTTTTCAGGGGAACGCCCATCTTGGTACAACTGCTCATCGCCTATTATGTCCCATCGTCGTTCGGCATTAACCTGAGCCCCTTGGCAGCAGCATCTCTCGCATTGGCGTTGAATACGTCTGCATTCCAGGGAGAAATCTACCGGGGGGGCTTCCAGTCTCTCCCCGTGGGCCAGGTCGAGGCTGCCAAGGCGGTGGGAATGGGAGACATGTCTTGTTTTTTGCACATCCAGATCCCGCAGGTATTCAGAATCGTGTTGCCGTCGCTTTTCAATGAATTTATCCTGCTGCTGAAGGCGTCGTCACTGGTTTCCGTCATCGCCGTTGCGGATCTGACAAGAAGAGCCCAGCAGGTAGTGTCAGCCTCACAGGAGCCGCTCACCGTATATGTAGCCGCCGCCATTGCCTATATCGTCATAAATACAATCATTGCCCGGGCGGGCCGGATGATTGAAAAAAGGCTGGGAGTGTACACGATATGATGGACGCCGCTCGGCAGTTCGTGCAGTTTTACCTGGACAATGGTTATCTGTTTCTAAGCGGTTTCGCGGTCACGATAATCCTGTGCGTTCTCGGCACCATAGGCTCTATTATATTTGGGTTTATTGTTTACCTGTTTTCCACGATTCCCGGCCCATTTGCCAAGGGAGTATATGGGATATACCTGGATTGCATTCGGGGAACACCGCTGCTTATTTTGCTGTTTCTGCTTTATTATGCTGCCCCACAGATTGGTGTGCTGTTGTCGGCATATACAGCTGGCGTGTTAGGTTTGGTCATATACGGCAGCGCCTATTTCGCAGAGATATTCAGGACTGGCTTCGAGTCGATTCCACGGGGCCATATAGAAGCGGCACAGGCTGTCTGCCTAAGCCCAAAAGACACTATTTTTCATATCAAGCTTCCAGAAATGGCCCGGCTGGTAATACCACATATCTTCAATATGACAATTGTGCTTGTCAAGGAATCGGCTGTCCTGTCTATCATTACCATCCCGGAGCTGACCAAAGTAACGATCAGTGTTGTGGATACAACTTTTACCGTAGTGGAGCCGTATCTTGCAGCTGCCGTGCTGTATTGGGCATTTGTTGAAATCATAGCTCGAGTTGGACGACTGAGCGAACGTATGCTGAACAGGCGCTACGGCGGCCTGACAAGCACCTAAATCTGACGAGGCTTAAAGGAGCAGCGTGGTGAGTTCGAACGAGGGTGGTGATGATGTTGTGATCGATGTGCGTCATGTATCGAAAAAATTCGGTTCGCTCAATGCAATTGAGGACATAACACTCCAGATAAAGAAGTCGGAGGTGGCGTGCATAATCGGCCCCTCCGGTTCTGGCAAGAGCACCCTACTCAGATGCATGAATTTCCTCGAGGAATACGATTCGGGTGAAATATATATTTCCAACCAACTTCTCGGGTATACGAAGACAGCGGGTGGGTCGCTAAAGCGAAGCTCGAGGAAACAAGTGGATCAGGTACGCCAACGGGTGGGTATGGTGTTCCAGCATTTCAACCTCTGGCCGCATAGAACGGCCTTGGGAAACGTTACCGAGGCACTTGTGCGGGTCAAGAAAATGAGCCGGACGGAGGCTGACCGGGTTGGTATGGAAATGCTAGGCGTGGTTGGGCTCCTTGACAAGGCTGACGTATATCCGGACAAACTCTCGGGGGGGCAAAAACAGAGGGTTGCCATTGCGCGTGCCCTGGCGCTGGATCCGGAGGTCATGCTGTTTGATGAGCCGACGTCCGCGCTCGACCCCGAGCTAGTCGGAGAGGTCTTGAGTGTGATGCAGAAGCTGGCTGAGAACGAAGTGACTATGGTGATCGTCACGCATGAGATGGGTTTTGCGGCCGGGGTGGCTGACGAAATTATTTTCATGGACAAGGGCAAACTTGTCGAGCGAGGATCGGTAAAAGAGGTGTTGCGGAGTCCGGAGAATCCCCGCTTGCAGCAATTTCTCTCCACTTGGGTAAATAGAAACACCATGTGGACTGATTAACCCAATTGCGTCCGTGGGCTCCTTGGCCAAGAAATATTGGTTCTATGTATATGTATCCGTATGGATCGTTTTTTGACGTAAACAGGAGAAAATCGATATGGCTGTGCAGGTGATTGATAAGGGAACTATCCGCGGTAGGCGTGGCAAAGCGCTGCACCTTGGCAAAGGGCAGGCGCTGAAGCTAATTAATACTCACGGTCATCAGGTTGTTGATACTTGGGCCTTCAATCCAGATGACGTGCGTGAATACTTATCACTTGAGCACACGCGGCCGATAATCGGGAAAATTTATGCAGAGAAAGGTGACACCTTATATACCAACAAGCGTCGACCAATTCTGTTTATGGAGGAGGATACCTCTAATGAAAAACACGATACGCTGATAGCGGCTTGCGATATATACAGATATAACCTGCTCGGCTGCAAGGATTACCACGATAACTGCACAGATAATCTGCGTGCCGCAATGCGTCAAATCGGTATTGATGAGGTTGAATGTCCAAGTCCGCTTAATTTATGGATGTGTATTCCAATCACGCCCAACGGTGAGGTTGTGTGGGCACAACCCTCTTTGAAGGAAGGAGACTATATCGTTTTGCGGGCTGCGATGGATTGTATTGTGGCTATGTCATGTTGCCCGCAAGATATGGTGGATATCCATGGAAAAGGAGCCAAGCCGACAGACGTCAGCTATGAGACTCTATCGTGACCTGCCCCCAATATTTAGGCACAAATCGCTGAATTGACGCGGGCAGTATCGGTGCGACGATTTCGGGCCGATTACGCAAGACGCCCTGTTGTTGCCGGTACAGATTAAAGTGGGGCCCGCAGGCGCCCGTTGAACCGGCAACGGCGCGGCCTTGAATCGCTGTTCGGCCGGTCGCATGTTATAGGCACTTTGTTCTGCCGGACGCGAATGAAGCCGTTTGCTTGGGCGACAGAAAACTCCTGACATATAATAGCTCGCGGTTTCCTGGCCTCAGCGGAAACACCGCCCGAATAACAACTCGAACGAGGAAAGAAGGCGACACGTTGAACTCTTTAAGCGATCCCGATGAGGAGGCCAAGTCACGGCTGTACGCGGGGCTTGGCGGTAGCCAGACTTTAATTGCACTTTACGACAGCAACGACATACTGCGGTATGCCAACGATGCGTTCCGCCAATCCTTCGTGCGCGGCACCGATCACGTCGACTTTTCCTCTATTGTCAGGGCGAATCATGCGGCCGGAGTAGTATATATTGGCAATTGCTCGATAGATACCTATGTTAGCCGCGCGTGTGCGCGGCGACGCGCTCAAAGCCATTGCTCCTATCCGCTCGAACTGCTCGACGGAAAACGGCTATGGTTAAGTGAAACGCTACTGGCAGACGGTTGGCTACTTTGCGAAGCTACCGATGTCACGATGCTCAAGCGGGCCGAAGCCTCGTTGCGTGTCGCGCGAGATACCGCGCTTGAAGCGTCGCAAACCGATTACCTGACCAATCTGCCCAATCGGCGCTACGGATTCGAGCTGCTAAGGCACACCCTGATCAATGCCCAGACTCAAAGGCAGGCGTTGAGTATTGCAATAATCGATCTGGATTTTTTCAAAAACATCAATGACCAGTATGGGCATGACGCTGGCGACGCGGCATTGTGTTGCTTTGCGGAAAATTGTCATGCCGCTCTGCGCAGCCTCGATACCGTTGCTCGCGTTGGCGGTGAAGAGTTCTTGTTTATTTGTCCCGGCGCTACGGCGCAAGACGCCCTTGATATCCTCAATCGCCTGCACAGTAAGCCCATTCAGGTTCATCTGGAATCTCGCTCCATTGAGTTTAGCTATACTTTTTCTGCCGGAGTGGCAGAAGTGTCGCAGGCGGATTCCATGCATTCACTGCTGGCTCGTGCCGACCATGCGCTCCTTGCTGCCAAGGCCCACGGCCGCAACACGATTGAAGTTGCGGCAGCGTAAAGATACTTTTTTTGTGATGTCGATGGCCGGACGCCCGGAAATACCTTCCGGTCATGGTTAAGCCACACCAAATCTCCATAGTCCCCAGTGGGTCCGGCCCGGAACCGACTGCAGGTGTTGCCTCGCCACCTCTACCCAGGCGTTGTGTTCGCTCTCGAAATCTATCCCCGGCACACGCAAGCGAATGGGCTCAGGATCAATCGCGAATTGCACCGCTCGCAGTATGGCGGCATCCCTCATGGGAGAACCCCTTTCGTATGATTAATTAATATATTATCCAGCATCAAGTAGCAGAACATACTAACCATCGATTCCGAAAACCAGACAAACTACTGCCCATTACATTTATGACGACTTACTCCGCGCCGCAATACTGGACTGAACAGCTCATTGCATCAAGCCCGCCACGCGCGAAGTCTTTGGTCATGACCTTGTTTGGCGACGTGATCCGGCCGCACGGCGGCGCGCTTTGGCTGGGCAGCCTGATCCGGCTTTTGGCGCCCTTTGGCGTTAATGATCGCCTGGTTCGCACCAGTGTTTTTCGCCTGGCCGAAGAAGGCTGGCTTAGCGCCCAACGCGAGGGGCGCCGCAGTCTGTACGCCTTGAACAGCGCAGCGGCGCGCCGCTTCGAACTTGCCTATAGGCGAATCTACGAGCCGGCCAGCCAAGAGTGGGATGGCATATGGACGCTTGTATTTGCCGCCTCCGATACGCTGGGTGCCAGGCAGCGCGCCGACCTTCGCCGCGAGCTGCTTTGGGAAGGCTTCGGTTCGGTCGCGCCCATGGTTTTCATACACCCGCGCGCCAATCACGACACGGTTGACGACATACTGACTCGCGCCCGGATCAAATCCAAGGTGTTCGTGTGCACCGCAACTCAGTCCAAGATGCTGGAAGGCCGGCCCTTGGGCGACCTGATCGGGCAGTGCTGGCAGCTCGATGCCGTCGTGGACGGCTACAAGGCCTTTGCAGCCCGCTTTGCGCCGGCGCAGATGCTGCTCGAACAAAAAACGACGATCGATCCAGAGCAAGCCTTTATTATTCGCACGTTGTTAATACACGAATACCGACGTCTGCATCTGCACGACCCGCTATTGCCGCGGGAGCTGCTGCCCGCAAACTGGGCAGGCGCCCGCGCTTACGAGCTATGCCGCTCCATTTACCGCCTGAGCTTTGAGCGTGCCGAACGTTATATTCTGGACACTTTGCGGCGAGAAGACGAGCACGCGCCCGAAGCCGCCCCTTACTTCTACCAACGTTTCGGTGGCTTGAATCTAGGGTAAACCACAAGAGCAAACCGGCAAGCGCCTATAGTTAAATGGTGCTCAAGTGGTCAGACCACATAAAAACAAATACCAAGCGCATATCGCGCATACCCAACACGGAGGGGTTTCATGAATATTCTAAAAACGGGTCATTGGGTGGCGCGGCTTGCCGTGTGCTCGCTGGTTAGCGGCTTGATCGCCGTCAGCAGTCCGGCGTCGGCCAACAAAAAGGACGATACGCTGCGTTTTGCCTACGACCAGGCACCTGAAAGCGTCGATCCCTACTTCAATAATGTGCGCATAGGCGTGATCATCGGCGCCAATGTCTGGGATACGCTCATCTATCGCGATCCCGAAACCAATGAGTACAAAGGGCTGTTGGCAAAAAGCTGGAAGCAGGTTGACGACCACACGATCGATTTCGAATTGCGCCAGGGCATCAAATTTCACAATGGCGAAGACTTCGATGCGGATTCGGTGGTGTACACACTTAACTTTATTGCCGACCCCAAAAACAAGGTAACCACCCAGCAAAACGTCAACTGGATTGCGAAGGCCGAAAAACTGGGCAAATACAAGGTAAGGCTCACCACCAAAGGGGTTTTTCCAGCCGCTATCGAATATCTGGCCGGTCCGGTGGTTATACACCCCGCCAAATATTACAAAGCGGTGGGACCCAAAGGCATGAACGCCAAGCCCGTGGGAACGGGCCCATATATGGTGACCCAATACACACCGGGCAAATCGATTACGCTGGTGCGCAACCCCCATTACTTCGCCGACTCGCCCAAAGCGCATGCGAAGATAGGCAAGATTGAAATCCGCTTTATTCCAGACAGGCAGACCCAGATGGCCGAAGCGCTGTCTTCGGGCGTGGACTTCATCATGTACGTGCCTAAAGACCAGGCTGATCAAGCGGCCCACGTGCCAAGCCTGCAAGTGGTCAGCGGCGAAACCATGCGTATCTCGTTCCTGCAAATGAATATGCGCGACGGCTCCCCCATACCCCAGCTAAAAGACATACGGGTGCGCAAAGCCATTATCCACGCGATAGACCGCGCCTCCATCGCCAAAAATATCGTCGGGGCGGGGGCGCGCGTGCTCAACACCATGTGCTTCCCGTCGCAGTTCGGCTGCACCGACGAAGGCGCGCCACGCTACACCTACGACCCGGCCTTGTCGAAAAAACTGCTGGCCGAAGCGGGCTTTCCCAATGGCTTTGACATCAGCATTCTGGGCTATCGCGAACGCAACCAGATTGAAGCCATTATTGGCAACCTGCAAGCCGTGGGCATCAAGGCGAAGCTCAACTTTCTTCAGTATGCGGCCATGCGCGACATGAACCGCGCCAACAAGTCGGAACTGATCAATCAAACCTGGGGCTCGTTCTCGGTGAACGATGTATCGGCCTCGACTCCGGTGTTCTACGGTGGCGGTGCGGACGACGTAACCCATGACAAACAGGTGATCGAATGGCTGCACAAGGGTAATAACTCGGTCGACCCGCAGGTTCGCAAAGACGCATACAAAAAGGCACTGAACCGAATCGCCGATCAAGCCTATGGCGTACCGCTGTGGTCTCTGCCGGTGTACTACGTGGCCAACAAAGATTTGAATTTCAAGGCCTATCCCGACGAATTGGTGCGTTTCTGGGAAATGAGCTGGAAGTAGTTGAGATTTGGCGTCTGCCAGGGGTCGGGATTATGGCACCCACAAGGGGTGCCGCTACAAAACGTACCCATCGCTAATGGTATTGGCACCCCTAATGCAGTGGCATCCCTTGTGGGTGCCAAACCTCACCATCGACAAGCGGCAGGAAGGATCAGGTTTATGTTTGCGTACATCATGAAACGATTGGCGCTGGCGGTGCTCGTGGCGCTGACCGTCTCGATCATCGCGTTCCTCTTGTTGCGCCTGTCGGGCGACCCGGCCATTGCAATCGCCGGCGAAGGTGCGCGGCAGGCCGATATCAACCTGATACGCCAGACCTACGGCTTTGACCGGCCTTTGCCCGTGCAATATTTCGATTGGCTGGGCAAAATATTGCACGGCAACTTTGGCGACTCGATCTACTTCAAAACACCCGCCGGCCCGCTTATTTTTGAAAAATTGCAAACCACCCTGATCCTGGGAGTTGCCGCGCTTGCCGTGGCCCTGGCCATATCCGTACCCCTGGGAGTGCTGGCCGCCATTTACAAAAATAGCTGGATCGACCGTCTTTGCCTGGCTGTTGCCGTGGTCGGCCAGGCGTTGCCCAATTTCTTTTTTGCGCTGCTCCTTATTATGCTGTTGTCGATTTCGCTGCACCTCCTGCCCGTATCGGGGAGCGGAACCTGGCAGCATTTCGTGATGCCGGCCATTTCCTTGGGCTATTACGTAGCGCCCGCATTCATGCGCCTGATACGCGCCGGCATGGTGGAGGTGCTCGAGGCCGACTACATCCGTACGGCGCGCGCAAAGGGCTTATCCACCAGCCGTGTCATTTTCAAGCACGCCTTGCGCAACGCCATTGTGCCTGTCGTGGCGCTCACCGCCGTGCAACTGGGTTTCCTGCTGGGCGGGTCGGTCGTGGTGGAAACCATTTTCGCACTGGACGGACTCGGGTATTTGGCCTACCAGAGCATTACCTTCAAGGATTTCCCGGTGATGCAACTGATTGTATTGTTGCTGTCGATCATTTATGTGTTGCTCACGCTGGCATCCGATATTGCCAACGCATGGCTCGATCCACGCATACGGGTGGCGTAAATATGGAATTGAAGATGGATGGCGATGGCACCCACAAGGGGTGCCGCTACAAAAGCAGTTTCTGGCGACGTGCGCGGCACAACAAGGCGTTCATGGTGGGCGCAGGCCTGTTGCTGCTGATCTTCCTGATTGCCGTCTTCGCGCCCTGGCTATCGCCGCACGATCCCTATACGCAAAATCTGGTCAACCGCAACGTCCCGCCTGTTTGGTACACCAGGGGAAGCTGGCTGCACCCCTTGGGTACGGATCCGCTCGGTCGCGATTATCTTTCGCGCCTGTTTTACGGGGCACGTATCTCTCTGCTTATCGGCGCCAGCGTCGCCCTGATTTCGGGCCTTATCGGCACTACCATGGGCATGCTGGCCGGCTATTTCGGCGGCAAGACCGACATGCTTGTGTCCTTCCTGGTCACCACGCGCCTGTCGATGCCGGTGATTTTGGTGGCGCTGGCCACGGTCGCCATCATGGGCAGTTCACTGTGGGTGGTCATCATGGTGCTGGGCCTGCTTAAGTGGGACCGTTACGCCGTGGTCATGCGCAGCGCCACTCAGCAGGTGCGTTCGCTGGATTATGTGGCGGCCGCCCAATCGGCCGGAGCCTCCACCTTGCGGATATTGCTGCAAGAGGTGCTGCCCAATGTCATTCCACACCTGATCGTAATCGCTACACTTGAAGCTGCCAGCGCTATTTTGCTGGAAGCCGCGCTGTCCTTTTTGGGCTTGGGTGTGCAACCGCCTTTGCCTTCCTGGGGGCTAATGATTTCGGAAGCCAAGAGCTATATGTTTTTTTCATTCTGGCTTATTGCCTTGCCGGGCGGCGCGCTGGCCTTACTGATTTTCTCGATCAATCTGGCGGGCGACGGGCTGCACGATCTGCTCTCGCCCGAAGGAAGGTCTTAAGGCCATGGACAATATCGTTCTCGATGTCCAGGGTCTGAATGTCGACCTGGCCACACCAAGCGGCCCGCTACATGCCGTACGCAATGTCTCGTTTCAAGTTCGGCGCGGCGAAACCTTGTGCCTCGTAGGCGAATCGGGCTGCGGCAAATCCATGACTTCGCTCGCCCTGATGAGCCTGCTGCCCAAAGTGGCAACGCAAAGCACCCAACGCCTTTCTTTTTTAGGTGAAGACCTGGCCTCGGCCAGCAAAAAACGCATCAATGCCTTGCGCGGCGACAAGATGGCCATGATTTTTCAGGAACCCATGACCGCCCTGAACCCCGCCTACACCATCGGCAATCAATTGATGGAGTCTTATTTGCAGCATCGACGCAGCGGCGTGGCCCAAGCTCGCGCCCGTGCGATCGATTTGCTCGAAAAAGTAGGTATCACGTCCAGCGCCCAGCGCCTGAACCAATACCCACACCAATTATCGGGCGGATTACGCCAACGGGTCATGATTGCCATGGCGCTGATGTGCAGTCCGGAACTCCTGATTGCCGATGAGCCCAGCACGGCGCTGGATGTCACCATACAGGCGCAAATTCTACGGCTGCTGGCCGATCTGCAGCAGGAACTGGGCATCGCCATGATACTCATCACGCACGATCTGGGCGTCGTGGCGCGCATCGCCCATCGCGTGGCCGTCATGTATGCCGGCGAGGTCGTCGAAGAAGGCCTGGCGAAAGATCTGTTCGCCCACCCGCGCCATCCGTATACGCAAGGCCTGCTAAGCTGCATTCCCGTACCGGGGCGCACCGCGCCAGGCGGGAGGCTGGGCACCATACCTGGTGTGGTGCCTTCATTGATCGGTGAGTTCCGGGGTTGCGGTTTTCGCGAGCGCTGCGTGCACGCGCAAGAGCGTTGCCGAGTCGAAGTTCCCGTACACACATCCGAACACGACCATCGCTGGCGCTGTATCCTGAATGGGGCGCCAGCATGAGCGCCCTGCTTCAGGCGCACGACCTGACGCGCTCCTTTCGCGTCGGGGGCGGCATGTTCGCGCCGCGCCGCACGCTGCATGCGGTCAATGGCGTCGACCTCAGTTTGCACCGCGGCGACGTGCTGGCCATCGTAGGCGAGTCGGGCTGCGGGAAATCGACGCTGGCCCGCATGTTGCTTGGCCTGCTGGCGCCCAGCGGCGGTCATATCACTCTTGAGGATCAGAATATACAGAGCCTGGATCGCCGCGCGCTGGCGCGCCGTGTCCAGCCCATATTTCAGGATCCCTATTCTTCACTCAATCCACGGCGCAGCATCAGCTCGACCGTGTCGTTTCCGCTCGAAGTGCACGGCCTTGGCTCAGCCGCCGAACGGCGCCGCAAGGCCATCGAAATGATGGAACGTGTGGGTCTTCCGGCCCGCTACGCCGACCATACGCCGGGCCAGCTGTCGGGCGGCCAGCGTCAGCGCGTGGCCATCGCCCGCGCTTTGGTGATGAACCCGGAAATCGTGATTTGCGACGAACCGACCTCGGCGCTCGACGTCTCGGTTCAAGCGCAAATCCTGAACCTGCTGCTGGATCTGCGCCGCGAATTCGGCCTGACCTATGTGTTCATCAGCCATAACCTGGCCGTGGTCGAACACATCGCTACGGATGTGGCCGTCATGTATCTGGGCCGAGTCGTTGAACAAACCAAAACAGCCAGCTTGTTCCACGAGCCGCGCCATCCTTATACTAAAGCCTTGCTGGCGTCGGTGCTCACGCCCGAGCCCGGATTGGGCTTGCCCGATATCGGCCTGGGTCTGGCCTTTCCCGACCCGCTCAACCCGCCGCCGGGCTGTTCGTTTTATCCGCGCTGCCCGCAGCGCCTGCCCCAGTGCAGCAACCAGCGCCCAATCCTTATTCAACATGAGCAAGGCCAAACTGCCTGCCATCTGTATCCGCCCAGTTCCCAAGGACACGAATCATGAATCGATCAGACGCCGTCACCGCCGCCCAACAGCATTTTGATTCCGGCCAATTCCGGGAAACGCTGGCACGTCGCGTCGCCATTCCCACTGAAAGCCAGAACCCTGAACGCAGCCCGATTCTGACCACCTATCTGGAAAACGAAATGCGTCCGGCGTTTGAAGCCATGGGGTTCAGCTGCCAGACCATGACTCACCCCAAGGCTGGCGCCCCCTTCCTTTTCGCGCAACGAATCGAGGGTTCAAGCCTGCCTACGGTCTTTGGCTACGGCCACGGCGATGTCATTCGCGGCCTGGAAAGGGAATGGAAAGAACCTCTTTCGCCCTGGTCGCTGATCGAGTCCGATGGCCGCTGGTACGGGCGCGGCATTGCCGACAACAAAGGCCAGCACAGTGTCAACATGGAGGCCATGCGCACCGTACTGCAAACCCGTGGAAAGCTGGGTTTCAATGCCAAATATCTGATAGAAATGGGCGAAGAAACCGGCTCACAGGGCCTGCGTGAACTGTGCGAGGCCAACAAAGAACTGTTCAGCGCCGATCTGCTCGTCGCCTCGGACGGGCCGCGCCTCAGCGCCGAACGCCCCACCGTATTTCTGGGCTCTCGCGGCAGCATCAACTTCGATCTGAGCATCGAAGCGCGGGCGGGCGCGCATCACTCGGGCAACTGGGGCGGGCTCATTTCAAACCCCGGCATACAACTGGCGCATGCCATCGCCAGTATCGTCTCGCCTACAGGCCAGATCCGCATCCCCGAATGGGTGCCTGCCGAATTGCCAGCGTCAGTTCGCCGCGCACTGGCCGACTGCGAGGTGGATGGCGGTGCCGATGGGCCGACGATAGAACCCTGGTGGGGCGAGCCCGGGCTATCGCCCGCCGAACGGGTATTTGGCTGGTGCGCCTTCGAAGTCCTGGCCTATAAGACCGGCAACCCGGAGACGCCCGTAAATGCTATCCCGGCCCGGGCTTGGGCGCGTTGCCAATTGCGCTTTGTGGTGGGCATCAAGCCCGACGATGCCCTGCCAGCCTTGCGCCGCCATCTGGATCGCCAAGGCTTTCCCATGGTTGAGATTGCCAAAAATCGCGAAGGGCTGTTCCAGGCTACCCGCATCGACCCGGACGACGCCTGGGTGCAATGGGCAGTGGCGTCCATTGCGCAAACCAGCGGCAAAAAGCCGGCTGTTCTGCCTAATCTGGGCGGGTCGCTACCCAATGATATTTTCACCGACGTGCTGGGCCTGCGCACGGTATGGGTACCGCACTCCTACCCAGGCTGCTCGCAACATGCGCCCAACGAACACCTGCCTGCCGCCGTACTGCGCGAAGGCCTCTCCATCATGACGGGCCTGTACTGGGATATGGGGGCCGGCAAAACGCCGAAACACGCACAGGAACCCACATGACCGCCTCCGGCAATAATTTTTGTGAACTCGAAGACCTGGCCGCCGCGGCCGAGTTTCTCGCGCAGACCCGTCATCATATCCACCACAATCCCGAGCTTTCATTCCACGAAGTGGAAACGTCGGAACTGGTGGCCGAAAACCTTGCCCAATGGGGCTACCAGGTCACGCGCAAGGTAGGCGGCCACGGCGTGGTCGCAACACTGAAGGTGGGCCATGGCACGCGCAGCGTCAGCGTACGCGCCGATATGGACGCCTTGCCGATTCTGGAAGAAACCGGGCTGACCTATGCCAGCCGCCACGCAGGCCGCATGCATGCCTGCGGGCACGACGGCCACACCACCATGCTGCTTGGCGCCGCCCGGCATCTGGCTGCAACACGCCATTTTTCAGGCACGGTACACCTGGTCTTTCAGCCTGCCGAAGAGGCCGGCCGCAACAGCGGCGCCCAACAGATGATTGCCGACGGCCTGTTCGAACGCTTTCCCTGCGACGCCATCTTCGGCCTGCACAACCATCCCGGTTACCCGGCGGGCACCTTTATGTTTGGCAGCGGCCCCTTCATGGCCGCTTCCGACACGGTAAAGATCACGATACACGGCCGAGGGGGCCACGCCGCACGCCCGCATCTTGCAGTCGACCCGATCCTGATTGCGGGCAGCCTGGTGATGGCGCTGCAAAGCGTGGTGTCGCGCAATATCGACCCAACCCAAACCGCCATCGTCACCATCGGTACGCTCAATGCCGGCATCGCCGCCAACGTCATTCCCGAATC
>SCRC01000020.1 GCA_004297945.1 Candidimonas sp. | reverse complement strand
TGGCAGTCTTGTCTTCATATTGTCTCCTGTGCTTATGCACTAATGGAATGATGACGCTTCAATATTCTGTTATGACCTAAAGATGGCCAAGCCTTTATGTTCCAGCTATTTGTAGGCCGTTAATTGTATTAGGGAGACAAAAACCAGTATATTTACGACATTGGGTTTATTCCATATATTTCATATTCCCAAATGCCTATAAGCAGGCGATCTAGTAAATTTAGAGTGTATGTTGTCCTGATCACCGCTTGACGGTGTGCGCCGTGCAGCATCCCGACCATTATTCAGCTGGACCTTCTTGCCATGCGAATACATAGTTCAGCTTTTCACTATCCGCCTCCAGACGCGCCGAATATCGCTCCCACGCCTTTACGCGTAGGCATTGTGTTGCTGGACCAATTTACGTTGACTGCGTTTGCTGGCTTTTTGGATGTATTGCGCCTAGCCTCGGATTACGGAGGCCAAAGCCAACAAATTCTTATCAGTTGGAAAGTGATGAGCGTAGACGCAGAGCCAAGGCGCTCTAGTGCGGGTACGTTGCAGACCGAGCTCTCAGACCTGTGTGATTTGACAGGCTACGACTATGTTGCAGTATGTGGCGGAAATAGCTATACCGACACCACGCCCTCTAAGAAATTGTCGAGCTGGCTCGAGCATGCATACGAACTTAATGTCAAGCTATTAGGGCTTTGCACCGGGACTTTTGCTATTGCTCAGGCAGGCTTGATTCGGCACGAAACCGTATGCGTGCATTGGAATGTTATTGAAGAGTTTCAGCGTCAATTCCCTAAAATAAAATGCAACGTTGATAATTTGTTTATCGACGCCGGCAAGGTGGTCACATGCGCGGGGTCGACAGCCGTTATTGATTTGGCCTTGTATTTGCTAATCCGGCATTACGGCCGGGAAAAAGCTCAGCAAGCGCTTCGGCACATGATGCTTCACAATATCCGGCCTGCTCGCTTGCCGCAGGCACATTTTTATATTGATCTAAACCCGATCAGTGATTTGAGAGTGCATAAGGCGGTACATTTCATTGAGCAGCGAATTGATGACTTTCCTTCAGTTTCCAGCATAGCAGCACATGTAGGCGTCAGCCCCAGACAGTTGGAAAGAATTTTCAAGTCCTCATTAAATATGACTCCCGCAGCGCTGCATCGGATAATGCGCTTGCAGTATGGGAAGTGGTTGGTAACCAATACGCAAGAAAGCATTACTACCATTGCGCTTAGTTGCGGCTTTGCTGATAGTTCGCATTTTTCCAGAGAATTTAAGCTTCTGTTTGGCCAAACTCCCCGGGTCTGTCGCAATCGGTAATTTTTGAATCTGGCCGTGGCTACGGGCACAATCGATAAAATTTGACGGTTACCGTTTTTCGTAGGTATCGCACACTGCACTGCCATTCGGTATTGTCCAGTTGGATTTGCGGCCCAGCCGCAAGTCTAATTTGCGCAGGGTGCTGGAAGGTCAGCACAGCGAGCCACAGCGCCGTTCGCGTGATATAAGCCTAGCTATAGGTACTGATTTTACGCACTAGGTCGCCCATCCGGTCAGGGTCAGTTATCAAATCAACTAGAGCGGGCGCTTCAATTTCGTCGATGAGCAGCTTGCCGTTTAAAGGGAAGTCCTGGAATTCCGAGAAATATGGCCAGGTACAAACAGATATACAACATCTTTTTGAACTGCTCTGAAACGGCTGGTGTGGCAGATGCCCCCTATACAACGCTCGAAACGCCCATAAATAGGGACTTTCACGTATTTAAGATAACATTTTTGGGGAAACCTGAATCAGGCTGAAACTAGCCGATGGAGGCGCAACTCGGAATCGAACCGGGGTGGACGGATTTGCAATCCGCTGCATGACCACTCTGCCATTGCGCCGTATGTACGTGTCGTACATGTAAAAAGAGGGAAGCGCCAGCGCTTCCCTCTTGAATTTGGAGCGGGAAACGAGTCTCGAACTCGCGACCTCAACCTTGGCAAGGTTGCGCTCTACCAACTGAGCTATTCCCGCATTGTTTTCTGCACTGCGGCGTATATGCCTAGGTGGAAAACAGCCTCGCAGTATATCTGGATTTTTAGCACTGCGCAAATTAAACGGTATGTAGCGGCAGCTCTTGTGGCTGCCAAAATCCGTGGCAATTAAAACGCTATTAAAAAAACGTCTGTGGCACCCACAAGGGGTGCCGCTACATAAGTACCTGTACCGCAGTCGCCCGCTTATATCGATGCACGCCGTCAGACCGTGTCAACGCGCAGCCAGCACCATAAAAATCAAGTAACATTTAGCGAAGACCGAGATAATAGCACAGGCGTCCCTGCCTCTGTCAATTCGGCTAATCGTCAAGGCTGGCTTTGCTTCAACCTACCTTTCAAGACCTCACTTCGTTCAATACGCTGGGCCTGCGCTCGCAGGCGGCGGCGTTTGTGCGCTATGACTCGGCCGGCCAGCTATTGGCGCTGTCCGATGTGGCCGATCGGTTTGGCCGGGTGTTTATTTTGGGAGGTGGCAGCAATGTGGTGCTGGCTTCGCAACTCGATAGCCTGGTGGTCAAGGTAGATGCCCGTGGAGTGCAGATTTGGTCCGAGACGGACAGCGAACTGGTCGTCGAGGCGCAGGCGGGCGAGGTTTGGCATGATTTTGTTGCGCAGTGTGTAGATAAGGGCTGGGATGGGCTGGAAAATCTGGCGCTGATTCCCGGCACGGTGGGGGCGGCGCCGGTGCAAAATATTGGTGCGTACGGGGTGGAGCTGGATCAGCGCTTTCATAGCCTGGTGGCGTGGGATTTGCATGAGCGGCGTCAGGTGGTAATGAGCGCTGGGGAGTGCCAGTTTTCTTATCGCGACAGCTTTTTCAAGCACGCCCATCCGGGGCGGTGGCTGATTGTGGCGGTGCGTTTTCGTTTGCCCAAGCCTTGGCGAGCGGTGACGACTTATCCTGATTTAAAACATCATCCACAGCTGGCGCGGTCGGCCGGCGCTGTGACGGCCCGGCAGATTTTTGATGCGGTGTGCGAGATTCGCCGCAGCAAATTGCCTGATCCTGCGGTGTTGGGCAATGCGGGCAGTTTTTTTAAAAATCCTATCGTTAGTGCAGATCGCCACGAGCTGATCGAGGCTGCGCACCCGGGCCTGGTGGCCTATCCGCAGGAACGTGGCTTTTACAAGCTGGCAGCGGGCTGGCTGATCGAGCACACAGGCTGGAAAGGGCGGCGTGTGGGCCCTGTGGGCATGCACGATCGCCAGGCGCTGGTGTTGGTGAACTATGGCGGCGCGAACGCTGAAAACGTCAGCAGCGTGGCCGACGCCATTCGCGCCGATGTGGCTACGCGCTATGGCGTGATGCTGGAGCAGGAACCGGTAGCGGTGGCTTGACTATATGGCCAGTACGTCTTGCATATCGAACAGGCCGCGTTCTTTGCGCGCCAGATAGCGTGCCGCGCGCAGGCTGCCTTGCGCATAAGTGGCGCGGCTGCTGGCGCGGTGAGTGATTTCAATCCGCTCGCCCGTGCCGCAGAAGTACACCGTATGGTCGCCAACGATATCGCCCCCGCGCACGACCGAAAAACCGATGCGGCCGGCTTGTCGTGCGCCCGTGTCGCCGTGCCGCGCCCAGTCGGCAATGTCGTCCAGATTCTCGTTCCAGGCGTGGGCGACGGCCTGGCCCATCGCCAGTGCAGTGCCCGAAGGCGCATCGACTTTGTTGCGGTGGTGCGCTTCAAAAACCTCGACATCGTAGCCGCTGTTCAGAAGCCGCGCAGCGACTTCCAGCAGCTTGAAGGTGACATTGACGCCCACGCTCATGTTGGGCGCAAATACGATTGCAATTTTCTGGCTGGCCACATGGATGGCCTGCTTGCCCTGGGTGTCAAAGCCCGTGGTGCCGATGATGCATTTGACGCCGTATTCGGCGCAGAATTTCAAGTGCGTCAGGGTGCCCTCGGGCCGGGTAAAGTCGATCAGGCATTCAGCCTGTGCCAAGGCCTTCGGGTCGTCGGTAATTTGTATGCCGGTATCGCGCCCCAGAAAAGCACCGGCGTCCTGGCCTATTGATGGCGTCCCGGGGCGGTCCAGCGCGACCGCCAGTTTCAGATCGCTGGCGTCAAGGACGGCTTCGATCAGCATTTGCCCCATGCGGCCGCTTGCTCCAGCTATCGCTATGCGCATCATGAACCTCTAGCGAAACGGTTGGGGGCTGGACGGGTTGGGCGACGCGCCAGTGACAGCGGGATTGACGGGTTGAATCTGGACGGGGGAGTGATCGGTAGCAGGGGCAGGTGGCGGTGTGTGAACCGTGGCCGTCGGGCCGGTGTCAGCCTTGCTGGCCGCGGTCATTCCGGTATCGGCTTTCTGGAATGGTTGGCGGTCGGGTTGCTTGTCGCCCACCCAGTGATCAACGACGTCGTTGACGAAAAAAACAGTGAATTTGCGTTCCTGCGTTTTGCCGTAACCGGGAATGTTCAAATAAGGGTAGTCCCAGCGATTACTGCGGAAGATGTCTTGCAGCGTTGGCGTGCCAAGAATAAAACGCACCTGGTCGCGCGTCATGCCCTTTTTCAATTGTGCGACCTGTTCGGATGTAATCCAGTTGCCTTGCTGGACGTCGGGTCGGTACGGTAGACCCCAGTTGGTGGTGCCGCAGGCCGATAGCGCCATCGCAACAGCGCCCAGAGCCAGCCCGGTGCGTAATTTGGAAAAGAGTGGTTTTGCGGTCGTCAGCACGAAGCGCCCCTGTTATTCGATTTGAATAAAACCGTTATCATAAAGGTTCCAGAACAAACGCATCATAGCGTTTGTTACGGTTTCTTGTTTGCCATCATGCACTCAAGCGAGCACCAGTCCGCATATACGCCGAGGCATTTTATCTATGAACGACCAAAGTGAACTGAAAAATATGGGATTGAAGGCGACATTCCCGCGTCTCAAAATCCTGGATATTTTTCGCAAGGCAGATCAGCGCCATCAAAGCGCCGAAGACGTGTATCGGGCTCTGATTGGCGAAGAGGTGGAAATAGGGCTGGCTACTGTATACCGGGTGCTCACTCAGTTTGAGCAGGCGGGTATCCTGATTCGCAGCCAATTCGATGGCGGGAAGGCGGTTTTTGAGCTCAACGATGGCGATCATCATGACCACATGATCTGCACCAATTGCGGCAAGGTGGCGGAGTTCACCGATGCCGAAATCGAAAAGCGGCAGCAAAAAATAGCCAAGGAAAATAACTTCCTGCTCGAAAGCCACACCATGATGCTCTACGGCATCTGTGCCGACTGCGCGCCCAAGCCTGTGCATCATCATCTTAAATAGCGGCCAGCATTTCTCGTGCATGCTTGCGGGTGGTCTCGGTAATGGTCAGGCCGCCCAGCATGCGGGCTACTTCGTGCACCCGGTCTTGTTCGCTCAGGGCTTCGATGCTTGATAGCGTGGCGCCGTTGGCGCTTGTTTTCCTGACTTCGTAATGGTGCATGCCACGGGCCGCGACTTGGGGCAGGTGAGTAACGCACAGCACTTGGTGGCGCTCGCCCAGTTCTCGCAGCAAGCGGCCCACGACCTCGGCCACGGCGCCGCCCACTCCGGCATCGACCTCGTCGAATATCAAGGTGGGCACGCGCGCCGCCTGGCTGGCGATGACCGACAATGCCAGGGACAGTCGCGCCAACTCGCCCCCCGATGCAACTTTGGCCAAGGGCCGGGTCTGAACCCCGCTGTGGCCCGCCACCAGGAATTCGACGCTCTCATTGCCGTGTGCAGAGGGCTCGCAGGGGTGCAGTTCGACGTCGAACCGGCCGCCCTGCATGGCCAGTGTTTGCATGGCTTGCGTGACTTGCGCCGCCAGCGCCTTGCTGGTTTTCCGGCGGGCGCCGCCCAGCGCTGCGGCGGCTTTCTGGTAATGGCTTTGGGATGCCTCGACGTGCTTGGCCAGCGCGTCGATATCGGCGGCAGCGTCGCTGGCCTCGCGCTGGGCAAGCAGGCTTGCATGGATGGCATCGAGTTCTTCCGGTTCAACCTTGAATTTGCGCGCGGTATCGAAAATGGTGCTCAGTCGCCGTTCGGCCTGGGCCAGGCGTTCGGGGTCGAGCTCCAGCCTGTCCAGGTAGCTGTTCAAGTCGGAAGCCGCTTCGGCTGCGGCAATGCGAGCCGATTCGATGGCGTCGTAGACGCCTTGCAGGTGGCTGTCGTGATGCAGCAGCTGTTTGATTTGATGCGCGGCGCGGCTTAGGTATTGCTGGACCGAATCTTGCTCGTCGTCGAGCGCGGCCAGGGCCGCAGTGGCGCCGTCTTGTAGCGATTGGGCGTGGGCCAGGCGGTTCTGGTCGTGGCTGATGGCGCTCCATTCGCCGGGGCGTAAGTCCAGGCGGCCTAGCTCGGCGATCTGCCAATCCAGGCGCTCGCGTTCTTCCTTCAGGGCGGCCGCACTTTTTTGAGCCGCACGCAGCGCCTTTTGCGCCTGCTGCCATTCGTGCCAGGCCTGCTGCGTTTGTTTGACCAAGTTTTGGTGCTTGCCCTGGGCATCGAGCAGGTCGCGTTGGCTGGCGGCTTTCAGCAGACTTTGGTGGGCGTGCTGACCATGTATGTCGACCAGCAGTTCGCCCAGTTCACGCAATTGCCCCAGTGCGACCGGCAGGCCGTTGATAAAGGCCCGGCTGCGCGCCTGGGTATCGATGACCCGGCGCAGCACTAATGCGTCGTCGGTATCGAATTCGTGCTCTTGCAGCCAGGGGCGCAAGGCGTCGGGAATGTCGAATATCGCACTGATGTCGGTGCGGGCGGCGCCATCGCGCACTACGTTTGCATCGCCTCGTGCGCCCAGCGTGAGCGACAAGGCGTCGATCAGGATCGATTTTCCCGCGCCTGTTTCTCCCGAAAATACCGTGAAGCCGGGTTCGAAGGGGATCTCGGCCTGATCCACGATCACAAAGTCGCGAATGTGCAGCGTACGTAGCATGGGTTTACTCGACGGTGTCCGAGGGTTGCGGCATAAGATTCCAGTGCAGCTTGCGGCGCAGGGTGGAAAAAAAGCTGTAGCCGGTGGGGTGCAGGAAGCGCACGGTGTGCTGGGCACGGCGCACGTCGATGCGGTCGCCCGGCTGGCAGTCGGACCAGGTCTGCATGTCGAAGTGGACGCTGGCCCCGGATTCGACGCGGCCCAGAGCGATAATAGTCATGCTGAGTGTGCCGCTGTCAGGGATGACGATAGGGCGATTGGACAGGGTTTGCGGCGCCACCGGCACCAGCAGGATGGCGTTGAGACGGGGATGCAGGATAGGGCCGTTGGCGGAAAGGGAATAGGCGGTTGATCCTGTGGGAGTGGCCACGATCAGGCCATCTGCGCGTTGGCTGTACATGAACGTGCCGTCGAGTTCGACCCGCAGTTCGATCATGCCCCCGCGTCCGGCTCGATTGATGACCACGTCGTTTAACGCCACCCCCGAAAACATGACTTGATCGCCGCGCACCACGCGGCCTTCAAGCAGCACCCGCTCTTCAGCCTCGAAATTGCCGTTGATAACGCTGGTCAGGGCATCTTGGGCGCTTTGCAGCGGAATGTCGGTAATAAATCCTAACCGTCCGTGATTGATGCCGATGAGCGGCACGCGCGTTCGGGCCAATTGGCGTCCGGCCCCCAACATCGTGCCATCGCCCCCCATGACAACGGCGAGATCGGCGCGCTGGCCGATTTCTTCGTAGGACGCGACGGTGTGTTCGGTGATCCCTGTATGCCGGGCAGTATCGGCTTCAATTAGCACATTGCACCCGGCTGCCTGTAAAGTGTGGGCTAAGTGGCGCAGGGGGGCATCCAGGCCGCTATCCTGATGCCGGCCGATAATGGCTACGTTTTTAAAGTGCATGCGTTCAGGCCTTGTGGGTGAGAGGGTGCCAATAAATCGATTATATGGGGGCTGAGGGCTTGGCGTTGTAGATAAAAAAGCCACTTTTTGCCGGATTACATAAAATATGGGTATGGATGATAGAGCCAATGCGCTTTTGAAGGCGCTTATCGAACGTTATATTGCCGACGGGCAGCCGGTGGGGTCGCGCACGCTCTCCAAAATGTTCGACCTGTCGCCCGCGACCATCCGCAACGTAATGGCCGACCTTGAAGAGCTCGGCCTGATACACAGCCCGCATACCTCTGCGGGGCGGGTGCCGACGCCGCGTGGCTACCGCATTTTTGCCGATCGGTTGCTGGCGGTGCAGCGTTTCGAAGTCTTGCAGCCGGCGCAGATCCGCGAGATGTTGCCGGCGGCCGATCCCAGCCGAGCCGTGAACGCGGCGGCCGCGCTGCTGTCGAACCTGTCGCAATTCGCGGGCGTTGTTCTGGCGCCCCGGCGCGCGCAGGTGTTTCGTCAGATTGAATTTATTCGTTTGTCCGACAAGCGGGTGCTGCTAATTATTGTCACCCCTGATGGCGATGTGCAAAATCGCATTCTGTTTGTATCGCGCGACTATCTTGAGCAAGAACTGCTGGAAGCCAGCAATTTCTTCAATCAGCATTTTGCGGGCATGTCGTTCGATCAGGTGCGGCTCTCGCTGGCCGACGAGCTCTCGTCCTTGCAGGCGGATATCTCGCGCCTGATGCAGGCGGCGGTCGAGGCCGGAACGGCGCCGGGCGATAGCGAAGACGGGGTCGTCATTTCGGGCGAACGAAAGCTGTTGAATATCAGCGATATTGCGTCGGATATGGATCGCCTGCGCCGCATGTTCTCCCTGTTCGAGAAGAAAACCGATCTGATGCAGTTGCTGGATGTGTCCAGCCGCGCGCAAGGAGTGCAGATATATATAGGAGGCGACTCACGGCTGGTTCCCATGGAGGACGTATCGGTGGTGACCGCACCCTACGGGGTGGATGGCAAAATCGTGGGAACGCTAGGAGTGATAGGCCCTTCGCGCATGTCCTATGAACGCGTAATTCCCATCGTCGACATTACGGCGCGCCTGCTGTCCAATGCGCTGAGTCATAATCAGCCGTGAAACTTCATCGCCGTTTCGCTTGCAGGCAACGATATTTTTTAAACATCAAGAGTGAGCCGAGTGTCGAGTTTGTTTGCCCCATATTTTCAATCTGAGCCGGTTGACCCTCAGGCTTTGGATGCCGCCAGGCCGCAGCGCCTGCCGGGCCCGGTAGGCGTGTTGCTGGTTAACCTGGGTACGCCCGACCACGCCACTGCGGCATCGATTCGCCGCTATTTGTCGGAGTTCCTCTCCGATTCGCGTGTGATCGAAATTCCGCAATGGCTTTGGCAAATTATTTTGCAGGGCTTTATCTTGACGCGCCGCCCGCGCAAATTGGCCCCGCGTTATCAAGAGATATGGATGGACGAAGGGTCGCCGCTATTGGTCTATAGCCGTGCGCAGGCGCGCGGTGTACAACAGGCGCTGGATGAGGCCGGCATGGCGGTTCGGGTGGAACTCGGCATGCGTTATGGCAACCCGTCGATTGCCAGTGCGATGGATGCGTTGCGTGCTCAAGGCTGCGAGCGAATTCTGACGGTGCCCATGTATCCGCAGTATGCGGCCAGCACCACGGCCACGGCGGTCGATCAAGTGGCGGCGGTGGCGGCGCGTCTGCGTAACCAGCCCGAGTTGCGGTTTATTAAGCGCTTTCATACCGATCAGGCCTATATTCAGGCGCTGGCCGGCCAAGTGCAGGCGCACTGGCAGACGCATGGCCGGCCGCAGAAACTATTGCTCAGCTTTCATGGCTTGCCGCGTCGCGTGGTGCTGTTGGGCGACCCGTATTACCGGGATTGCATGGAAACAGCGGCGCACCTCAGGCAAGCCCTGGGCGCTGATGGCGGCTTGGTCGAAGTCGCGTTCCAGAGCCGTTTCGGCGCAGAAAAATGGCTCGAACCCTATACCTTGCCGACTTTGCAGGCCTGGGCCTCGCAAGGCATTACGCGCGTCGATGTCATGTGCCCGGGGTTTCTGGCCGATTGTCTGGAAACGCTTGAAGAAATTCAGCAGCAGTGCCGTGATGCCTTTATGCAGGCCGGCGGCGAGCGGTTTGAGTATCTGCCATGCCTGAACGACGACCCTGCGTGGATATCCGGCTTTACCCGGCTGATCGTGCGCAATCTCGGTGGCTGGTTGGAGCCGTCGTCTGTTTGATTGTCAGCATGGCACCCACAAGGGGTGCCGCTACAAAAAAAGTAACCGTTGCATGTAGCGGCAGCCCTTGTGGTTGCCAAAAGTCCGTCAATTGTAGCGGCAGCCCTTGTGGCTGCCAAAAATTTCGCCAATCAAATGATATCTTTGACGGGTTTATTGGGGATTGCAGCCATGAAACCCGCCATCAGACCTTGAAATAGGCACTCGCGCCCCCAGTTATTGCGTAATTCGTCAATTAATTTAGTGTGGAGAAAGCCCTATGCCGGCGCCGAACGAACCTTGCGATCCCAAACAGGAAAAGCCCTCAGTGGACACCACCGAACAACTTGAAGTAAATCAGACAGAAAACGATCTTGGTGCCGTTGCGGGCGCGTCCGATGATCTGGCGGGCTTGCTGGCCGAGGCTCAGGAGCAGGTTGCTCAATATCATGATCAGTTGTTGCGCGCCAAAGCCGAGGTTGAAAACATACGCCGCCGGGCGCAAGAAGATGTTGCTCGTGCCCGAAAATTCGGTACGGAGTCGTTTGCTGAAAGCCTGGTTCCCGTTAAAGACAGCCTCGAGGCCGCGCTGTCCCAGACTGATCAAACCCTCGAGTCCTGGCGCGAAGGGGTGGGGGTGACCCTGCGTCAGCTAAGCTCGGCGTTCGAGCGCAATGCGCTCAAAGAAGTCTGGCCGGCTGTGGGCGACAAGTTCGATCCGCATCTGCATCAGGCGATTTCGTCTATTCCGTCGGATCAGCCTGAAGGAACCGTGGTGCAGGCCTTGCAAAAAGGCTACACCATTTCTGATCGCGTCCTGCGCCCCGCATTGGTGACCGTGTCGGCAGGTCCGGGTCAAGCGGCGTAGGTCATGTCCGAGGTCGCACGGCCTTTGACCGGCGGACCCGGCCCGACAGAGTTGTTCGGGCTGTTTGCCATGCAAGAGGTTGATAGTGCGACCTTTGATGCGGCTGTCGTTGATGCTCCGGGATCGGATCTGCGTTGCATTTTCTTTTGGGGCAACGATTGCTACAACTGCATGCTGTTTAAAAATACAGCAGTAATGCTTCAGGACCAGATCAGGGCGCTGGGTTTGACCTGGTTTCATGCCAACATATATAAGGATGAGCGCCTGGGGCGCCGTTTTGGGTTGCATGGCGTGCCCGCATTCGTGTTTTATCGGGCAGGCAAGCGTCTGGGCCGGGTTTCGGGATGGCCTGGCCTGCCGCAGTTTAGCGGTGCCGTCGCGCGTTTGAACGTAGGCGTGTAACCGTTGGTTTTGGTGGTTAATGTAGCGGCACCCCTAGTGGGTGCCACCAACGTCCTGTAGCGGCACCCCTGGTGGGTGCGACCAGCGTCCAGCGTCGGTTGCAACGATCCTGCTTGTATAAAAAGTCGTGTGCCGGGCTTGAAATTGGCACGGCTACCCCCAATTAGGATTCATTCTGGTTCAATTTCAATCATTCAGCTTACTTTAGAGTTAGAGATTATGGGCAAAATTATCGGTATCGACCTTGGCACCACCAATAGCTGTGTATCTGTTATTGAAGGCAGCCAGGTAAAAATCATTGAAAATTCGGAAGGCGCGCGTACTACCCCTTCCATCATCGCCTACATGTCGGATGGCGAAGTCCTGGTGGGCGCGCCGGCCAAGCGGCAGGCAGTCACCAATCCTAAAAACACGCTATACGCCGTCAAACGCCTTATCGGCCGCAAGTACGACGAAAAAGCCGTGCAAAAGGACAAGCACTTGATGCCTTACAGCATTATCAAGGCCGACAATGGCGATGCGTGGGTCGAGGTTCAGGGCAAGAAGCTGGCGCCTCCTCAGGTGTCGGCCGATGTGTTGCGCAAGATGAAAAAGACGGCCGAAGACTACCTGGGTGAAGAAGTCACCGAGGCGGTTATTACCGTTCCGGCGTATTTCAACGACAGCCAGCGCCAGGCGACCAAAGATGCGGGCCGAATCGCAGGCCTGGAAGTCAAGCGCATCATCAACGAACCCACCGCAGCAGCTTTGGCCTTTGGTATGGACAAGGCCGAAAAGGGTGATCGCAAGATTGTGGTCTATGACTTGGGTGGGGGTACTTTCGATGTGTCGATCATCGAAATTGCCGATGTCGACGGCGAAAAGCAGTTCGAAGTGCTCTCCACCAACGGCGATACGTTTTTGGGCGGCGAAGATTTCGATCAGCGCATCATCGATTACATCATTGCTGAATTCAAGAAGGAAAGCGGCGTCGATCTGTCTAAAGACGTGTTGGCGTTGCAGCGCCTGAAGGAATCGGCTGAAAAGGCCAAGATCGAACTGTCTTCGACGCAGCAAACGGAAATCAATCTGCCGTATATTACGGCCGATGCGTCGGGTCCCAAGCATTTGAACCTGAAGATCACACGCGCCAAGCTGGAAGCGCTGGTCGAAGAGTTGATCGAGCGCACTATCGAGCCGTGCCGCACTGCCATCAAAGACGCGGGCGTTAAAGTGTCAGAGATCGATGACGTGATCCTGGTCGGCGGCATGACTCGCATGCCCAAGGTGCAGGAAAAAGTCAAAGAGTTTTTTGGCAAAGAGCCGCGCAAGGACATCAATCCGGACGAAGCGGTTGCTGCCGGTGCGGCGATTCAGGGTTCAGTACTGGCCGGCGATCGCAAAGACGTGTTGTTGCTCGATGTCACGCCTTTATCGCTGGGCATTGAAACGCTGGGTGGCGTCATGACCAAGATGATCCACAAGAACACCACCATTCCGACCCGGTTCTCGCAGGTGTTTTCAACGGCCGACGATAATCAGCCGGCGGTTACCATCAAGATATTCCAGGGCGAACGTGAAATTGCAGCTGGCAACAAAGGCTTGGGCGAATTCAATCTTGAAGGTATTCCTCCGGCTTCGCGCGGCACGCCGCAAATTGAAGTCACGTTCGATATCGACTCCAATGGCATCTTGCATGTGTCGGCTAAGGACAAGGGCACAGGCAAGGAGAACAAGATCACCATCAAGGCCAACTCCGGTTTGACCGATGTAGAGATCGAACGCATGGTGAAAGACGCCGAGGCTAACTCCGAAGAGGATCACCGTGTGGCCGAGCTTGCGCAGACACGCAATCAGGCCGATGCGCTGGTGCATTCCACACGCAAATCGCTGGGCGAATACGGCGACAAGCTTGAGGCCGCCGAGAAAGAGTCTATTGAAGCTGCTATTAAAGAGCTTCAGGAAACCCTGAAAGACGGCGACAAGGCGGCCATAGATGCCAAGGTCGAGGCCTTGTCCACCGTTTCGCAGAAGCTGGGCGAGAAGATGTACGCCGATATGCAGGCTCAAGCAGCGGCGCAGCAAGGCGCGGCGGGCGCGACGGGAGCGGCTGAGGCTCCTGCCGATGAAAACGTGGTCGATGCCGACTTTAAAGAAGTCAAACGCGACCAATAAGGCTAGGTATTAGCGGCCTCCAAGCCCGGTTTCTGGCGTTTTGCCGGAGATCGGGCATTCTTGTTCCAATATAAAAACAGGCGCCTTGTACGCCCGCAATTGACATGGCAAAACGCGACTTTTACGAAATTCTGGGTGTGGCGAAAAACGCCTCTGACGATGAGATTAAAAAGGCCTATCGCAAGCTGGCAATGAAGTTTCATCCGGACCGTAACCCGGACAGCAAGGGGGCGGAAGAGAAATTCAAAGAGGCCAAAGAGGCCTACGAGATGCTCTCCGACCCCGACAAACGCAACGCCTACGATCGTTTCGGCCATGCGGGCGTTGATTCCAACGCAGGCGCGGGCGGCATGGGCGGAGCCGGTTTTGCGGATGCTTTCGGCGATATATTTGGCGAAATTTTCGGCGGCGCAGGCCGCCGCGGCGGCGGTCCGCAGATCTATCGGGGTGCCGACCTTAAGTACACGCTGGATATCAGCCTGGAGCAGGCGGCCAGCGGTTTTGACACCGAGATCCGCGTACCCAGCTGGGAAACCTGCGACACATGCCACGGTTCGGGCGCCAAGCCGGGCACGCATCCCAAGACCTGCCATACGTGCAGTGGCAGCGGTGCGGTGCGCATGCAACAGGGCTTTTTCAGTGTTCAGCAAACGTGCCCCACCTGCCATGGAACCGGCAAAGAAATTGCCGACCCTTGCGGCGCTTGCGATGGCGTGGGCCGTACGCGCAAGAACAAAACCCTACAGGTCAAGATCCCGGCCGGCATCGATGATGGCATGCGGATACGTTCGTCGGGCAACGGCGAGCCGGGCGTCAATGGCGGTCCCTCGGGCGATCTTTATGTGGAAATTCATTTAAAGCCGCATGGTATTTTCCAGCGCGACGGCGAGGATCTTCACTGCGAGCTGACTATTCCCTTTACGAGCGCAGCGCTGGGCGGGACGCTTGAGGTTCCGACATTGGCCGGCAAGGGCGAAATAACGATTCCTGAAGGCACGCAAACAGGCAAAATTTTCCGTCTGCGCGGCAAAGGCATACGTGGCATACGGGCCAGCTACCCAGGCGACCTGTACTGTCACCTGTCGGTCGAAACCCCGGTGCGCCTGACTGACGAGCAAAAGAAAATTTTGCGCCAGTTCGAGGCGTCGTTGTCGCAGGGTGGCGAAAAACATTCTCCGCAAAGCGAGTCCTGGACTGATCGCGTAAAGAATTTTTTTAGCTAGAGCATTTTTGTTCAACTTGTATCCTGCACGGGATGTTTGGGTATTTGGCTGGATGTTTTGGTATTTGGCTGGACTTGTTGGTATTTGAAGACGCCGTCCATGGGGGCGGGGCAGGGCCGGCACGGCGTGCTTGATCCGGATCTGCCTCGTCCAGGCGGGCGTCGGGCCAAACTCGCTACGCCGCTGGCGCGGCTGCGCTCAGACAAGGCCCGACGACACCCCCCGCCTTCCCT
>SCRC01000019.1 GCA_004297945.1 Candidimonas sp. | reverse complement strand
CGCAGCCGATGGCGGTGAGGCCGGCGGCGCTACGGCTGTCTTGGGCGCAGCTGCCTTGTTCTCGGTATGCGACGTTGCGGACGAGCTGTTGGCTGCCGAACCATTGGAGCTTGCGCCGTCATTGGTCGAAGCAGGCGCCCCCGCCCCATCCGGGGCCCCGGAGGAAGACACGCTGTGGCCATTGGCCGAATGCGCATTGCCTGCGTCGGGCTTGCTGCCGTTGCCGCGGAAATCCGTAACATACCAGCCAGAACCCTTTAATTGAAATCCTGCCGCGGTCACTTGCTTGACATAGGTGCTTTGGCCACACTGCGGGCACACCGTTAACCGCGGATCCGACATTTTTTGCAGCACGTCCTGCTCATGTCCGCAGGTGCTGCACTTATATGCATAAATAGGCACGACAACCAATCCCTGAAAAGCCAACTGAAATAAGCACTTGATTTTAGCCGTTTTTGCTCGGGAGTGCGGATGAGCGAGCTATGGGCGGTATTGCACAGCATCCCGGCCCACCCCCAGAAACTGGCCGTGAATGTCGGTATCAAAGACGCCTGGAGTGCCAAGCTTGTCGATCAGCTGAAGGCAGGCGGAAGAATTCCCTTTTACTTCAGCAGCGATTAATTTAAGATTGAACCAACCCGATAAGCAAAGAATAACTATTTTTGCCCACTGAAACCGGATTGCCGAGGCAGTGTGCAAGACATCAAGATCACCTATGAAAATAGAGACAAAAGACGTTGTTATTAACTTTCAAGATGTCGTGGTGGAACTCGGCGGGCAGAAAATATACGATCGCCTGAGCTTTGAAGTAACTAAAGGAGAGTTTGTTTGCCTGCTGGGACCCTCGGGTTGCGGAAAATCGACAAGCCTCAGAGTTATGGGGGGATTGCTGCCCATCACCGCCGGAACCGTGCAAATCATGGGGCTCGATCCCTCTATCGCCTGGCCCAGAATTGCGTATGTTTTCCAATCGCCTCGACTGGTTTCGTGGCGCAACGCCACGGAAAATGTTCTTTTGGGCATGGAGTTGCGCTTCGGGCCAGGAGATAAAAAGGCCAGAGAGCAAAAGGCGCTGGATCTGCTCGCCTTGGTCGGACTATCAAAGGATGTGAAAAAGTATCCATCCATACTTTCCGGCGGCGAACGGCAGCGCGTTGCAATTGCCAGAGCGCTTGCCGTTGATCCCGAAATTATCTTCATGGATGAACCATTCTCCGCCCTGGACCCCACCACCAGGGAAAGAATGAGAGTGGAAATAGAACAAATATGGCAAAAAACAGGGAAAACGATTGTGTTTGTCACCCATGATATTGATGAGGCCGTACAACTGGCGGATCGGATCATTTTGTTGACAAAAAAACCGACAGTAGTAAAAGAAAGCATTTCCCTGCCCGATGCCAGACCGCGCAGCCTGAATCTGCCGGCGCTGGCTTCGCATCGCAGCCGACTTCTCCAGACGTTCAAGTCTATTGAGTCAAACAGTGAAACGTGATTATCCGCTTAAGAAGGAGCTACAGATGAAAAGACGAAGCCTGTTAAAAATGGCAGTGATCGCATTTCCCAGCCTGATGACGGTGGCCAGGCCAAGCCACGCTGCAGTCGCGCGCAAGAAAATCTCTTATGCCTACTTGCTGGACCCTGCCTATGACGCCGTGGTATGGGCCATCAACAACGGAAAAGTAACGTCGGATTTGATCGACGTCGAAACCAAAGGGCTGGCTATTCCGCAATTACTGCAAGCCACGTCATCAAAGCAGCACGACATTATCATGACAGCGGTCATAGGCCTGCCCGCCGCCGCGTCCAGAGGCCTGGAATTGCGTATCTTGAATACGGCACTGCAGCAATCCAAAGGCGGCCTGGGCGGGGGCATCTGGGTAAAAAAGGATAGCCCCCTAAGCAGCCCCAAAGACCTGAAGGGAAAAATCCTGGGCTCATACAGCTTGAAGTCGACCGGCTATACCCAGGTCAGAATAGCGCTGCAAAAGAAATATGGCCTCAACACCAACCTCCAGGGCGGCGATTTAAAGCAACTGCAAATTCCGGCATCGAACCTGCCCGCCGCACTCTCCAGGGGCAGCATAGACGCCGCAACCTTGATTCATAGCCAGGCCTACAAGGCTTTGCGCTCCGGGGAATACCGAACCATAGCCGAAACCGCCAGGGACAATATCGAGATGTTCAAAGTGCGCTTTGTAAGCGCCGTGAATGTTTCATACCCTGAAAAGTTAAGCGCCGATCCGCAGGCCTACCTGGAATTCAGCAGGATGTTCGATGCTTCCATCAAATACGTGCTGAGCCACAAAACCGAAGTATTTAATTCGGTCTCGCAAAAAAGCGGCCTGGAGCCCGCCTTCTTTGAATGGTGGTTTGACAATGTTGCGGACGTCCCCGGCGACTTCACCAAGGAACATGCCAAGGCCATCAATAAGTTCTATGAATTGTCCGAAGAGCTCGGCATTATCAAGAAGGCTCCACCGGTGGAATCGTTTCTGTGGGACAAGCTGAACATCAAAGCGTGAATTCGGCCTGGGGAACGAATCGGGCATGGCAATGATGCAAGACGCCAGCAAAAGAGCCAGACAGACGAGGGTCGCCACACATGGCTTCACCCTTCTATGCTTGCTGGGCTGGAGCATTCTGGCCTGGCTAAGCCCGTCGTATCAAATGCCCAGCCCTCTTGCCGTCATACGCGGCCTTGGGGTCTTCTTATCTAACTTAAACCTGGTAAAGCAACTGGGATTTTCGCTTTACCACGTGGGGATGGCAATATTCCTGTCGTTCCTGATAGGCTCGATCCTAGCCTTGATCCCTTACTACTTCCCGGTTTTCCGATTCGCCATCCATCAAAGGTTTGGCGCGTTTCTGGGGTCGTTCTCGGGCGTAGGTTGGGCGCTGCTGGCCGGAATGTGGTTTGGAATAAATTCCACATCAGTCATTTTTGCAATCAGCGCAGTCCTGATTCCATTCGCTTTAATAAATTTAAGCAGCGGCCTGAAGAATCTGGATTTTGAGCTCATGGAAATGGGACAGAGCTTTTCACGAAACAAGATCAGAAAACTGCAAAAAATCGTACTCCCGCTGCTATATCCGTATATTTTCGCAACCATACGGCTCATGTTCGGGGTTGCCTGGAAAGTCACGCTGGCCGCCGAGCTGTTCGGAGGCAACTCGGGCCTGGGATATGTGATCAACCTCGCGCGCCAGGACTACGACACCACCACCATTTTCGTCATTCTGTTTCTAATTATATTTTTCGTTTATTGCACCGAACGGTTTTTCTTTAAACCGATCCAGAATCGCTTTGATGAATATGCAAAAATCTGAAGCCCGAAAAAACTGGCAACAAGATCTGCTGGAGCGGTTCTTCGGTGAACTGCTGGTTGTCCTGTTTTTGGCAATCTGGTGGATCACGGCCAGAGGCTTGCCCGATTTCGTGCTGCCAGGCCCTTGGCCGGTTGCCAAGAGGCTGTTCGAACTGCTGCGCGAGCCGGAATTCCTGGACAACGCCCTGGTTTCCACCGTACGAGTCATTCTATCGGTTCTGGCTGCCTGCCTTATTGGAGGCATATTGGCCTTCATCGCCAACACGTTCCCCCTCTGCGACGGCATTATCAATGAGCGCATAAAACCGTTTTTAAACTCGTTTCCCTCAATAGGCTGGGCCATTCTGGCCGCCATATGGTTCAATGCGGGCAATTTTGGGGTGGTATTTGTAGAAGTGGCCATATTGATCCCATTTTGTCTGATCAATATCGATCAAGGTTTTCGCTCCATTGACAAAGAGCTCATCGAAATGGGCCGGAGCTTTACACGCAAACCTACGCGCATCTGGCTCAAGATAAACTTGCGTCTGCTTACCCCGTTCATTCTTGCGGCCATAAAGATTTCCTATGGCATCGCCTGGAAAATAGCGCTCGTTGCCGAGCTTCTGGGCGCGCCTAACGGGCTGGGGTATTTGATGCTGCAAGCGCAATCAACCGCCGAGACCGTTACTTTCCTGGCGGTCTGCTTTTCCATTGTCTTTATTTTCATGCTCGGCGACCGCCTGATCCTGACTCCGCTGGAGAAAAAGTTTCCGGTCACCAAATAGCGGCGGCCCCCCCCCTTGCTCTGATTTTTACACAGCTAATTCCGAGGCCTGTCCATGAATCATTCCAATGAAAGCTCGAACTGCTATGCCACGATCCGTCACGGAGTGGTGAAGGGAAATAATGTTGACGGCGTATGCGTCTACCGAAGTATCCCGTACGCCCAGCCCATGGTTGGTGACCTGCGATTTAATCCACCCTTGCCCGCAAAGCCCTGGCAAGGAGACTACGACGCCACGAAAGACCGGCCCATCGCGCCTCAAAACAGATCCCGCCTGGCCGCAGCCATGGGAGATTTCTCCCTTCCCCAGGACGAACACTGCCTGACTCTGGATATCTGCACCCCGAGGGCCAATCCGGGCAAACTGCCAGTGGTCGTCTGGATACATGGCGGCGCGTTCTCCAGCGGCGCGGGATCATTGCCCTGGTATTCGGGTGAAAATATGGCAAGAAATGGGCAAATCGTTACCGTATCCATCAACTATCGATTGGGTGCTCTTGGCTTTCTATACCTTCCGGGTTTCTGCGACGGCAACCTGGGGTTAAAAGATCAGGTCCTGGCCGTGCAGTGGGTGAAAGACCATATCCATAATTTCGGCGGCGACCCGGACAACATAACACTCATAGGGCAGTCCGCAGGAGGCGGATCCATAGCAGCGCTGTTGACAATGCCCAATCTGGATGGTCTTTTCAGACGGGCCATATTGCAAAGCGCGTCAATTGGCAGGCTGTTCACCGAGCCTGACGAAGCGGAGAAAATGGGGCATGCCTTTCTGAAAATTCTCGATATAAGCCGGCAGGAAGCCTATAAGCTGAAACAGATTTCGATAGAGCATCTATTAAAAGCGCAGCAATCTCTGGCCGTTGCCGAACACAAACTTGCACAGACCAAACCGCCTTTCTGGCTCGTTCGGGATGGGAAGTTCATCTGCGACGAACTGTCGAGCACTCTTGAAGGAGGCCGCAAGCTGAACATCGATTTGCTTATCGGCACCACACGCGAAGAAATGGCCGCTTTCTACCATTTCGACAACAAGGTGCAACAGGCCGATGACGCCGTCGTAAACGAGCTGTTTGGCAGAGAGTTTGGCAAACACGCCACGACATATCTGGACGCCTATGCGCGACGGCGGGCCGTGCCGACCGCTGCTGCAATACTGGGAGACATGTATACCGACAAGGTTTTCAGACATCCCTCGCTGCGGATGGCGGAATTCTTCAGCAACAAGAAGCTTGTCTCCTACGTGTACCAATTCGACTGGCAGTCTCCAGGCCGTCTCGAGGCATGCCACTGCCTTGAGATACCCTTTGTTTTCAACAACCTGGAAAAATGGGGCAATGCACCCATGCTTGACGGATTGAGCAAGGAAGAATTTCAGGGGATATCGAACGCCATGCAGAAGGCATGGGTAGCCTTCGCCTATTGCGGCAACCCCAACCACGCTGCCATACCCAAGTGGGATTTATATACACCCGAGACCCGGCGCGTCATGCATTTCGATCGTTTGATAGCGCCGCAGCAAGCACATATTGTTGGCGAAGACGATAGCACGCGATAAGCCTTGCCGGGGTGTAGCGCCACGCAAACGCCTGCAGCATCGATCAGACAAACGAATTGGGCAGCAGAAACATGAATGCGGCCACCAGTGTGGGAATGGCGGCCGCCGCCAGCAATTTGATGGGCGAAATGGAGCCGTCTGGAAAATAATTCTTCAAAATTGAAAACCCCGCCGGATTGGGCGCGTTGGCAATAACGGTCAGCCCGCCCCCGGTTACGGCCCCCGCGACCAACATGTAGCGCCACAGGTCGCTGGTGCCCCCGACCATCGACCCCAGATACGTCAGTGCGGCGTTATCGGTCACCGCTGTCAACAAGGTGGCGCCCCAATAAAGCACAACGGGCTGCAAGCCAGCCAGCAAATCCTGCAACCACCATTTTTGCAGGCCGCCCAGCACCACCAGGCCAGCCAGAAAAAACCCCACCAGCAGGCCCTCCTTGATCATCAGGGTATCCTGGTGGCGTTTGTAAGCCTCGGTATAGCCTATAAAGAACATCAGCAGGCCCAGGAAAATAGCGGGGTGATGCGCACCGAGCACCACACCCAAAAGAAACAGCAGGTGGATCGCCATGACCAGCGCCGGCACGGGCGCGCGCGGCGCGGTGCTGGCCAGTTCCGGCCCGTCTGCGCCGATACCTTTCCCAGATCCTAATTCGCCGCTTAACAGGTATTTGCGGCAGATCAGCGTCAAGACGGCAGCGTTGATCACGACGGCGCAGGCCGCGCGCCAGCCGAAATGCGTTGCCATGTAGGCAGCATCCCAACCAAAGGTATGGGCCACCATCAACACCGGTGGCGCGGCGTACGAAGTCAGAACTCCGCCTATCGACACGTTGACAAACAACACGCCCAGCGTCATGTACTTGAATCCGGCTTGTTCGGAATGCCTGAAATAACCATCGCGCAGCAACAAGGCCGCCAGCGTCATGGCGGCCGGCTCGGTGATGAAGGATCCCGACAGCGGCACCAGCGACAGGGTCAGAAAATAGCTCGCCAGCTCGGTGGGAAACGGCAATATCCGGGCAAGGCCTTGCACCACCCTGCCGACCAGCTCCAATATGGGACGGCTGGCAGCGACAACCATAATGGCAAACACGAAGGCGGGCTCGGTGAAATCGCGCGTATCGATATAGGCCACGGCGCCATCCGTGCCCTTGAGCAACGCCATGATCACCAAAAGAATAAACGCCCATACGCCAAACACCGCTTCGACTTCGGACAGCATGTGCCATAAACCCGCATGGCGGCCACGGCGATGCGACAAGCGGGCGAAAACCGGGACGGAAAACGTATGAATAATCGCGATTGCGAACAAGACGCTGGCAATCAGTTCAATTAAATCGGGCATTTATAACCTGTTATAGACCACGCATAAATGTGGCAGCCCTTGTGGCTGCCAAAATCAAGACGGTACAAATTGTCGCACGAATTTTCAGCTTATCGTCAGCCCGACGAGAAACCGACACACTTCCACCCATCAGTTCGAGGCCAAAATGAACTGCGCGCCCTTCTCGGCAATCATGATGGTGGGCGAATTCGTATTGCCTGAAGTGATGGTCGGCATGATTGAAGCGTCGACCACACGCAGATTCTGCACCCCCAGTACACGCAACTCGGGATCGACCACCGCCATCGCATCGACCCCCATCTTGCAAGTGCCTACCGGATGGAAAATCGTGGTTCCGATCTCGCCCGCCGCCGCTTCGAGCTCGGCCTGTGTACGCGCGGCCAGCCCGGGTTTGTATTCTTGCGGCTGGTATTTGGCCAGTGCAGGCTGCGCCAGGATCTTGCGCGTCAGCCGTATACTGTCGGCCGCAACCCGGCGATCTTCCTCGGTTTGCAGATAGTTGCACAGAATATCGGGAGCATCGGCGGCCCGGGGCGTCGTGATTTTTACGTGCCCGCGGCTGGTAGGCTGCAGGTTGCAGACCGACGCAGTGACAGCCGGAAATTCGTGCAAGGCGTCACCGAATTTTTCCAGCGACAGGGGCTGCACGTGATACTCCAGGTTGGCGCGGCTTCGATCCGGGCTTGAGCGGGCAAACGCCCCCAGTTGCGACGGCGCCATGGACAGAGGACCACTTTTTCGCAGTGCGTATTGCAGACCCATTTGGGCCTTGCCCCACCACGAGGACACCATGGTATTCAAGGTTTTGGCGTTCTGCACTTTATAAATCATGCGCAATTGCAAATGATCCTGCAGATTTTGCCCGACACCGGCCGAGTCGTGCACGACAGGTATGCCCAGCGATTGCAACAAAGCGCCCGGCCCAACTCCCGAGACCTGCAGCAATTGCGCCGAACCTATGGAGCCAGCCGCCAAAATGACCTCGGTGCGGGCGCTGGCAAATAGCTTCTGGCCATTTTGCACAAAGCTGATTCCTTGCGCCTTGCGCTCTGCAAACACAATGCGCTCTGCTTGCGCGCCGATAAGCACCGTTAAATTGGCGCGGTTGGCAATCGGGTGCAGAAAGGCCTTGGCGGCCGTCCAGCGCACGCCGCGGCGCTGATTAACCTCGAAATAGGCACAGCCTTCGTTGTCGCCGCGATTGAAATCATCAACAGCCTGGATATCGGCTTGCGCCGCCGCCTCGCGAAATGCATCAAGCACTTCCCAGGACAAGCGCTGGCGCTCGACGCGCCATGTACCGGACGCGCCATGAAACTCGCTACTGCCGCCATGATGATCTTCGACCCGCTTGAACACCGGTAAAACATCTTCCCATCCCCAACCGGAATTGCCCAGCGCGGCCCAGCCGTCGTAATCGGCGGCCTGGCCGCGCAAGTAAAGCATGCCATTGATAGATGAGCTGCCGCCCAGCACACGTCCACGCGGATAGCCCAGGCTGCGATTATTGATGCCCGGATCGGGCTGCGTGCGATAGCACCAGTCGGTGCGCGGATTACCGATGCAATAAAGATAACCCACCGGAATATGAATCCAGCGCCAGTTATCACGGCCACCCGCTTCAAGCAGCAAAACGCGATGCGCTGGATTGGCCGATAATCGGTTAGCCAGCAGGCAGCCTGCCGATCCAGCTCCCACGATGATGTAATCAAACTCCAGTTTCGTCGTTTGCGGCGCCTGAGCGATCATGACCGCGTCTCCTTGCAAGTTTCTTGTTTCAGCCACTGTCTGGTCCAGCCACCGCCTGGTTCAGCCTTTGAGTATGCGATGCGCCTGTTAGGCATAACTGTAGCGCAAGCCCGGGGGTATTACCTGACAGCCAGCCGAAAAGCGCGATCGACCGTTCACGTAGCGGCAGCCCTTGTGGCTGCCAGGATCGTTGGTAATCAAGGTAGCGTTTACAGAACATCAATGGCAGCCACAAGGGCTGCCGCTACAAAATGGCAGCCACAAGAGCTGCCGCTACAAAATACGTGCCAATCATCCATTGGCTGCTTGTTCACCCCAATACCGTCCCGCCCAGCGCCGCCACAATCATCAACACCCCTACCCAGATATTGGCGCGAAACAGCATAAAGTTCCGATCGGGACGCGCCAGGTTGAACAGGCGCATCTGCCACAGGAAATGCCCGGCAATCACGGCCAGGATCAGGTAATAGCCCCAAGCCATGTGCAGCGCGACGCCGCTGTATGTCCAAAGCACAATCGTCGCGATATAAAAGCCGCTGATCCATTGCTTGCCCTTGTCGGCGAAACGCATGGCGGTGGAATGCAGGCCCAGCTCCTTGTCGTCGCGTACGTCAACGTATGCGTAGATCGAATCGTAACCGACCTGCCACAGCACGGCACCCACCCACATGGCGATTGCGGCCAGCGGCACGATATTCCGTGTGTCGGACCAGGCCATCAACATGCCCCAGTTAAAGCCTATGCCCAGCACCACCTGCGGCCAGTAGGTAAAGCGTTTGCACAAAGGGTATACGGCCACAACGGGCAGCAACAGGACAGCCAGCCAGCGGCTATACGCATTGATCGCCAGCAGCAGCACGGCACAGACCAGCAACTGCCCCAACAGAAAATACAGCGCATTTTTCAGGCTGATCTGGCCGCTGGTCAGTGGCCGAAAGCGCGTGCGTTCGACCTTCTTGTCAATATCGCGATCGCAGATGTCATTAATGGTGCAGCCTATGCCCCGCATCAGTAGCGCGCCCAGAGAAAAGATGAACAGGCGCCACACCGTGGGCCAGCCTTCGGCGGCCTGCACGAGCGCCGCCAGGCATGGCAGCAAGGTCAGCCAGGTGCCTACAGGGCGATCCAGGCGGCACAGGCGCGCGTAAGGCCCCCAGGCGCGCGGCAGCCAGTGTTCGACCCAGTCGTCGGGCCGCATATCGGACAGGTCGGGGATGGAGGCGTCTGAGGTATTCACTTGTGGCTTTCAATGCGCAGGTTGATATTGTCATCCAGGTCCCGGTTGCATGCCAGGGGGTGAATACGAAGTTTAACCGGAGGGATCATCGTTACGCCGCCCGATGCATCGAGTCTGGCGCGCAGTGCACTCGACCGATTACCGTGTTCTTTGGCAAGTCGCTGAACGCGCAGGACAATACGGCTTTCGATCAATCCGTCTTACTGCTCCAGAATCCGATAGCTCGCACCGGCAACCAGATGGGCATTGACGCGCTTAAGCTCCCGTATCAGGTCGAGCCGAAAAGAACTGTCGACCACACCGGAACGCAGATGCTCAAAACGACTGCGGCCGGCCATATCTTCCAGTTTGCGAAAGACGCGCTTTTCATCGGCAAGCAGTTGAGCGCCGCGAGGGTCATCAGTCACCAGCAAGGCCGCCGCACTACGCAGGTTGCTGCGAACCCGCTCGAAGGCGGTCTCCAGGTACGACCGGTCGGATGTGTCCAGTGAAAGCCCGCTTTCGAGGCGTTTTGCCGTTAGGGACTGCAGGCCTTTATTCACTGCCCCTATCGCGCAACTGATATTGCCGGCGAAGGCGAAAATCGCTTTCAAACGTTGGCGATCGGCGGCACTTAGCCCATCGAGATCGAGCGTGGCGAGATACGCCTGTATTGCCGCACTCAGCGAGCGCAAACTCTGACCGAGTTTTTTGTTTTCGGCAATACCGTGGCGATTATCATCGGCAAGACTCTCGCCCGCTTTGGCCAGCATCTCGTCGAGCATGTTGGTCAGGCGCAATACTTCACGAGCGGCGGCCCCGAGCGCGAGAATCGGCGTCTGGGCCGCCGCGGGATCGAGATAAGCCGGCCGGGATGGGTCTGCCACAACGGCACGCACCGGAAACAGGCGCACGAGCAAGCGCGCATAGGGATGGAGAAAAGGCAGAAAAAACAGCGCCAGGATAATGTTGAACGCGGTATGGTAGTCGGCAACGGCGCGGCCGATATCGGGCTCGAAAACCACGAACCAACGCGTGACGGGCCCAAGACAAGCCAGCGCAAGCAAGACGCTCGCGACTCGCGCAAGCAGGTTGCCCAAGGGCACGCGCTTGCTCGCCAGACCTGAACCCGATATCCCCTCGATGACCGGGTTGATTGCAGTGCCCAGATTGGCGCCAAGAACCAGAGCAAAGGCGGTATCCGGCGCGATAGCGCCCTTGCTGGCCAGCGACACCACGACAAGGATAATGGCAACGCTCGAATGCGCCATCCACGCAAGGGTTACGCCTAGCAGCATCGCAAGAAGCGGAACGGCTGCCACAAGGCCGAGCAGCAAATGCAAACCAGGCGCACACTCATAAAGGGTCACCGCGTCAAGCAAGTGGCGCAAGGCCAGCAGCATCAGACCAAGCCCGATGAACATCCGGCTGATATCGCGCAGCCGGGTCATTCGATAGCGGCGAAACAGGACAACACCCACCAGAATCAGGATAGGCCCAAAGGCAGAGATGTCGAACGACAGAATTTGCACGATCAGGGTGGTGCCTACATTGGCGCCCAGCATCACGGACAAGGCTGGCGCCAGTTCTACCATGCCGTCTGCCGCGAAGCCCGAGATCATCAAGCCGGTGGCAGTGCTGCTTTGTAAAACAGTGGTGACGCCAAGCCCCGTGCAGAATCCGTATCCGCGATTGTGCAACGCACGGCCAAGAACGCCGCGCAACTTGGGGCCGACGCTGCGCTGCACGCTGGTTTGCACCATATGCGTACCCCACAGGAGCAATGCAACGGCGCCCACCATTGTGATCATGAGCTGCAGCATGGGCGGCTCCTGGTCCGTCAGGACTTCACACGTTCCGAGCGCGGATCATAAGGCGCTTTCAAATGAAGCGTGGCAGGCAACAGTTCACCGGCGAGATCGATCGCATACTGGCCAGTGCTGAGATAATCAACACTGGCCGGACCATCCGGATTGGTGACGTAACCCATGGCCACCGGGCAAGCCAGCGTGTGCCCAAAGGCCGCCGAAGTGACGAATCCGACTGGCCTCCCGTCGCGCAAAATCGCCTCTCCGCCCCATAACATGTGCTGCGCTGCGCCGTCGGCGGTCAGCACCACCATGCGCCGGCACACTGGCTGCTTACGCAGTTCCAGCAGCGCGTCGCGCCCGCGAAACGCGATGTCCTTTTTAAGCTTGCAGGCAAATTCGAGCCCGGCTTCGAATGGGTTGTAGTCGGGTGTGAGTTCGCGCCCCCAAGCGCGATAGCCTTTCTCGATACGCAGGGAATCGATGGCGTAATAGCCGGCGTTGATCAGGCCAAACTGTTTGCCTGCCGCGTGCAGTGTTTCGTATACGCCGACAGCGAATTCGACTGGCACGTAAAGCTCCCAGCCCAGTTCGCCCACATAGGTCAGGCGCGTGGCGCGCACGGTTGCGTAGCCCAGATCGACCTCGCGGCTCTGACCGAACGCAAACGCAGCGTTGCTCCAGTCCGCTTTGGACACGCTCTGCAACAAATCGCGTGCACGCGGCCCCATTACCGCAAGCACCGCATACTGGGCGGTCACGTCGACCAACGCACAGTGTTTGTCTTGCGGGATCTGCTTTTCGATGTAATCAAAGTCGCGAGTGGTTTGCGCCGATCCGGTGACGATCAGATACTGATCGAAGGCCAGCCGGCATAGCGTGAAATCGGACTCATACGTGCCGCGGTCATTCAACATGCCGGTATAGACGGTCGTACCCGGGGCAACGTCGACATCGTTGGCAACGATGTATTGCAGCACGGCTTGAGCATCACGACCCTTTACCAGAAATTTGGAAAATGAACTCATGTCGAATAACGCCACGGCCTCGCGGCAGGCGCGATGCTCCACGCCATTCCACGCCAGCCAATTCTGCTGGCCGAACGTGTAGTCGATACGAGCCTCCTCGGGGCTGGGTGCGAAGAAATTGGCGCGTTCCCAGCCCATCTTGCTGCCAAAGCAGGCGCCGTCGTCGCGCAATTGCGCATAAAGCGCAGAACGGCGGAACGGCCGGGCAGTATCGAGCTCGCGGTTGGGCCAGGGCATCGCATAGTGCAAGCCCAGCGTTTCCTTGATGCGATCGTGCAGCCAGGCATCATTGGCGTTGAAGCGCGCAAAACGGCGAATGTCTACCGGCCACAGATCCATCGTCGGCGTACCCGCGGCTATCCATTCGGCCAACGCCATCCCCGCTCCGCCCGCCGATGCAATGCCCATCGAATTAAAGCCCGCGCCAACGAAAAAGCGCCGCAGCCCGGGAGCTTCACCAAGAATGAAATTGTTGTCGGGCGTAAACGACTCCGGCCCATTGTAGAACTGCTTGATCTGCGCAGTTTCGAGAGCAGGAACACGCTGCAGTGCATTTTCCATCAACACCTGAAACTGATCCCAGTCGTCGGGCAGCAACTGAAACTCGAAGTTGTCCGGTATCCCGTCCATGCCCCACGGCTTTGCGTTTGGCTCGAAACCGCCCATCACAAGACCACCGACTTCTTCCTTGAAATAGATGTAGCCGTCCGGGTCGCGCATCACCGGCAGATCGGGATGCACGCCTTCGATCCGTTCGGTCACGATGTAGTAGTGTTCGGCCGAATGCAGCGGTACCGCAACGTCGGCCAGCCGGCCAAGCGCTTTAGCCCATTGGCCGGCACAATTGACGACAATTTCCGCCTCGATTGCACCTTCTTCACCTTCCTTGTTGCGCCACGCAAGGCCGCTCACCTCCCGCCCGCCTGGCGCCTGGCGCGTGTGGATGGCCGTTACCCGGGTGTTTTCAACAATGCGCCCGCCGCGCATGCGGGTGCCGCGCGCAAACGCCTGGGTCAGATCGGTCGGATTCGCCTTGCCGTCGCCCGGTAGCCAGACGGCTCCCAGCAAGTCATCCGTACGCATCACCGGCCACAGATCGCCGGCGGCTTTCGGGCTGATTACCTCGCACTCCACTCCGTACGCACGCGCCACGGCAGCGGTGCGTTTGAGCTGCGTCATGCGCTCGGCTGTGCGGGCCACCGACAACGACCCGCATTGCTTCCAGCCAGTGGCCAGGCCGGTGTCGGCTTCCAGTTCGGCGTACAGCGCGGTCGAATATCGGATTAGACGGGTCATGCTTTCCTGCGAGCGCAACTGCCCGACCAGACCGGCGGCGTGCCAGGTTGTGCCGCAAGAAAGCTGGCCTTGTTCGAGCAGAACCACGTCGGCCCAACCCATTTTCGTCAGATGGTAGGCTACAGAACAGCCGATAATGCCACCGCCGACGATCACCACCCGGGCGTGCTGGGGAATATTCGCTGACATGTGTTGAGTTTCCTCGTATTTAATGTTGAAATGATCACATACGCATAGATTGCCTCAAAAAGCCACGTAATACAACATATTGACTCATAATTACGGAAAAATCGTGCCGGCGGTAAAAGCAGCTACTCGACTGGAAGCGGGCTGTCGCCTATTCGACCGTCCTAGCTTGGGCTTGCGGTGTCCATCTAAAAATGTTACATAAAATTTTCTCCTTCCACGGAACCCAACCCTCATGAACCGTCAACTCGCCGTCAGCCGCATCGACCATATTTCGCAGGCACTCGATGCAAACGGGTCCGTCAGCGTCGCCGATCTGGCCACCAAACTCGGGGTTTCGCGCGAGACTATCCGTCGAGACATCAAGGCACTGGCCGGTCAGGGGCGAGCGAACGTCGTTCATGGCGGCGCGGCGCGGCGCGCCGTGGCCGAGCCATCGCTTGCCGCGCGCGTCAGCGCCAACACCGCGGGCAAACAAGCCATCGGACGCCAGGCGGCCAGTCTTGTCAGCGATGGCATGGTCGTGCTGATCGATTCGGGCTCGACCACATACAGCATGGGCGCCGCCCTCATGGATCTCAACAACCTGACTGTCATCACCAACAGCCTGCCCATCGCAACCATGTTGTGCCGTGCGCCCGGCGTGAAGGTCATCATGCTTGGCGGCCAGATCGATCCCAATGACGAGGCTGCGTTTGGCGTCGAAACCATCGCGGCGCTGGCCCACTTTCGGGTCGATATCGTCTTTCTTGGCGTGGGCGGCATTTCGTCCGAAGGCGAATTCACCGATTATTCACGGCTCGCCGCCGAGCAAAGACATACGATGATGAAGGCGGGACAGAAGGTTTATGTCCTGGCGGATCACTCCAAGTTCGAGCACAGCACCCCTGTGCTGATTACCTCTGTGCCGCATATTGCGGGGTTGATCGTTGACGAACTGCCGCCCGAATCGATCGCTCGTACCGCCGCCGCCCAGCGCTGGGAAGTCATTGTCGCAAAAAAATGAGCCCACCCGGCACGATGGCTCTTTCGGTCTTTTTCGCCGTGTTGGCAGCCGCAGCGCTTCATGCGGGCTGGAATGCGCTCATCAAGATCAAGCTCGACCCCTTCCTGGCCATGACGCTGGTCTGCGTCGCATGCGGCGTGATCGCGCTGCCGGCCCTATTGATCACGGGCTTGCCCCGTCTGGCAGCGTGGCCGTGGGTGGCCGCGTCCGTGCTGATCCATTTCGGCTACTACCTGTCGCTATCCGAAGCCTACCGTCGGGCGGACATGAGCCAAATTTACCCGATTGCACGCGGCTCGGCGCCACTGATAACCGCGTGCATCTCTTTGCTTGCATTGCAAGACCACATGAGCCCGGGCAATGTAGCAGGCATTGCCCTGCTGGGCGTTGGAGTGGTGCTCATTTCGCTGCGCGGGCACCGGCACAGGATGGCGCCCAGCCGCGCTGCAGTGAGCTGCGCACTGCTTACTGCGGCCACCATATCCGCGTACACCGTGGTCGATGGGATTGGCGCGCGCGTATCGGACAACGTAAACGCTTATGCCGCTGCGCTTTTCGTCGCCGACGCCTTCCCCATGCTGATCTTTTGCCTGTGGCGCAAAGGTGTGCGGGGGATCATGCCTGCTTTGGGCTTCCTGCTGCCTGGCCTGGCCGGCGGCGCCATGTCCCTGGGGGCCTACTGGATCGTCCTCTGGGCAATGACCGTGGCACCCATTGCACTGGTCGCGGCAGTGCGCGAAACAAGCATATTGTTTGGCGGGCTCATTGCCATCTTTATTCTTAAAGAACCCCTCACGCGAGTACGTGCGGCTTCCGCCGCGCTCACCATCGCCGGCCTGGTGATGATGCGTCTGTTCTAAGCCTTCAATGTAGGTATGCAATACGTTACATGTGGTTTACTGTGACATATTGACTATTTTTATGGTTTACCTTAGCATTGCTCGGTGCGGCACACTTGAAGCTACACGCCCAATTGAGTAATTATGCGACCTTTCTGGATTGAGCAGGCATTAAGCATTGATGGCGAGCTGGCCCCAGCGTTACAAGGAGAGCAGCGCGCCGATGTCTGCATAGTGGGCGGTGGCTTTACCGGCCTTTGGACCGCAATCCAGCTCAAGCAGCAAAGCCCCACTCAAAACATTACGATTATTGAAAGCGATTTATGCGGTGCGGGCGCAAGTGGGCGCAACGGCGGATGCCTGCTCACTTGGTCTGCCAAGTTCTTTACGTTACGCCGCCTATTTGGAGAAACGGAAGCCATACGGCTGGTGATTGCCTCTGAGGACGCCATACAGCATATTGCCAATTTTTGTCAACGACACAAAATTGATGCCGAGTTGCGCCTGGATGGCACCTTGTATACGGCTACTTCGAAAGCCCAGATAGGCGTGCTTGATCCGGTTATTAACGAGCTGGAAGCGCACGGCATTAATAGCTACCAGCGGCTGGAACCACAAGAGGTTGCCCGCCGATCGGGCTCGGCGCGCAATCTGGCCGGAGTATATTCGCCGGCGGCCGCCACCGTGCACCCGGGCAAGCTGGTGCGCGGCTTGCGTCGCGTAGCGCTGGAAATGGGGGTACACATCTACGAGCGCACTCCCATGCTGAGTTTTTCGGGCAGTAAGCCCATTACCGTGCGCACCCCTGTGGGCAGCATAGTTTGCGGCAAAATGGTGCTGGCGATGAACGCCTGGATGGCCAGCCGTTTTAAACAATTTGAGCGTACGGTGGCGGTGGTGTCCAGCGATATGATCATCACCGAAAAATGCCCCGATCTGTTGCAGCAAATAGGCCTGACCGATGGTGTATCAGTGCTGGATTCGCGCACTTTTGTCTACTACTATCGCAGCACGGCCGATGGCAGGCTGATGCTTGGAAAAGGCGGCAATACATTTTCGTGGCATGGGCGCGTAGCGCCTGTATTTGATCAGCGCTCTCCCTACGAAGCCCAGTTAACCAATAGTTTGCATGATTTCTTCCCTGCCTTGCGCAACACGCCCATTACCGCCAGTTGGAACGGGCCGTCAGATCGTTCTGTTACTGGCTTTCCGTTCTTTGGGCGCCTGAATGATGCGCCTGATATTTTTTATGGCTTTGGCTATTCCGGCAACGGCGTAGGCCCCACTTATATGGGCGCACAAATTTTATCGTCCATGGTGCTGGGCTTGGATAATGCCTGGACCCGTGGCCCGCTTACCCAAGGCCCGCGGGGCCGATTCCCGCCGGAACCCGTGCGTTATTTGGGCTCGATTGTGGTGCGCAACGCGATCCGGCGTAAAGAGCGCGCCGAAGACGAAAACCGTCAGCCCTGGAGGGTCGATCAGATGTTAAGCAAGCTGGCCAGCGCGGCAGGCAAAGCCGACAAAGCGTAAATTACTCAAGCCAAGAGTAGTCTATACCGGGTCGTGCTCGCCCTTGCCAGGCCAAGTGGTGATGCGACTGCCCTAAGCCATCAAAATAAATATACAATGAGTTACATGTGGTTTACTGTGACATATTGACTATTTTTATGGTTTGCCTTAGCATGATCTCAGTGCAGCACACTTGCGGCTACACGCCCAACACAGGACAGACCTCCGATGACACATCCCACTCACTCGAAGCCGGCAGCGTCCGAAACGGGCGATCCATTTCTCCTTACGCCGGGCCCGCTGACCACCTCGCGCACCGTCAAGGCTGCGATGGTGCACGACTGGGGCTCGCGTGATGCCAGCTTCATCGCGATCAACAAAACCGTGCTGACACGGCTGTGCGAAATCGCCAACGGCGGCGACGATTACGTAACCGTGCCGATGCAAGGCTCGGGCACGTTTGCCGTAGAGGCCATGCTGACTAGCTTTGTACCGCATGCAGGCAAGGTTCTGGTTCTCATCAACGGGGCATACGGACACCGGGCCAAGCGTATCCTCGACATTGCCGGGCGCAAGGCCATTGTTCACGAGACGGCCGAAGATACACCACCAGATTTAAACGAGGTTGAGGCTATCCTGAAGGCCACCCCCTCGATCACTCACATTTTCACGATCCATTGCGAGACGACCTCGGGGATCCTCAATCCCATTGTGCAAATCGGCGCCCTCGCGGCCAAATACCAGAAAGGCTATCTCATCGATTCGATGAGCGCCTTTGGGGCGCTGCCGCTAGACGCCCGTGCGCTGCACGCCGATGCGATCGCCGCTTCTTCGAACAAATGCATTGAAGGCGTCCCCGGGCTGGGCTTTGCCATTTGCCGGCGCGCGGCCCTTGCCCTCACCAAAGGCAACGCGACCACACTCGTTCTCGATCTGCACGACCAGTGGGCCAATTTCGAAAAGACCGGGCAATATCGCTTTACGCCGCCTATCCACGTCATCGTCGCGTTTCACCAGGCGCTCGAGGAATTCACGGCCGAAGGGGGTGTCGCGGGGCGCGGCGGACGTTATCAAAACAACTGCCGCATTCTGCTCGAAGGCATGATGGCGCTGGGCTTCAAGCCATTGCTCGCCAGCAACCTGCAGGCCCCGATCATCGTCACCTTTCATATGATGAATCATCCCCGCTTCGTCTTCCAGAACTTTTACGACGGCCTCAAGGATCGGGGCTTCATCATCTACCCAGGCAAGCTTACGGTGGCCGATTCGTTTCGCATCGGCTGCATCGGGCGTCTGGGCGAGAAAGAAATGCGCGGCGCGCTGGCCGCTGTGCGCGAGGTGCTCCAGGAAATGGGTGTGACGGATTCGGCCTCCAAGGCTGCTTAAGGAATGTCATCATGAATCAGCGGCATAAATCCACTCTCAACGTGAACGGCCGGGACTACCAGTACCCCCGCGTGCCCACGGTAGCGATATGCCTGGACGGCTCCGAGCCCGGGTATATCGAGGAAGCGATCAAAGCCGGAGTGGCCCCCAACCTGGATCGGCTCATGAAGACCGGGGCGAACCTGCTCGGCAAGTGCGTCATCCCCAGCTTCACCAACCCGAACAATATCTCGATCATCACCGGCCAGCCCCCGAAACTGCACGGCATCGCGGGCAACTACTTCTATGACCGCGCCACGGGCGAAGAGGTCATGATGAACGAGGCGCGCTTCCTGCGCGCACCCACCCTCTTCCAGACCTTTCACGATGCGGGTGCGAAGGTGGCCTTGGTCACCGCCAAGGACAAGCTGCGCACCCTGCTCGGCAAGGGGCTGGACTTCGCCAGCGGACGCGCCATCGCGTTCTCCGCAGAAAAGGCCGACCAGGCCACCGTGGCCAATAACGGCATCGGCGATGTTCTCGCCTTTGTCGGCAAGGCGCTCCCCGAGGTGTATTCGGCCGATCTCTCCGAATTCGTCTTCGCCGCCGGGGTGAAGCTGCTCAGAAACTTTCACCCCGACCTCATGTACCTGTCGACCACCGACTACGTCCAGCACAAGGCCGCACCGGGCACCGAGAACGCCAACGCCTTTTACGCCATGTTCGACCGCTACGTCGGCCTGCTCGAGGCCGAGGGGTGTGTGCTCGCCATCACCGCCGATCACGGCATGAACGACAAACACAAGGCCGACGGCTCGCCCGACGTCATGTACCTGCAGGACGTGTTCGACGAGTGGATGGGCCAGGGTAAAGCGCGTGTGATTTTGCCCATCACCGACCCCTATGTCGCGCACCACGGAGCACTGGGCTCGTTTGCCACGATCTACCTGCCCCAGGGCACAGACGCTCAACCCCTGATGGCGCGCCTGCGTGCGCTCGAGGGGATCGAGCTCGCGCTCTCCAATGAACAGGCCTGCGAGCGCTTTGAGCTGCCCCCCGATCGCGTGGGCGATATCGTCGTGCTCGGCACGCGCCACAAGGTCTTTGGCACCAGCGCCAAGCGCCACGACCTCTCGGGCCTGAAGGAGCCGTTGCGCTCGCACGGCGGGCTCACCGAGCAGACCGTGCCGCTGCTGTTCAATCGCAAGGTGAATTGGCCCAAAGAGCGCGAGCCGCGAAACTTCGACATCTTCGCCATCGCCCTCAATCATGTTGCCTGAGGCCACCAAGCTTGCCCTGCCCGCCCTCGCGCTGCGATATGACATCGGTGGCACCCACAAGGGGTGCCGCTACACACCGGTCTCCACCCGAGGTGGGGATAACCCGACTTACCGAGGTAGTTTATGAACGCACCCATGAAGCCAGCCGTACGGCGCGAATCCATGCGCATCGCCGGCAAACTGGTCAACACCGACGAGACCATCGAGGTTCTCAACCCCTATAACAATGAAGTGGTCGGCACGATTCCCGCCGGACGCCCCGAGCACGTTCGCGAGGCCTTTGCCCGCGCCCGCGCCTACCGCCCCACGCTCACCCGCTTCGAGCGCCAGCGCATCTTGCAAACCACCGCCGAAATCCTGCGTGATCGCAAAGACGATTTCGCCCGGCTGATTACCGCCGAATCGGGATTATGCTGGAAAGACTCGCTCTACGAAGCCAGCCGCGCCTACGACGTGTGGTCCTTCGCCGCGCAACTGGTCATCCGGGACGACGGCGAAATCTACTCCTGCGACATCAGCCCCAATGGCAAGAACCGCAAGATATTCACGATGCGCACGCCGCTCCTCGGGGTGATCTCGGCAATCACCCCCTTTAACCACCCGCTCAACATGGTCAGCCACAAGCTCGCCCCAGCCATCGCCACCAACAACCGGATCGTGCTTAAACCCACCGAGCTCACCCCCCTGACCGCGCTGGCCTTGGCCGACGTGCTCTACGAAGCCGGCCTGCCCCCCGAGATGCTCAGCGTCGTCACCGGCAACCCACGCACCATGGGCGACTCGATGATCACCGACCCGGACTGCGATCTCGTCACCTTCACCGGCTCGGTTCGAGTCGGCAAATACATTGCCGAAAAGGCCGGCTATCGCCGCGTCGTGCTCGAGCTGGGCGGCAACGACCCGCTCATCATCATGGCCGATGCCGATCTGGACCGCGCGGCGTTGCTCGCCGTCCAGGGTGCGACCAAGAATTCGGGCCAACGCTGCACCGCCGTCAAACGCATCCTGGTCGTCGAGAGCGTCGCCGATGCGTTCGTCGAGCGGGTCCTGATCCACGCCAAGAAGCTCAAGTGCGGCGACCCGATGGACCCCTCGGTCGATGTCGGCACAGTCATCACCGAGGCCTCGGCACAGCTCTTTGAGCGGCGCGTGCAAGATGCCGTCGCCCAGGGCGCCAAGGTGCTGTACGGCGCCCCGCGCAAGGGCGCCCTCTTTGCCCCCTGCGTGGTCGATCACATCCCCTACGAGTGCGAGCTGGTCCGCGAAGAGACCTTCGGCCCGGTGATTCCGATCATTCGCGTCCCCGACCAGATCGACGAAATCATCCGCATCTCCAACTCGACCGCCTTTGGTCTCTCGTCGGGCGTTTGCACCAATCGCCTGGATCACATCACGAAATTCGTCAACGAACTCGAGGTGGGTACGGTCAATATCTGGGAAGTCCCCGGTTACCGCATCGAAATGTCCCCCTTTGGCGGCATCAAGGATTCGGGCAACGGCTTCAAGGAGGGCATCGTCGAAGCCATGAAGAGCTACTCCAACGTGCGCACCTGGTCAATGCCTTGGGCCTGAGACAACCCAGTCGTTGTGGTTTTTTTTGATATCTTGACCATTTTTTTGGAAGCATTATACTTTACCGAATTATCACCCATGTCATAGGCGTGACATGAATAAAAGGCAAAGTATCGGAAGTTCGAGGAGGGGAGATCGTCTCGGCACAAGCCGGGATGATCGAGTATCCGCAACAAACAAGTAAAAAGTTCTCTCAGCATTCCAACTCAACGCAAGGAAGGATGAACATGAAGACGAAACTAATGATAGCGGCCGCCTGTGTGCTTGCCGCCACCGCAAGCCCGGTTCTGGCGCAATCCAAGGTCGTAACAATCTACTCCGCAGACGGTCTGCATGACGGCTCGCCAAGCTGGTTCGGCAATCAGTTTGCCGCTTTCACCAAGGCGACTGGCATCAAGGTTCAATATATCGAAGCGGGATCGAGCGGCGTTGTCGACCGGCTGATGAAGGAAAAATCCAACACTCAGGCCGATGTGCTTGTCACCCTGCCGCCCTTCATGCAAAAGGCCGCTGCCGACGGCCTGCTGGAACACTTTACCCCCACCGGCGCCGACAAGATCAAAGCGATCGACAAAGACCCCAAAGGCCTCTTCTACGCTATGGTCAATAACTACCCGAACTTCATCTACAACACCAAGGTGCTCAAGGCACCGCCCAAAAGCTACACCGATTTGCTCGACCCCAAATTCAAGAACAAGATCCAGTATTCGACGCCAGGCCAGGCGGGCGACGGCACTGCATTGATGCTACAGGCCTTCCATGCATTCGGAAGCAAGCAGGCGGGCTTGGCTTATCTCGGAAATCTGCAGGTCAACAATCTTGGCCCATCGGCCTCGACAGGCAAGCTCACCGCACTGGTCAACAAGGGCGAACTCTACGTGGCCAACGGCGACATTCAGATGAATCTGGCGCAAATGCGGAACAACCCGAACGTCCAGATTTTCTTCCCGGTTGGGCCCGACGGCAAAAAAACAGCCTTTTCACTCCCTTACTATGTCGGCTTGGTCACACACGCTCCACATTCGGCGAACGGCAAGAAGCTCATCGACTTCCTGCTCTCGCAGAATGCGCAAAAGGACGTCAGTGTGACCGCGGGCGGCTTCCCGGTACGCAGCGATGTTCACCCGACCGACGAGAACTTCAAGACGCTCAACAAGACGCTCGAAGGCGTCCATATCTGGTCGCCTAACTGGAGTCAGGTTTTGAGCGATCTGAAGAAGGACGTAGCGGCCTACAACCAAGCCATTTCGAAGAACTGATGGACGGCATGGTTATGACACGCGAGCTGCCTACACGCGTGTCGGCAGCGTCGGCGACACCTCCCGCTGGCGCCGCCGGCATCGGCTTCGAGAACGTTTCTGTCGCTTATGGCAACTTGGTCGTCCTGGATTCGCTGACGCTCACCGTGAAGCCGGGCGAGATCGTCGCGCTGATCGGCCCGTCGGGCTCGGGCAAAACGACGGCACTGCGGGCGGTCGCGGGCTTCGTAAAGCCCAAGGCCGGGCGCATTATCATTGGCGATCGCGATGTCACTCATGTAGCTCCGTGCGACCGCAACATCGGCATGGTGGTGCAGAACTATGCCTTATTTCCTCACATGCGCGTCGAGGACAACGTGGCATTTGGGCTCCGCGCCCGGGGCGCCGCGACCGAGCTCATCCGCGAACGCATCCCGGAGTGCCTGCGGCTGGTCGGCATGGAGGCCTACGCGAAACGCTATCCGCGCGAACTCTCGGGCGGTCAGCAACAGCGTGTGGCCATTGCCCGCGCACTGGCGATTCGTCCGCAAGTGCTCCTGCTTGACGAGCCTCTTTCGGCGCTCGATGCGCAGATCCGCCGCTCAATGCTCGACGAACTGGCCAAACTGCATCGCGACCTTCCTTCCCTGACAGTGTTGTATGTCACACACGACCAGACCGAGGCGCTGACGCTTGCCAATCACATCGGCATCATGCGCGACAGCAAACTGGTTGCGTTCGGCAACGCGCAAGCGCTTTACCGCAACCCGCCAAACCGCTTTGCAGCGGAATTCCTCGGACGCGCCAATATCCTTGCGGCAAAGTCACTGGCCACGATCGATGCCGGCTTGGCGTCTGTCCAATTTGGGCAAACCATGCTGCGGGGGCGCAATCACCACGCATTGCCCGAAGGCAGCGATTGCCTGGTGTGCGTTCGGCCGCACGATCTGCGGCTTGATCCGAGCGGGACCTGCAGCAATACCCTAACGGGCATCGTGCGTGCAGTCCAGTGGCAAGGCGATCTGCATAGCATCACCCTTGATGTGCAAGGCCAGACGCTGCGCCTATCGTCGACGCCTCTGGCCGACCCGCCAGCGCTAGGGGCACCGCTTGCCGTGCATTTCGATCCGACAGACGTCACTCTTGTTCCGGAGTCCGACACCAATGGCTGACATGGCAATGGCAATCCCGCAGCCGGCCCGATCGAGCTCAACGCAGCGCAGATTCTGGGTTGTTCCACCGCTGACGATTCTCGCGCTGCTGTTCTTCTATCCGCTTGGACTGATCCTGCGCCAGGCCCTCGAAGGAGATGAGCACGTTCTGTCTCTGGCTGGCTTTGAAACAGTGCTGCGCTCCAGTCAATTCTTAAGCGGCCTGTTTCACACGATCACGATCGCGCTCACCGCGACGGCAGGCTGTCTCGTGCTCGGCTTCGTGCTTTCGCTGATCATCTCCTTCATTCCTTTTCCAGGCGCCAGGCTGATCGGCCGGTTGATCGACACATTCATCGCGCTGCCGACTTTCCTCGTGGCGCTCGCTTTCACCTTCATCTACGGCTCGGCTGGCATCATCAATCAATCGCTGATGCATGTCATGCATCTGGACCTGCCGCCGCTCCAATTTCTATATTCGCAATGGGGCGTCATTCTGGCCGAGATTACCGTCTACACACCCTTCGTGATGCGTCCGCTGCTGGCCAGCTTTTCGCTGATCGATGCGGCGCAGATCGAGGTCGCCAGCAGTCTGGGCGCGCGGCCCTGGCGCATCGTGCGCCAAGTCATCCTTCCGGCCGCACTGCCCGCCCTGATAGCCGGCGGCAGCTTGTGCCTGCTTCTGACGGTCAATGAATTCGGCATTGTCTTGTTCATCGGCGCCAAGGGGGTCATTACCCTGCCGCTGCTCATTTACGACAAGGCCATCCAGGAATTCGACTACACCACGGCCTGTATCATTGCTGTGGTCAACATCGCCCTGTCGCTCAGCCTCTACGCGCTCTATCGGCTGGCGGTGTCATACTTTGGGGGTCGCCGTGTTAGTCTGGGCTAAATGGGGACGAATTTTCTCGTGGGTGGTGATGGCAGCCTTGTTCGGCGTGATCTACGGCCTGCCGATCGGGGTGATCGCGCTGGCCAGCGTCAGCGGCCAATGGAACGACATACTGCCCAGCCACCTGACGCTCGCGCACTACGCACAGGTGCTTAGAACAGATTCCGCCAGCCAGCTGCAAGTCAGCGTCCTGACCGGCGTTATAGCCAGCACGGCGGCCTTGGTAAGCGGAACATGGGCGGCGCTTGCCCTGCGCACAATGAAAGGCCTGCCCAAGCGCATTCTCGATACCGTGTTCTTCATACCCAGCGCCGTACCGTCGGTATCTATTGGCCTGGGTCTGCTCGTCGCATTCAGCCAGCCTCCCGTGCTCCTGAACGGCACCGCGCTGATCGTGTTCATCGCGCACTTTCTGCTGATTTCGGCCTTTACCTACGGCAACGTTTCAGCCGGGCTGGCGCGCTTGCCGCCAGAATACGAACAAGTCGCCGAGAGCCTGGGCGCACGGCCTTTTTATCGGCTGATCCGGGTCACGTTGCCGCTCATCATGCCCTATCTGATCGCCGCGTTCAGCCTGAGCTTCGCCCTGTCGATGGGAGAACTGGGCGCCACCCTGATGATTTATCCCCCGGGGTGGGTGACGCTGCCGGTAGGCATATTTTCGCTGACTGATCGCGGCGCCATCTTCGATGCGGCAACGCTGACGATGATTCTGGGGGCAGGCACGCTGCTCGTACTGATCGGACTCTCACGCATCTCGACCAAGGCAACTGTCAGAGAATGAAGCAACCGGCAAGCAAAGACAGTCTCACCGGCCTGGTCGCCCAATCCGAAAGCGACACGAATCTTACGAACCGCCGCCGCGCCTGGCAGCGCCGGTCTCTGGACGAGCCGACGCGGTCGCTCATCGAGCGCGACGCCAGCGCATTCCTGCACCAATCGGTGTCCACGCCTTGCCTGAACGTCATTGCCAAGGCGCAAGGAATCTGGATCGAGGACGTAGCCGGCAGACGCTACATGGACTTCCACGGCAACAATGTCCACCACATTGGCTACGGTCATCCGCGCTTGAAGCAAGCCATTGCAGCGCAGATGGACGCTCTTTCGTTCGCGCCCCGGCGCTATGCCTGCGAGACAGCTGTGCTGCTTGCCGAGAAGCTTGGCTCCATTGCCCCAGGCAATCTCTCCAAGGTGCTGCTCACCACCGGCGGCTCCGATGCAAACGAAGTCGCCATCAAGCTCGCCCGCGCCGCGACGGGCCGCTTCAAGACCTTATCCTTCTGGGATGCCTTTCATGGCGCGGGGATCGGTGCATCGAGCCTGTCAGGCGAGGCTCTGTTTCGCTCGGGCCCGGCCGCGCCATTGGTCGCAGGCTCGCAGCACGTTGCACCCTTTGCTTGCTACCGCTGCGCCTATGGCCACGATTGCGATGACAACGGGCAACCCTTGCTCGACCGCTGCCACATGGCATGCGCCGGCATGGTCGATTACGTGCTGGGGCGCGAAAGCGACGTGGCCGCTGTTATCGCCGAGCCGGCGCGCGCCGTGCCTTATCTGCCACCGCCAGGCTATTGGAAGAAAGTGCGCGAGGCATGCGACCGGCATGGCGCGCTGCTTATTTTCGACGAAATTCCAACCGGTCTGGGCAAAACCGGGCGGATGTTTGCCTGCGACCATGACGGCGTGGTGCCCGATATCCTGGTGATGGGCAAGGCGCTGGGCGGCGGCATCCTGCCTATTGCTGCATGCATCGCTCGTGCGGATCTCGATGTAGCGGGCGATTGGGCTTTCGGCCATTACACGCATGAAAAGAACCCCGTTACAACGCGGGCTGCGCTCACTACCATCGAAATCATCGAAGACGAAGGCCTGGTCGCCAATGCCGCAGCGGTTGGCGCGTTGGCGCTGGCGCGCATGGACGAAATGAAACGCCGCCTGCCCGCCATCGGTGATATCCGGGGTCGTGGCCTGTTGTTGGGCATTGATCTGGTCAAGAGCCGCTCAGACAAACTACCCGATAACGACTTGGCGGAGGCGGTACTGTATCGCGCACTTGACCGCGGTTTGTCGTTCAAGACGACGATGGGCAATGTCCTGACCCTGACGCCGCCACTGACGGTCACGCCGACCGAAATGATGCAGGCGCTCGATATTCTCGAAGAAGCCATCGCGGCGGGATCGGCCGGACTGTTATAGCCAACCCGTGTGATCTGGAGCATTTTTGGTCAAATGGTATCCAGCATGAGATGTTTTGATATTTGGCTAGACGAGCTGGTCTTTGAAGACGCCGTCTATGGGAGCTGGGCCGGGCCGGCACGGCCCAGCTCCCATAGACGGCTCGCGTTATGACATGCCTGGAAATCACGTGCCTGCAGCCTGCTTCTATCACGTTGCTCGTAGGCCTCTATCGACCAAGCATCCACCGGCTGCCACATCGCCCGATGCACGTCATCATCGCAGCCGCAGGGCGAGGGGTGGGTAGCGTCCGGTCATTCGGCCAGCGCCGGGTGCTGACGAAGGGAAGGCGGGGGGTGTCGTCGGGCGCTGTCTGAACGTAGCCTCGCGTGCGAGGCTACGTGAGTTCGCCCGACGCCCGCCTGGACGAGGCAGACCCGGGCAGTCGGGGCGCGTGAGCG
>SCRC01000003.1 GCA_004297945.1 Candidimonas sp. | reverse complement strand
GGCAGCCACAAGGGCTGCCGCTACATAATTCACGGCCACGCTTTTGTAGCGGCAGCCCTTGTGGCTGCCATCGCGGCCAACTATTTTCGCCGCACGCTTTATTGCCGGCTGCGCATTTCGCGGTAAACCTGGCTCAGCCGTTCGATTCCGGGGCCGATGCGGCTGCTGTCGATGGCACTAAAACCCATGCGTATATAGTTGTGCTGGTCATTTAGGGCGTTGTGAAAAAAAACGTGGCCAGGCTCTATGCACACGCCTTGCTTGACGGCCAGATCGGCCAGATGCTGCGTGTTGATGCCCTCAGGGGTTTTGACCCAGCATGAAGACCCACCGCTTAGCGGGATAAGTTCAAATTCCGGCAGATGTTTGCCCAGCTCTTCGGTCAGGACCTGGGCGCGTTCCTTGTAGATCACGGACAATCGGCGCAGCAGTGCATGGTGATGGCCCAGCGAGATGAATAAGGCAAATGCCCGCTGTATATAAGCCGAAGGATGACGCAGCATCAGGCGGCGCAAGGCGCGCAATTCGTGGATCAGTTCTTTTGGGGCAACAATATAGCCAATGCGCAGGCCCGGTGCAAAGCTTTTCGACAGACTGCCCACATAAATGACACGCCCGTTCTTGTCCAGGCTTTTGAGTGCCGGGGTGGGGGTGTTGTCGTAGCGATTTTCTGTTTCGTAGTCGTCTTCGATAATGATGCTGTCGGCTTCCTCGGCCATGGCCAGTAAGGCTTCGCGCCTGGCAAGGGGCAGGGTTACCGTGGTGGGGCATTGGTGGCTGGGGGTTACAAACAGGTAGTCGCAATCGAGCAACTGAGGGGTAATGCACAAGCCGTCGTGATCGATGGGCAGCGGCAACAGGTGCGCAGTCCGGTGGGCGAAGGTATTGCGCGCATCCGGGTAGCCCGGGTCTTCCATGCCCACCACGGTATGGCTCTGGATCAGCATGTCGCCCAGCAAATAGAGCGCATGCTGGGCGCCTACGGTAATGACGATCTCTTCTTTTTCTGCCCAAACGCCCCGCCGAGGCAGAACCTGGGTGCGGATTTCTTCGATGAGCACTGAGTCGTCGTGAGTGATCAGGTCAGGAGCCCAACTGCGGATATCCAGGACCGACAATGCTTTGGTGCAGCATTCGCGCCATTCGGCCGTGGGAAATTGGGACGCGTCGAATTGAGCGTAGACAAAGGGAAACGGGAGTTTTTGCCAGTCGGCGGGTTTAACGATATTGCGCTGAGTCGAAGGATGAAAGCTCAGGCGCTGATCCCATGACGCCCGAGGCTGCGCTACTTGGCCAGTGACGGGTTCCGACGTTGCGGCCACTCGCCCTTTCAAGACATCGTTGGCGACCACATGGCCGCTGCGCTCGCGCGACACCAGATAGCCCTCGGACACCAATTGCTGGTAGGCGAACACCACAGTATTACGGGCCACGCCCAGGCTATCGGAGAGCAGACGGCTCGAGGGCACGGATGAGCCCGGTGGCAGATGCCCGGACAGAATGGCGGACACCAATGTTTGGCGGATACGGCCCTGCAGGCTAAGGTTCGAGTCGCTGACGCGTTCGAACAGCGTAGCCCACAAAACAGATTGAGCAGGTGCTGCGGGTTGCTGCATGACGGTATCTACTCTGTAGGCGGATATGGCCCCCGCCAGACCAGCCAGGGGATTGCCTTATACGATACCAGAGTCTGGAGAACGTATCGGTGAATCATGTAGGGGCAGCCCTTGTGGCTGCCATCTGTGCCATGGCAAAAAAATGGCAGCCACAAGGGCTGCCCCTACAAATTTCTTAATGAATGATTAGACTTTCCCTTTCCACGGGATCAGTATCTTTTCCAGATAACGCACCAGGAGATCGAAGGTGAAGGCGAAAAAGCCTATGACGATAATCCCCATGATGACCGTATCGCTGGCCAGGTATTGTGCTGCGTTGAGCACCATGAAACCCAGGCCGCGTGAGGCCGCAATCATTTCGGCCGCCACCAGAGTGGTCCAGCCCACGCCGATGCCTATGCGCATGCCGGTGAAGATTTCTGGCATGGCTGCCTTGAGGATAACGTGCCATATGATCTGGGTACTGGTGGCACCCATGGCGTAGGCGGCGTGGATCTGCTCCATGGAGACCGATTTGACTCCGGCCCGTGCGGCAATCGCCATGGGAGCAAAAATGGCCAGATAAATCAGGAACACTTTGGGAAATTCGCCAATGCCGAACCAGATAATGACCAATGGCAAATAGGCCAGCGGCGGCAGGGGGCGGTAAAACTCGATGATAGGGTCGAACAAGCCGCGGGCGACACGGTTGACGCCCATTAATATGCCAATGGGCACGGCGGTCAGCAGCGCCAGGAAGAAAGCGCCCATGACACGGCTCAAGCTGGCTTCCGTATGCTGTGCGAGGGTTGAATTGGCTACACCTTCGGTCATGGCAATGATGAATTTGTTGTAAACAGCGCCAGGCGAAGGCAAAAATATAGGCTTGACCAGGCCCATTCGGGTAATCAAAAACCACAAGGCCAACAGGACAATTGCCGTCATGAAGCTGATGAATACGCTGTTGCCAGCACCTGGAGCACCGTAAACCTTGCCTGGCGCAGCGGGTTTGACCAAAAAGAATTTCCTAAGCATGAATCTGCTCCGATTGTTCAGCCGCGCGTTCATCGCCATAAATAATGCCCAGGATGATTTCGCGCATGGCGATGAAGTCTTTACTGGATTTGATGGCGCGGGCGTCTCGGCTTTCCAGGAATCGCTTGTTGAAGTCCAGCTCGTAGGTGTTCGTGATCCGCCCCGGCCTAGGCGACATGACCACCAGACGCGACCCCAGAAACAGCGCTTCTTCTACGCTGTGGGTAATAAAGAAAAACATCTTGTGCGTATGGCGCCAGACGTCGAGCAAGAGCTCCTGGATGGTTTCGCGTGTGAGAGCGTCAAGGGCGGCCATGGGCTCGTCCATGAGCAGCATCGCCGGATTGCAGGTCAATGCGCGGGCGATCCCCACACGCTGTTGCATGCCGCCCGATAATTGATAGATCATGTGCTGATGAAAATCTTGCAGGCCGACCAGCTCCAGATTTTTTGCGGCCGTAGCCCGACGCTGGGCTTTTGGAACGCCTTGCAGTTTCAAGCCGAATTCGGTGTTTTCCATTACATTGAGCCAGGGTAGCAGGGCATGCTTTTGGAATACCACGCCGCGATCCGAGCCTGGGCCGACGATGGGTTTGTCGCCCAACAGCAGCTCCCCTTGCGTGGGCGACAAGAACCCGGCCAGCAAATTCAGCAGTGTCGTTTTGCCGCAGCCCGACGCTCCGAGCGCTACAACAAAGTCGCCGGAATTGATTTGTAAGTTGACATCTTTGAGCGCCACCACCGAGCCGCCGTGTTTCAAACTGGGGTAAGTGACGTTGACGCCGGTGACATGCAAAGCTTCCATAGGCGCTGTCATGTTGAATTCCTTGGGTAAGGCAAGGGTTCAACCTCGGCCTGAATCTGCCACGGATGGCAGGTTCAGGCCGGGGTTGGCCTTGCTATTAATTATTTACTTGCCGCTTCGGCGTAGGAGCTATTTACGAAGGGGGTGTAGTCGGGCAAAACGCGATCGATCTGGCGTTGCGATTTCAGGAACTCGGCGCTGGCCGTGAACGCGCGTACTGCGCCGCCTTCTTTGCCGCCACCCAGCCACGTTTTCGAGGCTTGTTCCTTGGCATCAGGGTAAATCAGCAGCTTGCTTGCCGAAAGGATATCGTCGGGTTTGCCGCCGATCATTTTGACGATGCCTTTGATATCCTGCGAGCTGGCCGTCATTTTGGCGCTACTGGCGTTCCAGTCGGCATACGACTTTGCCAGCACCTTGGTGAATGCCGCCATGAATTTGGGGTTTTTGGCAGCCCAGGCCTTGTTGGCGACAAGGCCGTCAAAGGTAGGGACGCTTTTCGCTCCAATACGGGCCGAGTCGGTAATGATCGTGCCGGTCTTTTCGATTTCGGTCAGTGCTGGCGGCCATACGTAGGCGGCGTCAATGTCGCCGCGCTGCCAGGCGGCCACAATTTGAGGCGGTTGCATGTTCAGGATATTGACCTTGGACGGGTTTATATGCCAGAGCTTGGTCAGGCCAACAAGCAGGTGAAAGTGCGAGGTCGATACAAAAGGCACCGCCACTTTTTTGCCGATGAGGTCCTGGGGTTTGGTAATGCCCGAACCGTTGCGCGCCACTAGCGCTTCAGACCGGCCGATATTGTCCAGAATCCAGAATAACTGTATGTCGACGCCGCGCGTGGTTGCCGCCGTGATGCCCGTCGAGCCCAGCACGCCTATCGGTACGTCACCCGAGGCGAATGCCGTGGAAATATCGCCCGCCGAACTGAATTGCCGCCAGTCGATTTTGTATCCGGCCTCTTTGGCCGCGCGGTCAAAACTGCCATCGGCGATGGCGCTGACAAACGGCCCCACAATTTGTTGATATCCCACTACGAGAGTGGTTTCTGCTTGGGCAGTGGCGGCACTTAGCGCCAGGGCGCCGCACGCCAGCCCCAACAGGCTTAATTTGCGTGCACGTCGGAATAACGATTGCATGGTTAGTCTCCATTCAGGTAGTTGAGCACTTCTTCCGAGTGCTGCATATCATGTGTTTCGCTGCGTGACTAAATAGTGCCTATACTACCCGGTGTAGGCTAGGTCCAGTTGATTTTATTAGATAGGGCCAGTTTTTGAGCGATTGCTGCGGTGAATCAATTTCAGTGGCGTTTCTATTGGAGAATGGGGCAAACGCCGGTTGAGCGCTGCGGCGGATTAAGGGTAAATGCCTACAGGGCTTGATGACAGCTATAGGGCTGTTACGAAAAGAATGGCACCCACAAGGGGTGCCGCTACAGGATTTGCGGGTACGTATAGTATATGTAGCGGCACCCCTT
>SCRC01000018.1 GCA_004297945.1 Candidimonas sp. | reverse complement strand
GCGCCACGACCGCTGGACGGACCGGACCGGTACCCACCCCTCGCCCTGCGGTGTGTTAATAGATAGAATGCCCCAACCCTAAACGATGACCCTAAACGATGCCCCCACCCCAAACGGCTAAAAAAATAGCGACGCGAAACACGTTCAGTTCCGTAAACACGTCAACCGAAAATGCCCTAACGGCCAGCCATCGCTTGATGCATCGTCCGTCCTAGTGCTGCCGGTGAATTAGCAACATGAATGCCCGCGGCTCGCAGCGCTTCGATCTCGGTACGACGGAATAGTGCGTTGTCGTCGAAACTCATCTTGGCGTCCAATTGCTTGCCCGTCAGGCCGAGCCCATAGCCCACCTGGCGCGCGTGGAATGCTTGAACGCCTGTGAATTTGTCCCTCTATTCTCGGATTGCCCGGGAAAACATACTCTCAAAGTGTCGCCTGAGGCACCATATATATGTAGCATGTAATATATTTAATTTGATCAATACGAATGATCGTGTTTTTATCGGCACTGTCATCGTTTCGAAAAAAACATCCGCAGTTTTTTGGCAAAGGCTGTTTTTGTGCGTTGCCGCTATTTTTGGCAGCACCCGTGTCTTCGGAAAAAGATATATTCGGCATGGGGAAAACATGAATATGGGTTGTAAAAATATTGTATATCACATATCCTATGCCATCATTACCCCACAATTCATACCCGACCAGTCCGGAATTTGATATTCATCCGAGGGGAGGCAATCATGTCCTCAGTCGTTATGCGCCTGTCCCAGACCAGCACCGCCGATGACACGCTAAAGCAAAAGAGCACAAATGCCGGTGTCGTTTCCGGTGGGCACCGGTTTTGCCATTGCGGCGGGGCTGGCGAATCCGAACAAAGAGGTGTTGTGCTACTACGGCGACGGCTCCTTCGGCATGACCGAGTTCGACATGGAAACCGCCAACCGATTTGGCCTGCCTTATTTGGCCGCGATTGGCAATAACTCGGCCATGAACCAGATCGCAGCGGCGCTACAGCGTGGGCGCGAGTCAATCGCCAAAACAGGTCGTTCGGCTGTCATCAATATCTGCGTCGATCCGCGCGAATATGCCCGCGGCACCCAAAATCAAACCATGTACAAATAATTGCAACAGCATCAGGAGAAGCGACATGAATACCAAAGCTCTAGAAGGCGTCCGAGTTCTGGATATGACCCACGTGCAGGCCGGGCCCACTGCCACGCAACTATTAGCGTGGTTTGGCGCCGATGTGATCAAGGTGGAATTGCCCGGACGAGGCGATATCACGCGTGGCCAACTGCGCGATGTGCCTGACGCCGACAGTCTGTACTTTACGATGCTCAATTCCAACAAGCGCAGCATTACTGTCAATATAAAAAACGCGAGCGGCAGGGCCGTCCTGGAAGACCTGGTGCGCCAGTGTGACGTAATTGCAGAAAATTTCGGACCCGGCGTGCTTGACCGTGCGGGTTTTACCTGGGAACGTTTCCAGGAAATCAATCCTCGCATCAGTTATGCCTCGATCAAAGGCTTTGGCCCCGGCGCCTACGCCGATTGCAAAGCCTATGAAAACGTCGCGCAATGCATGGGCGGCGCCTCGAGCACCACCGGCTTTGAAGATAGCCCGCCCGTTGTGACTGGCGCGCAGATTGGCGATTCTGGCACTGGTGTGCATTTCGTTGTGGGTATTCTGGCTGCGCTCTTGCAGCGCGAAAAGACGGGGCGTGGTCAGCGAGTTGAAGTGGCCATGCAAGACGCTGTATTGAATCTGTGCCGCGTCAAGCTGCGTGATCAGCAACGCGTCATGCGTGGGCCGTTAAACGAATATCCCAACGAGAAGTTCCACGACTACGTGCCTCGCTCGGGCAATGCGTCGGGTGGCGGCCAGCCTGGCGCGGCATTGCGTTGCTCGCCAGGCGGCGCGAATGACTACGCTTATGTGATTATCCAGCCGCAGGGTTGGGAACCGCTAATGAAATTTTGCGGCCGTGAAGATCTGATCCTGCACCCGGATTTTGCTACGCCGCAAGCACGCCTGAGCCACTTGCCGGAATGCTTCTCGATCGTTGAGCAATGGACATGCACCAAAACCAAGTTCGAGGTGATGAAAGAGCTCAACAGCGTCAATGTTCCATGCGGCCCGATCCTCTCCACCAAGGATCTGATCGAAGATAAGTCGATGTACGAACGCGGCTATCTGGTCGAGCTCGATCATCCAACACGTGGCAAATACGTGCAACTGGGTTGCCCGATCAATCTGTCGGACTCACCCGTAGATGTGAAGCGTGCCCCGTTGCTGGGCGAACACACCGACGAAATTTTGGCGTGGTTGGGCAAGAGTCCGGCCGACATCGCCAAACTGCATGAAGAAGGCTCCGTGTGATATGTGTCACCGACAGTGGAAGGAATTTACATGAAATCCTGGATACGCTACAGGTCGAGTAATAATCGTGTTGGCTTCGGTCTGCTCGACGAACTTGACCAGATTCACGTGCATGACGCGGACATGTTCGACACGCCAATCTCGACAGGAGAAATCCTCAAGGTTGGCGACGTCGTATTGCTCAGTCCTTGCCAGCCAGGCAAGATTGTCGCGCTATGGAATAATTTTCATGCCTTGGCGGCCAAGATAGGCAAGCCTGTGCCGTTGCATCCCTTATTTTTCATCAAACCGTCAACGTCTGTGTGTGCGACGCACGTGAACATCAAACGCCCTAAAAGCTACGGTGGCAAGATTGTCTACGAGGGTGAGCTTGGCATCGTGATCGGCAAGCGATGCAGCGATGTCGATCCTGGCGATGCGTCCCACTATATCTTCGGCTATACCTGCGTCAATGACATCACCGCCGTCGAGCTGCTCAACGAAGACCTCAATTTTGCACAATGGACACGCGCCAAGAGTTTTGACACGTTTGGCGTGCTCGGTCCGTGCATTGTGCCCGGATTTGACTGGCGGGCCGCCAGCGTGGTGACCACGCTCGATGGCGTAGAGCGTCAGAACTATCCTTTGTCGGATATGGTGTTCACGCCAGAGCAACTGGTTAGCCACATTTCTCGCGATATGACGCTGCTGCCTGGCGATGTGATTGCTTGCGGGACATCGTTGGGCGTAGGGTCGATCAAGGACGGCTCATCCGTGCGGGTTGCTATTGAAGGGATCGGTGCATTGTTCAATCGCTTGATTTAATTCAATCGCGAATGTGAAAGTGGAGCGTAGATGTAGCGGCACCCCTTGTAGGTGCCATAACGCGAAAACTACAGCACCAGCCCGTCGAGCCACCCCATCGACGTATAAACATAAATCACGGCAATGGAAATGCCGCCGGTTACCACGATGCCCGACAGCAGAGTCGTGAAGATGGCCAGAATGACGGGCCCCCAGCCTGTTTTGGTAGTTCGCCCGGACGCAGGGTTGTATTTCAGATCGAACTGGTCATCGGGCTTGAGCGCGAAGATCAGGGCTTCCGTAAAGCCCGCGGTAATCGGGATCAGCAACATCAGGAACGGCGGATTCTCCCACCAGTCGGGATAAAGCTGCGCCAGTACAATCATGGCACACGAAAAGGCAGTGACCATCCAGGCGCGCTGGCGCCCCAGATACCACCACTGCGCGCCGAACACCCCAAGCAAACAGGCCAGCCATGCCACAACCAGCTTGCTTCGGTGCGGGTTGGCCGGTGGTATTGAAGTTGCGGAAGATACTGCAAAACCGGATTGCGTTTGCGTCTGCATGGTGCTGAACCTAGGTTGCCTGCCAAGAGTCTTTATACTAAAGCCGTAAAATTTGCCTAATTGTAGTTGAGTTCAGGAAGAAAATGACGGAAGCGTCCGTTTACGATGTGGTCATTAACGGTGCCGGGCCTGTAGGGTGCGCGCTGGCGTTGCTGCTGGCTTCCAAAACATCCTCGCCCCAGCGTATTGCGCTCATCGGCAAGCATTTCATCCCTCCGGGCACTTTGGCTTCCGCCGCTTCTCGCGACCCGCGCACGCTGGCCATCAATCACGGTAGCCGCATCTTTCTCGAACAACTTCACGCATGGCCCGATCAATCTTCCAGCATCGAAACCGTGCATGTATCGCAAAGCGGTCGCCTTGGCCGCACGCTGATACGCCATAACGAGCTGAATGTGCCTCGCCTGGGCAGCGTAACGCCCTACGATGCATTGCTGGCGGCGCTGCATGGCGCCGTATCGCGTTGCGGAATCGAACTGATCAGCGCGCCCGCCGTCCATCCGCATCACGCCGAACGTGTGCAGATCGACCTGGGAGAGCGCGTGCTTTCGAGCACGCTGCTCATCCAGTCCGATGGGGCCAGGCCCAAGGGCCTGCAACGCCAGTACAGCCAGCACGCCGTGCTGGCTACGGTTCGCGCCAGCCGACCCAGGACGCATTGGGCCTTCGAGCGATTTACTTCCGAAGGCCCGCTCGCTATTTTGCCTCACCCTCAGGGTGCCGATTTCTACGGTATTGTCTGGTGTTGCTCGCCGCGACATGCGGCGCAGCTTGCCCAACTGGACGACCATGCTTTCGAAGCGGCCCTGCATGAACGATTCGGCGATCGGCTCGGATATTTTTCCAGCGTCGGCTCGCGTCATGTTTTCCCGCTTAGCCTGCACGCCGGCCCATCGTTGATCAATGCGCGAACTGTCGCCATCGGCAACGCCGCGCAAACCCTGCATCCGGTGGCCGGCCAGGGGCTTAACCTCGGGCTGCGCGACGCGGTGCAACTGGCCCATGGCCTCTCGGCCTGGTTGCTGCGTAGCGATACCGATCCGGGCCCGATGCTGGCGCGTTTTGCGCAGAACCGGCGTCCAGACCGCTGGCTGACGGCCGGCATCACCGACTTCCTGCCGCGAGTTTTCGCTACGGGAAACCCGCTGGTCGAGCATGCCTGCGGGTTAAGCCTGCTGGCGCTCGATCTGAGCGTCAGCCTGCGCACGCCTCTGGCGCGCCATTTGTTGCAGGGGCTGCGCACGTAACGGTTCACGGCACAATGCCAATAGAGGGTTAAAATCCTCCGATGCGCATTGGTCCCTGGTCCTTTCCCAACACCGTTTTTGTCGCCCCCATGGCGGGGGTGACCGACCGTCCCTACCGACGATTGTGCAAGAAGCTGGGCGCTGGCTATGCGGTTTCGGAAATGGCGGCCAGTAATCCGCGCTTGTGGGACAGCGTTAAAACCTCGCGGCGGCTGAATCACGAGGGCGAAGTGGATCCGATTGCTGTGCAAATTGCCGGGTCCGACCCCGATATGCTGGCCGAGGCCGCCGTGTTCAACATCCGCAAGGGCGCATGCATCATCGATATCAACATGGGTTGCCCGGTTAAAAAAGTGTGCAATGTGGCTGCGGGGTCGGCACTGCTGCGTGACGAAGAACTGGTCGTGCGCATACTCGACCGCGTGGTGCGCGCCTGCACGCCGCTGGGCGTGCCGGTCACGCTCAAAACCCGCACCGGCTGGGATCGTCAGAATCGCAATGTGATGCGCGTGGCCCGGCAGGCCGAGCAGGTGGGCATCGCAGCACTGATCCTGCATGGGCGCACGCGCGCCGATCTGTATCAGGGCCGCGCCGAATACGATACGATTCGAGAAGTAAAAAGCGCAATCAAGATTCCAGTGATTGCAAATGGGGATATCGATAGTCCCGAAAAGGCCCAATACGTATTACAGTACACAGGAGCCGACGCCATCATGATCGGCCGGGCCGCACAAGGCCGTCCATGGATTTTCCGCGAAGTTGCGCATTATCTGACAACCGGATCGCATCTGAATCCTCCAAGTTACGGTGAATTGCGTGCGTGTTTGCTGGATCACCTCGACGACCATTACAGGTTCTATGGTGAATACACCGGCGTGCGATCGGCACGCAAGCATATAGGGTGGTATCTGGCCGAATTGCCAGGCAGCGATGCACTTATACGCAATATCAACCAGATCGATACAACATGCCATCAAACCCGTGCGCTGGAGCAATGGTTTAATCGTTACCCGGCCCACGAACCTATCCAAACCCGTTTGCCAGCCGCCCTGGCCGATTAAACTGAACATCCAACAACTAAAAAATATTTTCATCCGCCATGAGTACGAAAAATCCCCTAGAGCAATCCATACGTGAACGTCTTGAACTTTACTTTTCCGACCTGGGCGAATCCGAGCCTCGCGACATGTTGGCCATGGTAGTGAACTGCGTCGAGCGCCCGGTGTTGCAGGTAGCGCTGGAAAAGTCCAAAGGCAATCAGTCCAAAGCGGCCGAGATGCTGGGCGTTACCCGCAGCACTCTGCGAAAGAAGCTGCTGGCCCATAATCTGCAACCTTAACTCTCTTTATCACAAGCTTATTCATGAAGATCCAGACCGCCTTACTTTCGGTTTCCGACAAAACCGGCATTGTTGAATTCGCCCGGGAGCTCGCCGCACGCGGCGTGCGCCTGCTCTCTACCGGCGGCACGGCCAGGCTGCTGGCCCAGGCCGGGCTTGCCGTCACCGAAGTGGCGACCCACACCGGTTCGCCGGAAATTCTCGATGGCCGCGTCAAGACCTTACACCCCAAAATCCATGGTGGCCTGCTGGCGCGGCGCGATAGCTCCGAACATATGGCAACTCTGGCGCAACACCATATCGACCCCATCGACCTGCTGGTCGTCAACCTGTATCCCTTTCGCGAAACCGTCGCCAAGCCTGGCTGTTCATTCGCCGACGCCGTTGAAAACATTGATATCGGCGGCCCGGCCATGCTGCGTGCGGCAGCCAAAAATCATGGCACGCAGGCGGGCGGCGTCACTGTCGTCATCGATCCGGGCGATTATGCGCGCGTGCTGACCGAAATGGATGGCCCGGCGAAACAGACCTCGTACGCCTTGCGCCTTGAGCTGGCCACGCGTGCGTACGCCCACACGGCGTCGTACGATGGCGCCATCGCCGACTATCTGAGCAGCCTGGCCGAGGCCGAACCCGGCCAGAACCAGGCGCCGCAGCGTCACGCCTGGCCTCGTACGCTGACCTTGCAAATGCGGCAGCAGCAAGTGTTGCGCTATGGCGAGAACCCGCATCAGGCCGCGGCTTTCTATACCGATGAGCCCCTGGGCGCCGGGTTGCTGGGCAGCTACCGGCAACTGCAGGGCAAAGAACTGTCGTACAACAATATCGCCGACGCCGACGCGGCCTGGGAATGCGTGCGCAGCTTCGAGACCACGGCCTGCGTGATCGTCAAACATGCCAACCCCTGTGGAGTCGCCATCGCCGATACGCCGCTGGCCGCTTACCAGCAAGCATTCAAAACCGACCCCTCTTCGGCCTTCGGCGGCATCATTGCCTTTAATTGCCCGGTCGATGCGGCCACGGCGCAGGCCATCAGCGCCCAATTCGTCGAAGTGCTGCTCGCGCCCGCCTACGACGCCGCTGCGCTGGCGATTTTTGCCGCCAAGAAGAATGTCCGCGTCCTGCAAGTGCCTGCCGGATCGGCGCACAATGCCTTCGACGTCAAGCGCGTCGGTGGCGGATGGCTGGTGCAGACCCCGGATAACCATCAGGTGGCCGCCCAGGACTTCAAGGTGACCACGCACAAGGCGCCTACGCAGCAACAGATGCGCGACCTGATGTTTGCCTGGAAGGTGGCCAAATACGTTAAATCGAACGCTATCGTGTTCGTCGCCGACGGCATGACGGTAGGGGTGGGCGCGGGGCAAATGAGCCGCGTCGATTCGGCCCGCATCGCTTCGATCAAGGCGGCGAATGCGGGTTTGAGCCTGGCCGGGTCGGCGGTGGCCTCCGATGCCTTCTTTCCGTTTCGCGATGGGCTCGATGTGGTCGTCGACGCAGGCGCCACCTGCGTGATACAGCCCGGGGGCAGCATGCGCGACGATGAAGTCATCGCCGCCGCCAACGAGCGCGGAATTGCCATGGTGCTGACCGGCGCGCGGCATTTCCGCCACTAATGCGCATCCTGGGCGTCGATCCGGGTTTGCGCCGCACAGGCTTTGGCGTGGTGGACGTCCAGGGCATGCACCTGCAGTACATCACCAGCGGCACCATCGTCATTGCCTCCGATCAGCCGCTGGCGCAGCGCCTGAAAGTCATTCTCGATAACCTGCGCGAAATCGTGCAGGACACCCGGCCCACGGTGGCGGCGCTGGAAAAAGTATTCGTCAACGCCAACCCCATGTCCACTCTGCTGCTCGGACAGGCGCGCGGCGCGGCCCTGTGCGCCATGGCAGACAGCCAACTGCTGGTGCATGAATACACGGCGCTGCAAATAAAGAAGGCGGTCGTGGGCAACGGCCATGCGGCCAAGGAGCAGGTGCAGAAAATGGTCCAGCATTTATTGAAGCTTGACGGCGTGCCGGCGGCCGACTCGGCCGATGCACTGGCCTGCGCCATTTGCCATGCACATGCCGGCCCGCTGGCGCAGCGCCTGAAACTGTCCGGCGAATTGGCCGGGCAACGCGGCAACCGCCTGCGCGGCGGGCGCCTGATCGGTTAAGCACTTATAAAGGATCTCCGATGATCGGACGCATCACTGGCACATTGCTGGAAAAAACGCCTCCCGTGGTCTGCATCGATGTCGCGGGCGTAGGCTATGAGATAGACGTTCCCATGAGCACGCTCTACGATCTCCCCGAAAATGGCGCACGCGTCTCTCTGTATACGCATCTGGCCGTGCGCGAGGACGCACACACGCTGTATGGTTTTTCAACCGCCAGCCAGCGTTCGACATTCCGGGCGCTGATCAAAGTTACCGGCATCGGCGCGCGCACCGCGCTGGCCGTACTTTCGGGCATGACGGTCGAAGATCTGGCCAACGCCATTACCCGCCAGGAAACCACGCTGCTGACACGTGTGCCCGGCATCGGTAAGAAAACGGCCGAACGATTGCTGCTTGAACTGCGCGGCAAGCTGGGCGCCGATATGGGTCCGGGTGCCGTTCATTTATCGTCAGGCAAGGATGACATTCTGAATGCGCTGCTCTCGTTGGGCTATTCAAACAGCGAGTCGCTGGCGGCGCTCAAAGGCTTGCCCGACGTGATAGACGTGTCCGAAGGCATCCGGCTGGCGCTTAAATCGCTGGCCCGCGGGTGAGCTTTGTAGCGACAGGCCTTGTGCCTGTCATCGTTGCAAGATTTCATCCTGGCGGTGAACGGTTTTGGCAGCCACAAGGGCTGCCACTACGTGAACGCCGGGTACGTTTTTGTAGCGGCAGCCCTTGTGGCTGCCAAAATCGTTAATAATCAAGGTGGTGTCTTGCGTAGATGACAGGCACAAGGCCTGTCGCTACAAAGCTCACCTGCACGTTTCGTAGGGGCGACCTTTATGGTCGCCGATTCATTAGTGTACGATAGCCCCATCTTTGCCGACCCTCACCATTATGGCCATACATTCCGATAAGCTCTCCAGCGCCCCCCAGGCCGAACGCATCGTCGCCGCGCAAAGCGCTTCGCCTAATGAAGAGTCGGTCGAGCGCGCCTTGCGGCCGCGCGCATTCCATGAATATATTGGCCAGCAGCGTGTGCGCGAACAGCTTGAAATCTTTATTGCCGCCGCCAGAAACCGCAACGAATCACTGGATCATGTCTTGTTGTTCGGGCCGCCGGGCCTGGGCAAAACCACCTTGGCCCATATTATTGCCAACGAAATGGGTGTGCAGATGCGCCAGACGTCCGGCCCCGTGCTCGAGCGGGCGGGCGATCTGGCGGCATTGCTGACCAATCTCGAAAAAAACGATGTACTGTTCATCGACGAAATCCATCGCCTGTCGCCGGTCGTGGAAGAAATCCTCTATCCGGCCCTCGAGGATTTTCAGATCGATATTCTGATTGGCGAAGGGCCTTCGGCTCGCAGCGTCAAGATCGATCTGCAGCCGTTCACCCTGGTGGGCGCCACTACGCGCGCGGGCATGTTGACCAACCCCTTGCGTGATCGCTTCGGCATTGTCTCGCGGCTGGAGTTCTACAGCGCCGACGATCTGATGCATATTGTGGCGCGTAGTGCCCATCTGCTGAATGCCGAGCTGACAGAAGAAGGCGCCATAGAAATAGCTAAACGCGCCCGCGGCACGCCGCGTATCGCCAACCGGTTGTTGCGTCGAGTACGCGACTATGCCGAGGTCAAATCAGACGGCCGGATCAACGCCTCGATAGCGGCTGCGGCGCTGGCCATGCTGGAGGTTGATCCGCAGGGCCTGGATCTGATGGATCGCAAACTGCTCGAGGCCATCATTCATAAATTCGACGGTGGTCCGGTGGGGGTCGACAGCCTGGCTGCGGCCATAGGCGAAGAGCGCGACACCATCGAAGATGTAATCGAACCGTACCTTATCCAGCAAGGCTATCTGCAGCGCACTTCGCGAGGCCGTATTGCCACCCAGACCACCTGGCGGCATCTGGGCCTGACGCCACCCAGCGCGGCCGACAGCGCCGAACTATTCGTCTGACGCGCTGTCAGGCATCTGCCTGGCGCAGGAGATCTTCGCCGTAGGCCTCGAGCTTGCGCGCCCCGACTCCGCTGATATGGCTTAATTCGTCGAGCGACGCAGGGCATTGCAATGCAATCTCGCGCAGGGTTGCATCATGAAAAATGACATAGGCTGGCACACCATGGCTGCGGGCCACGTCGGCGCGCCAGGCGCGCAACGCCTCAAAGCGCTGCTGAGCAGGTGCTGGCAGAACGATTTCAGCCTCTTTGCGCCGCGCGCCTGTCGAGCGGCCGGTGCGCGCCTGCTTCTCGGATTCGCGCCTGAGCATCAGCGTCTTCTCGCCCTTGAGCACTTCGCGGCTGGCGCTGGTCAACGCGAGGGTGCCGTATCCCTCATGGTCGATCGCCAGCAGGCTTTGTGCGAGCAACTGGCGCAAGACGCCGCGCCAGGCCTGATCCGACAGATCGGCGCCTACCCCGAACACCGACAACGTCTGGTGTTCGTACTGCTTGATGCGCTCGGTCGTCTTGCCGCGCACGATATCGATAAGATGCCCCGCCCCGAAACGCTGGCCGCGTTCACGCCACAGGCGGTACACCGTGGACAGGATCTTTTGCGCGGCGACTGTGCCATCCCAAGCCTGCGGCGGCTCCAGGCAGGTATCGCAATTACCGCAAGGCTCTATAGTCTGATCGAAATATGCCAACAGGCGCTGGCGCCGGCACGACACCGTTTCGCATAGCCCCAGCATGGCGTCGAGCTGCGTCCCCAGGCGGCGCCTGAACATATCGTCGCCGGCCGACCCGTCGATCATGCGCCGCAATTGCACCACGTCTTGCAATCCGTATGCCAGCCACGCCGTTGCGGGCAAGCCGTCGCGCCCGGCACGGCCGGTTTCCTGATAATAGCCTTCTACCGACTTGGGTAAATCAATGTGGGCGACAAAACGCACATCAGGCTTGTTGATGCCCATTCCAAAGGCGATGGTGGCCACAATAACCCGCCCGTCCTCACGCAGAAATCGGGCCTGATTGTCAGCCCGCACCGTAGCGCTCAGGCCCGCATGGTAGGGCAGGGCGGCAATGCCATGCTGGCATAGAAAGTCGGCAGTCTCTTCAACCCTGGCGCGCGACAAGGCGTAAACAATGCCGCAGTCGCCTGGATATTCAGTTTGTATGAAGTGCAAAAGCTGGCGCTTGACTTCGGCCTTTTCAATAATGCGATAACGTATATTGGGCCGATCGAAGCTGGACACAAAATGCCGCGCGCCATCCAGATTCAGGCGGTGTGCAATTTCGCGGCGCGTCACGGTCGTCGCGGTAGCGGTCAGGGCTATGCGGGGAACCTGCGGCCAGCGCTCCGACAAAATCGACAGCTCGAGATATTCCGGGCGAAAGTCATGCCCCCATTGCGACACGCAGTGCGCCTCGTCGATGGCAAAAAGAGCAATCGTGCCCCGTTCCAGCAGATCCAGGCAGCGCTCGGTCAGCAAGCGCTCGGGCGCCACGTAGAGCAGATCCAGCTGGCCAGCCAAAAACGCCTGCTCCACCTCGCGGGCGGTGCGCCAATCCTGAGTTGAATTCAGGAACGCGGCGCGCACGCCCAATTCGGTGAGGGCGTCGACCTGATCCTGCATCAGGGCAATAAGGGGTGACACCACCACCCCGGTACCCGCCCTGATCAGGGCGGGAATCTGGTAGCACAGCGACTTTCCTCCGCCCGTGGGCATCAGGACCAGCGCATCGCCGCCGCCCACCACCTGCTCAATGATCGCCTGCTGATCGCCACGGAAAGATTCATAACCGAAGACGGATTGCAAAGTATCGAGTATGGTTTTTTCAGCAGCAGACATTCAACAGGCGAGAAGTAAAGGGGAAGGGCCGGCCAGAAGTCTTGGAAATATCGGCGCGGGCGATGGTATTTTAGCCATCATGCTACATCGCGCGGGCACAGCTTGCCCACGCAGAGGGACTTGTGTGTCCAGCAGGGTTTGTGTAGCGCCACCCCTTGTGGGTGGCATCGCGGCAAAAAAAAGATGCTACCCACAAGGGGTGGCGCTACACGCCGATCAGTTAATGGGTATGGAAAAATGCAGACCTACGTCGTAATCGCCTCCGATTCTTTCATGATCGGCCTTGAGGGCTACTCGCAAATTGGGGCTCATCCAGAATTGCTGACTAAGCCCAATATATTGTTTGGACGGCCCCAGCGCCGTGTCGACCGTCTCGTACGTGCCGCTAATATCGCCCCAGCGTCCCGTTGCCCATGTTGCCATCCAGCGATTGCTGGTCTGCCCACCATTCGCCGAATAATCACGATACTGGTTTAAATCAGCAAAGCCGTTGCTGCGCTGTTCGTTGGCCCAAGAAAGTTTCAGGGTATCGAGAATGCTGGCTTCGTACCCCACCTGATAGCGCAAGCCATGCTGCATATCCTGGCTTGCCCGGGCCACGCCTGCACTCCATACGCCCCAGTCGCGTGTATCGTAGGCCCCGCCCACACCCAGCGTGTCCATTGCGGGCGACCACTCGAGCTGGGATTCCAGCGTTAGTTGCGGGCTCCATCCATAACGCAGCACCGAGCTGCTGGCGGCCGGTCCATAAGTCAGTCCGCCCTCGGACGTGTCGGGCGAGTAGTCCAGGGCACCCAGCATGGTCGAGTATTGCCATTGACCCTCAGCCGCATTGCCCTTGGATAGCTGGCGAGAAACCTGAACACCGCCCAACCGTGCGGAATTGCCCCATTGCGGGGCGCCAGCTAAATCATTGCCCAAGGTCAGGTCTAAGCCATCGGCGCGCGTGTAGCGCCAGTTATGGGTGCCCAGCGTCCAGTGCTCACCGCCGGCGGGGTTGAATCCTCCAAGGTCATCCGGGGTAGAAATATTGGCTCCCATAGGCCGCCACGCGCCAGGCGCATAATAGGCCAAATGCTTGCGCCAGGCCTCTTCCAGATCCAGATCTGGAGACGATGACGTATCCGGGCCGGATGCCGCGCCGACAACTGCCGCTGTTGGCGCCGGCACATCGGAGGTTCCTGCCGGCGGCAGGGGCTGCGCAGGCTCCACGACGATATCCGGCACGGAATACAAGCGCACCGGAGCCAGATCGCGCAGCGACGGCCCGCTACCGTCAACCGGGGCGGCACTCGGAGCCTCTTGCGCCCTGGCCAGAACAGCCCAACAACCCAGCATCCCCAATCCGATTATTGCTTTAATGCGTAACCTATTTATTGCCATGACTATTCACCACAAACCGCGTTCCAAATTCATCATACCGTGACAGCGCGATGCTGGCACCCACAAGGGGTGCCGCTACAAAAAATCTTTTCGTCGCTAGTGTAGCGGCAGCCCTTGTGGCCGCCATCTCGACAAAATCCGTTCGATAATCTGCTAGAATTCACGCTCTTTCCGTCATTGGGGAGTAGCTATTTCCGGGCATTGTCCGGGAAGCTTGCGTCAACATACTTGGTGATTCGCTCGCCATGGCGCAAGCGGCGTTGGGCTTTCAAGCCCTGCCAGGCGAGACCTTTGGCCGCGATGCGTCGTCCTGCCGGGCGTTGCGCGTCGTCGCGCCATGGTTGTCGCCACGCCCGGCCCCAATTGAAATGCTCCTTGCTCTCTTCTTGTTTTTCTTTTCCGCCATCGCTATTTACGCTGCGTGCGAGTTCTTCGTCAATGGCGTGGAATGGGTGGGTTATCGTCTGAATCTTGGCGCGACTTCCGTCGGCACCCTGTTGGCCGCGTTTGGCACCGCGCTGCCCGAAAGCGCCGTCACCTTTGTCGCCGTGGTGTTTGGCAGCACGCCTGAACAAAAAGATATAGGCGTAGGCGCCGCACTGGGTGGCCCGTTGGTTTTGGCAACGCTCGCCTATGCGGTCGTGGGGCTGGCCATGCGGCGCCGGGCGCGGCGGCGGGAGGATACGCAGCGTGTCGTCGAGGTGGATCAGCGGCGACTGGCTCGTGATCAGGCCTGGTTCATGGCCATCTTCGTGGTCAAAGTGGCGCTGGGCGTGGTGATGTTTGCCTGGAAGCCCTGGCTGGGATTGTTGTTCCTGCTGGCTTATGGCCTCTACGTTAAACGCGAGCTCGCCGTTGATGAGAGCGCTGCCGTCGCAGAAGATCTGGCGCCACTGAAGTTTCGTGCGCGGGATTCTCGCCCCGGGATGTTCTGGATCCTGCTGCAAACCGTGCTGGCGTTGCTGGTGATCGCCTTGGCGTCGCAGATTTTCGTCCAGCAGATCGAGACCATAGGGGCTTGGGCCGGCGCATCGCCGCATGTCACGGCCTTGTTGCTGTCGCCGGTGGCCACGGAGCTGCCCGAAATCATGAACGCCTTGATATGGGTCAGACAGGGCAAGGAACGACTGGCGCTGGCGAATATTTCGGGCGCCATGATGATACAGGTAACGATTCCGAGCTCGTTGGCCATCTTCATGACCCCCTGGCATCTGGATGCCCCCTTGCTTGCAGCGGCTGCCATGACGATGCTGTCCGTCGGCTTTCTTTGGTTTTCATTGCGCCGCAGCGCGCTGGGTGTGGCGGCATTGTCCAGCGTCGGTGTTCTTTATTTGGTCTTTATTGCCTTTGTGTTCGTGTATTTCGGCGCGTGACACGTCGCGGCGCTGGGTGGTGCCGCATGCGGCACATCGCTTTCTGGCGTTCGCGTGGCTTTTTATATCTCTATTACAATCGAGCTTTTACCGGATTTTGTGCTCATGGATTTGCTGTACTGGCTCACGCCTTGGGAGTTTTCTCCTACGCTGCTGCTTATGTTTTTCATCGGCGGCGGTTTGTTTGTGCGAGGCGCTCGGGTCCATCATGTAACTATCGTGCGCCAGGCTTTGTTCTGGCTGGGCCTGGCCTTTTTATACCTTTCGCTGCACACCCGCGTCGACTACTACGCCGAGCGCATGTTTTTCATTCACCGCCTGCAGCATCTGGTGCTGCACCATTTTGGGCCCTTGCTGGTCATGGGCGCGTATCCGGGGCAGGTCATGCGGGCCGGCTTGCCGCAGCGCTGGCGCTTTGCCTTGCGCGATTTTCGCCGCACGTGCATCGGGCATGGGCTTGAAACGCTGCTGACGCACAAGGTCCTGGTCCCGTGTCTCTTTGTGTTCCTTGTCTTGATATGGCTGGTTCCCGTCATCCAGTTTTACTCGATGCTGGACTGGCGTCTTTACCGCCTCATGAACTGGTCGGTCGCGGCTAGCGGGTTCATGTACTGGAACCTGGTTCTCGACCGTCGGCCCAGCCCTCCGGCGGCCATGTCTCCCGGAGGCCGCATTATTTCCCCGGTTCTCACCATGGCGCCGCAAATGCTGGTGGGGGCGATCATCACCTTTACCCAGCACGACATCTACCCGGTCTTTGCCCTTTGCGGTCGCGCCATTCCAAGCATATCGGCAACCATGGACCAGACGCTTGGCGGGCTGACCATGTGGATTCCCGCTGGAATCATCGAAGTGGTTGGTTTGTTGATTGCCCTGGGAACGCTGATGCGCCTGTCAACCAAAGGGCGCCTGCCCAACAAGCGCGCCCGCATGCAGCGGGCGGAACAGGCACGGCAGGGGGAACAGGCTCCCTTGACGGTCTAGACCCGGCATGGCGCGCATCGCATGAACGGCCATTTACTGACATCCAGAACACTTGGCTTCAGGTTGTGTTCGGCGACTCTCGCTGCTGTCTTGGCCGTGCTTCCGGTAGCTGCCCGAGCTCAGCCTATGGGCATTCCCAGCATGGGCGCCGCATCTTCGGCCGAACTCTCGCCCATGCTTGAGCGGACGTTGGGCGACGCGATCATGGAGCAGGGGCGACATGACCCAAATTATATAAACGACCCCGATCTCAACCAATACCTGACCGCTATGGGGCATAAGCTGGTGGCCAGCGCGCCCGGCGGCCCATGGCGCATTACCGTTTTTGGGGTGCGGGATCCGCAAATCAATGCGTTTACCTTGCCCGGCGGGTATGTGGGAGTCAATAGCGGCTTGCTTGTGTCGGCACAAAACGAATCCGAGCTGGCATCGGTACTGGCGCATGAAATTGGCCACGTGGTGCAGCGGCATATCGCGCGCGGCATGACGCAGCAGGCGCAGAATAGCCATTTGATGCTTGCCGCGATTGCCGGCGCCCTGTTGGCTGCCCTGGCGGGCGGCGGCGACCTGGCCATGGGCGCGGCGGCCTTCGGCCAGGCGGCCGCAGTTGACCGCCAGCTTGGATTCTCGCGCCAGGCCGAGCAGGAGGCTGATCGCGCGGGTTTCGAGATGCTGCGCCGTGCCGGTTACGACCCGCAAGGCATGGTACAGATGTTTACGCTGCTGATGAAACGCTCCGGTCTGAATGAAGGAGCGGGAGGCGGCGCGTACATGAGCACCCATCCCTTATCGATACAGCGCTTGTCCGATATTGAAAACCGGGCGAGCGAACTGCCGCCGGTGCACCATCGCGATACGGATACCTTCTGGTATTTGCGGGCGAAGCTTCGGGTGGTGCAAGCGCAAGACCGCCAGACGCGTGAAGAGGCATTGCGACAGTTGCGGCAAGATGCCGGTTCGCTGACTGGTGTTCAGCGCTCGGCTGCCTGGTATGGGCTGGCGTATGCGGCCTGGAAAAGTAATCAGTTGGATCAGGCCGATGCCGCCTTGCAAAAGGCTCGTGCGGGTGGAGTCGATTCGCCCGAACTGGCGTGCTTGGCGATCCAACTGGCGAGTCAACGCGGCGATCAGAAATCGGCGCGCGCGCAGGCACAAGCGGCTGGAACGCGCTGGCCGGACAATGAGGCGCTGGCCTTGGCTCGGGTAGATGTGTTGCAAAAGGCTGGAAGAGACAACGAGGCCATCCAGTTTTTGGCCCAGCGCGTAGCGCAGTGGCCCGACCTGGCCATATTGCATCGGCTACAGGCGCAAAGCTATGAACGCCTGGGGCAGAAAGTGCAAGCACGACGCGCCATGGCCAAGTATTATGAACAGACGGGCGCCTTATCGACTGCGGTTGAACAACTACAGCAGGCGCGCAGCTTATCGAGCAATTTTTATACCAAGTCCGAACTCGATGCGCAGATTAGTGCCATCAGGAAACGGCTGGACACCGAACGTGAATTACTGCAGCGTTTTAAACGGAAATAACGGGGCGATCCTTATGGCCGCAATCGATATTCTATAAATATCGCCTCAATTTCCAACGAAGTGGCAGCCACAAGGGCTGCCAAAAACGCACACGTGAAACTTGTAGCGGCAGCCCTTGTGGCTGCCATCAGCGCTTTATAGATACTGCCACGAACCGGCTCAAACTCCGGCTTCGAAATAACGCGCAATGCGTTGCGGCAGCCAGCCAATGTTTCCCGGGAATGTGCCGCTCACGAACGCGGCGTGGCCACCTTCGGCCGGTTGGTGCAATAGCACCTGATTCGAACACTCGCTCGATCCGGGTAGGGACGGCTCGGGAACAAAGGGGTCGTTACGGGCGTTGAGCACCAGAGTTGGCACGCTGATTTTCTTCAGATGAGGCTTGCTCGAAGCGCGCGACCAGTAATCCAGCGCATTGATATAGCCGTGCATGGGCGCGGTATAGATGTCATCAAAATCGCGTAGACTTTTCGCGTGGCCCAGCCGGAAGACATCAATGACACCCGGGAAACGCCTGCTTTTTTCAAGCACCTTTTCCTTCATGGTTTTCAGAAAATAGGGGGTGTACAGATGGCGCCCAGCGAGGGTGTCGGTCAGGGCATGGCCGCTGGCCGCCAGATCCAGCGGCACCGAAATTGCGGCGCTGGCGGCCAGCCACCGGGAATCTTTAGGGTTCTCGCCCAGATACTTCAGCATGGCGTTGCCCCCCAGCGACACGCCTACGGCATGCCATTTTGCATGAGGCGCGCGAGCGCGAACCGTACTCAGCATGAAATTGAGATCGACTGAATCGCCTGAAAAATAGGCCCGTGCCATGCGGTTGGAAAAACCCGAACAGCTGCGAAAATGCGCGATGGCCACGACCCATCCGCGTACCCGAAAGTACTGAGCAATGGATTGAGCGTAATGGCTGCGGCTGCTGCCTTCCAGGCCGTGAAACAAGATCAGGGCTGGCGTGCCAAGGGTTGTTGGCAGATTCTCCCAATCGCCTTTTTGTATCCAACGTCTTGCGGCCGTTCTGGCAAGTGACGGGTCGGGTTTGACCGATTTTCCCTGTGCCGTTCGATCAGAGAACAGTCCGGGACCTGTCCAGTCGAAATCGATAAAGTCGCCATCAGGGGTGTCGACCCGGTCACGCACGAACGCGATCCGATGATACCCGGCGCCCAGAGCGCCATACAGGGTTTGCGTATGGCGCCCTGGCAGCCATACCGGGTTGGGGCAGGGCGAGGAATCTATCTGTGCGGTCAAAACGGCTTTTAATGCAAGGTGTCGGGGATGTCCTGCAGGTCGAACATCCTGGCGTCAGCCGGTGCATTCGATACATGATGCAATACCATGCGCCAGCCGGTTGGGCTTTTATGAAAGACGTTGCTGGTGTGGAAATTGACGGTTTTCCCACTCTGTGCTCCGGTAAGCGCGACCTGTTCGATCAGGACATGAACGGCGCTTAACAGGGTGGTCATGGCAACGGGATGCATCGGGTAAATGGTTAAGGGTCCGTCGGCCAGAATTTGCTGCCACGAACTGTGCACTGCGGCATAACCGGTGAGGCGCGTGCCGCTTGGGTGTACGCAGACGATTTCTTCATCGTCCGCCCAGACCTGCATCAGCCGAGTCAAATCGGCCTGGCGCAGAGCCTCATAAAAGGCGTTTTCCGCTTCGTCGGGAGTAGCAAACATGAATGATAATCAGCGCGTGTTTGGGAAGGGTCTGGAGTGTCGGGGGCCTACTGTTTAGTGACCGGATACGTGCTCGCCATCTTTAAGCTGGTAGGCTGCGCCGCAATATGGGCATAAGGCGCGACCGGTTTTGACAACTTCGATGTAGACACGCGGGTGCATGCTCCAGAGCGGTGCATGAGGCCCCGGACAGTATACCGGCAGGTCATTGGCCTGGACGAAAATGGTGGCTTGCTCGGGCTGGAATGGCTTGGCGGCGCTGGACATGGATTTTTCCTGGGAGTAAACGTAATCTGGGTAAGCGTGAATTTATACCTTGGTGAGCCAGCCCAGGTATTTGGGATTGCGGCCATTGACCACATCGAAAAAAGCCTTTTGCAGCTTTTCCGTGACTGGCCCGCGGCTGCCCGAGCCGATGACGCGTCTGTCCACTTCGCGGATGGGCGTGACCTCGGCGGCCGTGCCTGTAAAAAAGGCTTCATCGGCAATGTACAGGTCGTCGCGTGTCAGGCGCTTGGTATGTAGGGGGATGCCCAAGTCCGAGGCCAGTGTGTGTATGGTCGAGCGTGTGATGCCCGTTAGCGCCGAGGCGATTTCAGGCTCGCACAGCGCGCCATCCTTGACGATAAAAATATTTTCGCCCGAACCCTCGGCGACGAAGCCGTCGGTGTCCAGCAAAATGGCTTCATCGTAGCCGTGATCCAGAGCCTCGGCGTTGGCGATGATCGAATTGGCGTAGGTGCTGGCGACCTTGGCCCGCGGCATCGTGACGTTAACGTGCTGGCGTGCAAAGGAAGATATCTTGACGCGTATGCCTTGTTTTAAAGCCTCGTCGCCCAGATACGCGCCCCACGGCCAAGCCGCGATCGCCACATGCACCTGCGCGCCTTTGGGCGACACGCCCATTTTTTCCGAGCCATAAAACACGATAGGGCGGATGTAGCACGACTCCAGCTGATTGCGCCGCACCACTTCGCATTGTGCTTCGATGATCGTTTCGCGATCATAGGGCATGGGCATTTGATAGATGTGAGCCGAATTGAACAGGCGCTTGGTATGTTCGTGCAGCTTGAAGATCGCGGTGCCGATGTCGGTATGATAGGCGCGTACGCCTTCGAAGACAGACAGGCCATAGTGCAGGGAGTGTGTCAGGACGTGAGTAGTGGCATCGCGCCACGGCACAAGCTTGCCGTCATACCAGATAAAGCCGTCTCGATCAGACATCGACATTATGCACTCCTGAAATTGAGGTCTTATTGTAGCAAGCAGCGAGTTTGGCGCGGATGGCTTGCCGAGTGTCCCGTTTCGTGGATATTTAACGACACTTCGGGGTTCGGCGGCAGGCCAGTTGTCGTGCGCCAGCCATGCTGCGCTAAAATAGCCGGATTATCAAAGCGTGTCCGGGGTGTTCCCGTGTCAGGCGTCTACCACTCTCAATGACTGAATTTACCCTTTCTGATACCCCCGCCACCACGTTTGCCGACTTTGGCCTGCACCCAAACATTCTGCAGGCCGTCGCTGAAACCGGATACACCATTCCCACTCCCATACAAGCTCAGGCCATCCCTATTGTGATGGATGGGCGAGACGTCATGGGGGCGGCGCAAACCGGGACCGGGAAAACGGCAGCGTTTACCTTGCCGATATTGCACCGGCTAATGCCTTTCGCGAGCAGCAGCGCATCGCCTGCGCGCCATCCCGTGCGCGCGCTGATCCTGACCCCTACGCGCGAGCTGGCCGATCAGGTGTCCGATAACGTCATTCGCTATTGCCAGGCGACGCCTCTGCGTTCGGCCGTGGTGTTTGGCGGTGTCGATATCGGGCCGCAGCGCGACGCTTTGCGGCGCGGTTGCGAAATACTGATTGCCACGCCGGGCCGCTTGCTTGATCACGTTGAGCAAAAAAACGTCAACCTGAGCCAGGTTGGCATACTGGTGCTGGACGAAGGCGATCGGATGCTGGACATGGGTTTTTTGCCTGATCTGGATCGTATTATTCGCCTGTTGCCGGCCCAGCGCCAGGGCTTGCTGTTTTCAGCCACCTTCAGCAATGAGATTCGCAAGCTGGGGCGTAGTTTCTTGAACAATCCGGCCGAAATCGAGGTCGCCGCCCGCAATGCAACGGCCGAAAACGTATCGCAAATCGCCTATCCTCTGTCGGGCGACGACAAACGTGCTGCTGTGGTGCATTTGGTCAAGTCGCGCGGCCTGAACCAGGTAATCGTATTTTCGAACACCAAAATCGGCACGAGTCGGCTGGCCCGTCAGTTGGAGCGAGACGGCGTAAAGGCCGAATCCATTCATGGTGATAAAAGTCAGCTTGATCGCATGAAGGCGCTTGAAGCCTTTAAAGCCGGTGAGCTCGAAGTTCTGGTCGCCACCGACGTGGCGGCGCGTGGCCTGGACATGCCAGGTGTACCTTGCGTTATCAATTACGATCTGCCCTATAACGCGGAAGATTACGTGCACCGCATCGGACGCACGGCGCGCGCTGGCGCATCGGGCGAGGCAATCGCTTTTTACGCGCCCGACGAAGAGCGTTACCTGCTCGATATCGAAAAACTCATCAAGGCCAAGATTCCGCGCGGGCATCTGGCATTACCGCCTGGGGCGCGTGTGAGCGTCAGCAGTCATGAGCGAGTCCGTGGCCGTGAACGCGCCGGCAGCAGCCGTGATCATGGCCGGCGTGGGGGCTATTCCTCGGGCTTTGGCTCGACGTCGCCAGTGGATGATTTTTTCTCTAAACCCTATGTGCCTCAGGCCTCGGCCGTTGTGGCCGAAGCCGAGGCTAATCCGGCCAAGGCCATCGCCGCCAAAAAAGGGGTGGGCGTCTTACTGGGCGGAAGGCGCTAATAAAGAGGTGAGCAGCGGCGGGCCATCCGTCGTCGTCTTTCCAGCGTTTGTTTCGATCTGGTCTATCAGGCGCGCAAGGTGGTTTATATAGGGCATCAGTGTGCCGAAAAACCGATGGCCCTGTGCGCTTTGCACCGATACGGTGGGGAAGTTTTCGACGTCTTCATCACCCAGCAGTTCGGGATTTTCTTCGATGTCGACCCAGACAAAAACGTGTTGTGGATATTCGCCGGCCAGTTGGGTGAAATCGGCCTCGTATTTTTTGCAGGTATCGCACCATTGCGCGCAATAACAGACCACTACCAGACCATGGACGGCCCGAAGCTGTGCCGACAGTGCCGACAGATTATGTAACGGATTGAATACGGGCATGGAAGAAAATTGCATCAAGTTTGACTATGATAGTCATGATACCAACTTTCAAATTTCCAAATGGCAATAACAAGCAACTCCAATCTGACGGTCCGGCGACAGCCATCTTCGATCTCGCGAGGCTTTGCGGGAATCGGGCTGGCTTTCAGGCGCGCGCTGGTTTCGCAGTGCCATCCCAAAATGTTGCTGGCCATTGTCATGCCGTTGCTGATTGCGCTGCTGGGAGCCATTTTATTGCTTTGGGGATTCTGGACGCCGCTCACGCATTGGCTTGACGCCCAGGCTTCGGGTTGGGGCGTGCTTAATCATATCGATCAGTGGATGCTGGCGATCGGGCTTTTTTCCATCAAATTTTATCTGGTGCCCATGATGGCGGCGGGTATTTTGCTTCCTGTGGCAGGCATCATGGGTCTGGTGATTGCGGCCATTTTTGTCATGCCTATTGTGCTCAGGCATCTCGAGACGCGCGATTATTCGGGCTTGAAACGACAAGGTCAATTCTCAACTGCGGTAAGTGTTTGGAATGCCGTCTGGGTAGGTGCTGTTTTTGCGATTGGCTGGCTGCTGACCATGCCGTTGTGGCTGATTCCTCCCTTGGCGTTGGTGTTGCCGGTTTTGTGGTGGGCCTTTGCTTTCAGTGGCATGTTGAAGGTCGATTCGATAATCGAACATGCCAGCGCTCAAGAAAGGCGAATTTTGTGGCGCCGTCACAAGAAGCAATTCTGGCTGATAGGCCTGTGCCTATCGCTCATCAATTTGTTCCCACCCGCCTGGATCGTCTTGCCGGTGTTTTCCGCGCTGGTGTTCGCGCACTATGGCCTGGAAGCATTGCGGCAGTTGCGTTTGGAACCCATTGTCGATGCCTGATTCCGTTGAAACTTACCTGGCACTAATGTAGCGGCAGCCCTTGTGGCTGCCATGTTAGCCAACTCACAATTGATCTGGAAATGGAATAACATTCCTTTTTTCAGTACGAGAAGTTTTGTATGAACACAATTAAACAGCCCCGGGTTCGGCTGATCATCATCGGCGACGAAATTCTTTCCGGGCGCCGTGAAGACAAGCACTTTGCCAAAATGGTTGAGCTTCTGTCGCGGCGCGGCATGCAACTGGGCGGCGCCGAGTTTGTGTCCGATGATCGTGCGACCATCGTCGATACGCTCGTACGCAGTTTTGCCAGCGATGATATTGTGTTTTGCTGCGGCGGCATTGGTGCTACGCCAGACGACCAGACCCGTCAGGCAGCCGCGCAGGCGCTGGGGCTGAAGCTGGTCTTGCATCCCGAAGCGGAACGCCTGATTGCCGAGCGTTGCGCCGATAATGCGCGCCGCGGCTCGGGCAGTGCAGACATGTCTTTGGCTGAAAATCAGCAGCGTCTGCAAATGGGCGTGTTTCCTTTGGGCGCCGAGATCGTACCCAACCCATACAACAAGATTCCAGGGTTTTTCATCCGCAACCATACCTTTATGCCGGGTTTTCCCGTCATGGCCTGGCCCATGATGGAATGGACTCTCGACACGCGCTATAGTCAATGGCATCACTACATTACACGGGTGGAGCATTCCTTCCTGGCATTCAAACTACCCGAATCGCGGATTACGCCGGCCCTCGAAGAGCTCGAAAAAAAATGGCCCGGCGTCAAGGCTTTCAGCCTGCCTAGCATGGGTGACGCCGGCCACCCGCATATTGATCTTGGCGTCAAAGGAGAACCCGTCGCCGCAGCCCAAGCCTTGGCCTTTTTGCGCAGCGAAGTCCTGAATGTGGGTGGATCCCTGACGCCTCCCGAAGAATAGGTGCAGGCCCGGTCGCCGACATGGCACCCACAAGGGGTGCCACTACAAAAACCTGACCGTCATTCATGCAGCGGCACCCCTTGTGGCTGCCATCACTGCCAGATCTGCAACGCGACCCCTCGCGGCCTCTCCCCCAAAAAAAAACTTGCGCCCAACCCCCTTTTTTTCATATTATGGGATTGTTGCGGCGCGTCAACTAAAAACCATGCCTAGATCTCCTGCCTTTACGTCGGCCGCCTTGGCCTCCTCCACCAATGGATCGCCCATCACGATACAAGTGCTGGAGCGGGCGATGCTGTTGCTGGATGTCTTGGCCAGGCAGGCCGAGCCTGTCGCTTTGAAGGACATTGCCGCTGTAACGGGGTTGCACACATCGACCACCCATCGAATCTTGAATGATCTGGTTGTAGGACGCTACGTGGAACGGGTCGACAGCGGCCTTTATCAACTGGGCATGCGCCTGCTGGAGCTGGGTTCGTTGGTCAAGGGGCGTCTGAATGTGCGGGAAGTGGCGTTAGAGCCGATGCGGGAACTGCATAAAGCTACGGGGCAGACCGTTAATTTATCGTTGCAGCAGGGTGATGAAATTGTGTACATTGAACGCTCGTGGAGCGAGCGCTCGGGGATGCAGGTGGTCCGGGCCATAGGCGGGCGGGCGCCGTTGCATCTGACGTCGACCGGCAAGCTATTCCTTTCGACCAGCGACCCGCGCCAGGTAAAGGCGTACGCCATGCGCACTGGCCTGGCCGGCACCACGCGCAACAGCATTACGCAAATCGAACAGCTTGAGCGCGATCTGGCCCTGGTGCGGCGTCACGGCTATTCACGCGACAACGAAGAGCTGGAGCTGGGCGTACGCTGCATTGCAGCAGGGGTATACGACGATACCGGCAAATTGCAGGCCGGTTTGTCGATTTCCGCGCCCGCCGAACGTATGCGTGACGAATGGATCAGCCTTCTGCAACGCACCGCCGCGCAAATTTCCGAAGCCTTGGGTTACGAGGGTCCGGATTCATCGGGATCGTCCTAGCTCTCGGCGTGGTGGCGCTCGCAAGAGGTGTCGCTATACGAAAGGCTGAAATGGCAGCCACAAGGGCTGCCGCTACATACATAAACGTATCCGCAGCTATGTAGCGGCAGCCCTTGTGGCTGCCATTGCTGTTTCCTTCCCGTCATCTTTGTTTAGTCAGGCCACCTTTGTTTAGCCAGGCCCGATACATTTAATTTCAAATAATACGAGCTTTTGTTGCGTTGCAGCAAATAATGCTTGACAGCGCATTTTATTCAGGTAGAATTTAAATTGTGCAGTGCAACAAAGAAGGTTTTCACAGTTAGGTGATTTGCTTAGCCTTCTTCAAACTTAATTTGAACCCTTGTTCAATTATTACAGTCGACAAACCGTCGGCTTAACGAAGGAAATGATCATGAGCGCAATCCCCCAACAAGTTTTGGCTAGCCAAAAAGCCTCCCTGGACAAATTTCTTGCCGTTCAAGGCACGTTTTTCGGTGGTTTCGAAAAGCTCGTCGACTTGAATGTCAAAGTATTGAAAGCAACCCTTGACGAAATGGCCCAAAAATCGCAACAAGCCATTGAAGTTAAAGATGCGCAAGAAGCGATGAGCTTTACCTCGGGTCTGGTTCAGCCCGGCGCCGAAAAAGCGCTGGCGTACAGCAAGCATATTTACGATATTGTGTCGGGTGTGCAAGCTGACCTGTCCAAACTGACCGAAGCACAAATCGCTCAAGGCCAGCAACACGTGTCTGAAGCCATCGAGCAGCTTTCGAAAAACGCCCCTACGGGCTCGGAAAGCGCCGTGGCCTTGTTGAAATCCACGCTGGCGAACGCCGCGAGTGCCTACGAGTCGGTTAGCAAGGCTGCCAAACAGGCTGCCGAAGTCGCCGAGTCGAACATCAACGCCGCGACCAACGCAACCTTCAAGGCTGCGACCGAAGCCGCTGATGTCGCCAAGGCTACGTCTCGCTCGCGCCGCAGCGCGGCTTAATAGGCTTTGGCCGGCAGCGGTGGTAACGCCGCTGCGAGCAGTATGATGTAGCAGTACAATCGTAGATTCGAGCAGTATTGAACCCTGGAGATGGCTTCCAGGGTTTTTTTATCTGCGGCTCCGGCAAAATGCGCGGGCCAGCTTGCACCGTGGATCAGGAGAGTGCCCGCACGCACTCGCCTATAAGTGCCGGACCACGATATATCAGACCCGTGTAGAGTTGCACTGCATCGGCGCCGGCAGCGATTTTTTCCTGCGCCTGCCTGCCGGTGGCAATGCCTCCTACGCCGATGATGGCCAATGAATTTCCCAATTGCTGTCTAAGCCGCGCAATGACGGCCAGCGACTGCGCATGAACGGGGGGGCCCGACAGGCCGCCTGCCTCGTGCGCATAAGGCAAGCCCTGCACGCCATCGCGCGAAAGGGTGGTGTTGGTAGCGATGACGCCATTGATTCCGTGGCGCACCAAGGCATCCGCAATGATGTCGATTTGCTCGGTGTTCAGATCCGGGGCGATTTTAACTACCAGTGGCACCAGCCGCCCGTGTTGGTCAGCCAGTGCCTGGCGTTTTTCCTGCAACGGCCCCAGCAGGCCCGCCAGCTCATCCTGGCCCTGCAAACTGCGCAGTTCGCGGGTATTGGGTGAGGAAATATTCACGGTGATATAGTCGGCATGAGGATAGACCCCTTCGAGCCCTAGCAGATAATCGTCGACTGCATGGGTGATCGGCGTGCTGGCGTTTTTACCAATATTCAGCCCGAGAATTCCGCCCTCTGCACGCCACTGGCTGTTTTTCACGTTCTGGATGAATGTGGCCAGACCGTGATTGTTGAAACCCAGTCGGTTGATTAGGGCCTGGGCGCGCGGCAGTCGGTACATGCGTGGCTTGGGATTGCCGGCTTGGGCCTTGGGAGTAACGGTTCCTACCTCGATAAAGCCGAAGCCCAGATTTCCCAGCGCATCGATGTGGGCGCCATTTTTATCCAGGCCGGCGGCCAGGCCCACAGGGTTTCGCAAGTCCAAGCCCATCAGGCGGACCGGTTGGCCAGGCCGGGCATGCAGCAACCCGCGCGTCAGACGGCAGTCGTAGCTTTTTTGCAATGAGCGCAAGGTCAGCTCATGCGCCGTTTCGGCGTCCAGGGAAAATAAGGCCGGTCGGACCAGTGCGTACGAATTGAACAGGAATGACATGAAGAGACTTGGTGGCCTGGCGGCTCTTTGAAGTAGTGTTGCTGGAAACGGATGTGCGTGTCTGGGTTAGGCTGGATCGACCCGATCGATCCAAACCCCCTGGTGCAGGATTTGGCATGGCCTGAATTGCGATTTGTACGCCATTTTACGGCTTTCTCCAATCCAGTATCCGAGATACAACCAGGGCAAGCCTATCTGTTTGCAATGTTCGACTTGCCAGAGTATGCCGTAGGTTCCCAGGCTGCCTTTCGCGTCAGGATCAAAAAAGGTATATACCGACGACAAACCGCTTTCCAGGCGGTCGACTATCGACACCATTTGCAGCGCTCCGGCCGGCGAACGGAATTCCACCAGGTACGAGTCGATCCGGCTGGCCAGCAGGAATTGCGTGTATTGGGCCTGGCTGTCTTCATCCATGCCTGCTCCAGCGTGGCGGCCCGCCTGATATCGGCGGTACAGATCGAAGTGTTCGACCTCCCAGTGCAGCGGCATGGTACGGCTCTGCAAATGGTGATGACGGTTCCATGCTTTGTGCTGGGTGCGGCTGGGACGAAACCGTTGCGTGTCGACGCGAATTGAAATGCAGGCCTGGCAGGCATCGCAGTACGGTCGGTAAGTGAACAGGCCGCTGCGTCGGAAACCCTGTTCGACAAGCCGGGAATAAGTGGCCGTGTCGATCAGATGCGCGGGCGCGGCAACCTGGGAGCGCGCGACGTGATCGGGCAGGTAGCTGCACGGGTAGGGCGCCGTCGCATAAAACTGTAAGGTTTTAAAATTCAGTTCGGTTGGATGGCTCATGGCGAGGCCCGGCTAAAGTTGGAGGTCTGTTTTGCAGGTGTAGCGCAGACCGCTTCAAACCATTATGGCGTTTTTAGCGGCAAGGGGGCAAGTTCTCCCGATTGCAAGAGCTGCCCCGACCCCCAGGGCGGCTCGGGCCGTTGCAAGGCATCTTGCAGGTAAAGCAGGAATTCAGGGCGTGGAATAGGCCGCGCGCCCAGGCTGGCCAAGTGCCGGGTTTGTTGCTGACAGTCGATCAGCGGCACCTTGTTGCGCATCAGGAATTTCACCAGATAAGCCAGGGCCAGCTTAGAGCCGTCATCAATGCGGCTGAACATGGATTCGCCACAAAATACGCCGCCTAGACTGACGCCATACAGGCCGCCGACCAATTGGTTGTCGTGCCAGGTTTCGATGCTATGCACATGTCCGGCGTGATGCCAGGCCAGGTAAGCTTCTTGAATCTGCGCGCAGATCCAGGTGCCGTCTTGCCCGTCCCTGGGGGCCGCGCATGCCGTCATGACTTCGGCAAATGCGGTATCCATTCTGATTTGAACAGGAGCCTCGCGATCAAGTTCGCAACGAGCTAGTTGACGCAGCTTTTTACGCAGTGAATGGGACGGCGAGAACTGCGCGCAAGCCAGCACCATGCGCGGATCCAGGCTCCACCACAGCACCGGGCTGCGTTCGCTAAACCAGGGAAAGATGCCTTTGGAGTAAGCTTCGGTCAGGCGCGCAATCGAAAGTTCGCCGCCTGCCGCCAGCAGCCCGTCCGCCTGCGCCGTGCTCGCATTTGGCAGGGGAGTTGTGCCGTCGAGCCAGACAAGCGTATGCAAGGTCTTGTCCTTAATCCTTGGGCAAGGGATGGGGAACTGAGTAGTGGTGAATCGGGAACACCCCGGTTTCCTTGTCCTGCAGATAGTGCTTGAGAGTGGTGATGACAGTTCGAAAAGACAGATTTTCCCAAGGAATTTCGTTTGCAGAGAAGTAGGCTGCTTCAAGCGTTTCGTGGCCCGGATTCAGGCGTGGATCCAGCACCTTGGCCAGATAAAAGAAATGAACCTGCTCTGCGTGCGGTACGTCGATAACGGTATAAAGAGGCCCCAGTTCGATTTGGACTCCGGCCTCTTCGTCTGTCTCGCGCACTGCGCCATGCGCCGTGGTTTCACCCAGTTCCATAAACCCGGCAGGCAGCGTCCAGGTGTTGTAACGCGGTTCGATCGCGCGGCGGCACAACAGGATTTTGTCTTGCCAGACCGGCAGTACGCCCACCACATTGCGTGGATTCTGATAATGAATAGCGCCGCAGTGTTCGCACACATCGCGTTGCCGGTTATCGTCGGGCGGCACCATGCGAGTCAGCGGCGAGCCGCATTGACTACAAAATTCTTGTGTCCGGGGAGCAGGGAAATAGAAGGTGGGAGCGTGTGCAGTCATGATCCAATTTTACCGTAGGGGCAACCCTTGTGGTCGCCCATGGTGGTTAGAGCAGTCACCCCTGGCATTCGTTCGCCCAGAACCCATTCGAACTAATCTCCCTTTGGACAACGCGCAAACCCGAGTATTTCCGGAATCGCAGCCGCTGCGCAGAAATTGAGTAGCATAGGCGCCGTTTCGTCCGTTGATTCTAGCGTGGCCGCCCGTCGCCCAGTTGTAGCGGCACCCCCTGTTGTAGCGGCACCCCCTGTTGTAGCGGCACCCCCTGTTGTAGCGGCACCCCTTGTTGTAGCGGCACCCCTTGTGGGTGCCACCCGCCCGGCCATCCGAATTGGCCCTCGCCGCCGCAGCAATTCAATATTCGCCGGGCCTCCATCGGGTTCGCCCTCCAGGACGTTCATCAAGCGTTCCCCCTCTGCCGTATAAAGCCCCGCCAGCACCGCCGCCAAATCCCGCCCGGCGATCAAACCGGGGCCGTGTTCCGTCTGAGCGTAAAGGCGTCCGGCGCCGTCCAGCCACCAGCCTCGCACCGCATCCACATCCAGCCCGTTATGCGTGCGCAGGCCTGGTGTTTCATCCGTCGTATGCAAGATATACGGCGCTGCGTCCAGCCGCACAAAGACCCTTTGCGGGCCATTCTGAAAATACCAGCGCCCGAGTTCATCGCCCTTGTAATTGCGCCCAATGAACTGCAGAATCTGCGAATTGGCGATAGGCTCGCCCGCAGCCGTGGACAGCGCATCGCCACGCGGATGCAAACGCCATTGCCCACGCTCGGTGAGCGAAAGCCAGCCGAAGACATCCGGCACATTGGGCCACCGTGCCATCGCCGCGATTACATTTTCATCCATGGATTGAGTGAGGGTTGGGTTTGGTCGCCATACTGGGGTAAATCGCGCTACTCGCTATTCTTATGCCACTTGCTTGGCCATATGCATATCGACGTGAATATCGGTATAAGGGCAGTTCAGCGCGCCTGATTCAACACGCTCTAGCAATCCCAGTTCTACCAGGGCTGCGGCATCTTCGTGTACGCGTTTTACGTCTCGACCCAGACGGCGGGCAAGCTCCCGAACGCCGACGACTCCAGCGCCTTGTAATTTGTGAATCATTTCCCAGCGTCGTTCTGTCAGATGCGCAAAGAATGTCCCGGGTGTTTCGAAATTCAGGACTTCTCCTTGATACTTAGCCGCTTTTAGGCCGACCTTGGCGTGAGTCATTGTGCTGCGCAAGACGTTTTGCCAGTCTGGATTGGTTGAAATGGTCAGTTTACGTTGCATGGCTATTTTCTCCGTTTACCGACTTCAACGATGAAGCCTTCGATCAGTTGATTCAGGTCGAAGAATTCGCAGATGGATTCCTTGCCGTCCGAATGACGGTGATCGCCTTTTCCGCGCTCATTGTCGAATCCTACAATCCGCATTCCGCCGGCCGAATAAACCCGCCGATACTTGAATCCGTGTGTCGTAGGTGGCACAGGCGTAGAGATTTTCCAGACCGTCGTTTGGATAATCGAGCCGTCAGCCTCCACGTATTTGAAATCGAGGATCAGTTCGGCTTTTATGCTGTCTATGATGCCAACGATTGTTCGCGTTGTCAATAATGCCAACGGGCAAAGAGTGCCATAAATGAAAGTCAAACGAATTGACACTCAGAGCAACGCTCGGGTCGTTACGGACACCGGCAATCAGCACCCCGGTAAATTGTCGGGCGGCGGTGCTTGCACTATAGGAGCGCCAGCCTGAAGAATATCCTCGCGGCGCCCCGTGCGCGGCGGATATATCCGTTGGCCGTTAATCAACCGCTTGGTGCGCTTGGCCTGCGCGCCTTGCGTTATCAACTTTCTATCCCAACCTTCAGTATAGACAGCACCCCACGGGCCGAGATCGACAATCGTCGTATACCAATCGACATGAAGCGGCAGCAATGCCTGGCCCAGCAAGTCCGCGACAACGTTATGGCCCGCATATCGCCCCATTGGCCGTCCGTGTTGGCAAGACATTACCGATGGCCGCGTCCCATCGATAAGAATCCGCGCGCAATCGCCTGTGGCAAATATATCGGGCAGTCCTTGCACGCGAAGACAGGCATCGACCGGAAGACGGCCAAGCTCATCGCGGGCAACCGGAAACTGCTCTGTCAGTGAGTTGGCTCGCATGCCGCCGCACCAAACGACCGTGGGCGTTTCAATAATTTCGCCATCTGATAATTCGACAGCCGTATCTGTCAGGTTCTTGATGGAAGTGCCGGGCTTGAGTTCCACCTTCAATGCGCCCATGGCCTGTTCGATGACAGGTTGGGCTTGGCCCATCGCCTGGGCGATTTTTACCGAACGATCCACCAGGAGTACGCGAACGTTTTGCGCGCTTCCGGCTATGCCTGCAAGCCGCGCGGGTAATTCCGACGCGATTTCCACGCCCGTAAGACCCGCGCCAATAACAACGGCCACGTAGCGGCCGCGATCATGTTTTGACGATGGCAGTGCCAGCAAATGCCGTTGCAGCTTTTCCGCCCCCTCGATGGTATCGACGTCGAACGAATGTTCAGCTAGGCCGGGGATGTCCGGATGCACAAGCTTGCTGCCCAACGCCACGACCAGGCGCGTATAGTCTATAAGCTCGGTTCCGCCCCGCGTTTGAACGGGCACTTTGCGAAGGCGCGTGTCAATGCCGAGCACAACGCCTTCCATCCATTTCACCCCAATGGGATCGAGCACTTCGGCCAGTGGGACACGCGTGGGGTCGAGATCTTGCTCGTAGTTGCGCACGCGCACGCTATGAAACGGCCTGTTGTTAACGACAAGAATTTCGATCTTCTTACCGGATTGGGCTGATTCGGAGAGTCGTCGTGCTGCGCCCACAGCAGCCCATAAGCCGGCAAATCCGGCACCCAGAATCAAAATACGCGGCATGGCTTATTTCCGACAAAACGTTCTCGGCAGAAGGGGCCGAGACTGAAAATATTATAGGTAATACCTTCCGATCATGGGTTTGCCGCAGGATAAAAACTTGCCGTCGCCTGATTTTCCCACAAACGAAAATTCTCGACTGACGACTTTGCCGTGAGAAAGCGTGAGGACAGGCCAGCCCTGGACTTCCAGGCCTTGATACGGCGTGTAGTCGACGTTGTGGTGGAGCATCTTGTTATCAATAAGCACGCGGCGCTGGGTATCCCATAGAGCAATGTCGGCATCGGCGCCCACCATAATTGAGCCTTTGCGCGGATACAGCCCGTACATTTTTGCAGGATTGGTCGCCGTGAGCGCCACAAATTGATGAATGTCGATACGGCCTGTCGTCACTCCGCCGGAAAATAGCAGGGGAAGCCGTGTTTCAAGGCCAGGAATTCCGTTTGGGATGTATTGAAAAGCCTGTTCTTTGCCCTCGAACTTCTTGCCTTGCGGGTCGTCGTAACGAAAGGCGGCATGATCCGATGAAAATATCGAAAAAACGTTGTGGGCCAAGCCGTTCCAGACGGCTTCCTGGTTTTGTTTGTCACGCGGAGGAGGGCTGCAAATGCATTTCGCTCCCTGGTAGCCATCAGCATCCAGGTCTTGTTCTGTCAGGAACAGGTATTGCGGGCAGGTTTCGGCATAAATTCGCAATCCGCGCCCATGCGCCCAGCGTATTTGTTCAATGGCCTCGCGGCCTGATACGTGCACGATAAGAATGGGCACTCCGGCGAGTTCGGAAAAGGTGATCGCTCTGTGGGTCGCTTCGCGTTCGACGGCCATCGGTCGTGAGACGGCGTGAAACTTTGGCGCAGTATGCCCTTGGCTGGCCAGGCGTTCAGTAAGCCATGTGATGCAGTCGGAGTTCTCGGCATGGATCATGACCAGCGCATCATGGGTTCGAGCAACGTCCAGCACCTTGAGGATCTCGTGGTCATTCAGTTTGAGATCATCGTAGGTCATATAGATCTTGAACGAGGTATAGCCCTTTTGAATCAATCGAGGCAACTCGTTTTGCAGTACCTCTGGCGTCGGGTCGGTGACGATCAAATGGAACGCATAATCAATAGCGGCTTTGCCTGTAGCACGGTTGTGATAATCATCGACCGCTGCTTGTAGTGATCGTCCTTTGGTTTGGGCAGCAAAAGGAATGACCGTGGTCGTCCCCCCACAGGCGGCCGACCGTGTGCCCGAAGCAAAATCGTCCGCCATGCGCAGACCGTGCGGCATGGGTTGATCCAAGTGACAATGTGCGTCTATACCGCCTGGCAACACCAACAGGCCGGAGGCGTCGATGGTTTCAGCTGCCTCGCCCAGCTCCAGGCCGAGCGCCGCAATTTTTCCATGCCTGATGCCGATATCGCACTTGAAACGATCCGAGGCGGTTGCAATGTCCGCATTGCGGATCATCAAATCAAAACTTGTACTCATGCTGTTTCTGCTTATGCCACATCTTGAAATAGACGGCCCCAGCCTGTCACTTGTCGCGTATCAGAGCCGGCTATGCGTAGCGACTTCCACACAACGGTAGCGATCGTGTCATAGACCGGAATACCCGTGAGTGTTTCGAGCTCAGGAACTAAGTGCGCCGCTTTCAAGTTAGTGCAAAAAGTTGAAATGGCTTGGGGACTTTGGGCAGCCACTTGGGTTACCATGCCGCGGATTTGCTCATCAGTGACTTCTGAGAATGAGAAATTAACGTGCAGATTCAAATGGCGTTCAGCGATGCAATTCAATCCTGAACGTTTATAGTTCGCTACAATTTTTTCCTGGACTTCCGTAAGGTAAGGGCTGACAAGGCCAAAATCTCGTACACCGGTTTTCTCGAAAATTTCATTCAAGGCCAGCACCGAGGTGGTGGCGGGAATGCCCGTGACCTCGGTAATTCGCTGGCACAGGCGTTGATCGGCGTCAAAGCCCAGCCAGCCTGAAGAGGTTCCGTTCCAGGCAATGACGTCAACCTTCGCATCGGCCAGCAGCTTGGCGGCTTCCATTATTTTGCTATCGTCGAATTGGCCTAGTGCCTGATCGCGCAAGGATATTTCGGTAACGGTAAAGCGCGCGAAGTGAGCGGACACACCGGACAAGCCCGATACCATTGCGCTGGTGATGGGTTCCAGAGCCGTATTCGAGGAGGGGGTAAGCATCCCCAGCAAGATGCGTTTTGTCATTTTTGCCTCTTGATAAAAAAGCTATGTATCATCGCGCTTGAATATTGCGTCGAAGTCGGGAGGCGCAGGCTCTGTGCTGTCAAGGTCCAATGCGTGTTCGATATGCAAAAGATGATCCAGCATACGCTGCTGCGCGCCGGCGCTATCGTGCGCTTCGATCATGTCAACCAGGTCGCGGTGTTCATGGTGCGGGCAAGCGGGAGTGTTAGGCTTGTCGTATAAGGTGATGATGAGGCAAGTCAAGGCTGTCAGCTCGCGCATGATTCGCGGTAAAAAACTGCTGGCGACCATATCTGCGATATGTATGTGGAACTCTCCGGAAAGCCTGATGATGCGACGCAAGTCGTTCGCGTTGCGGGCTTCCTGTTCTTGCGCAACGTGCCGGCGCAGCGTGCGTACTTGAGCTGGGGTGATCTGCCTTGCGAGCAAGTCCACCATGCCTGGTTCAATCAGGCGGCGTGTGATGAACAGTTCGCGCGCTTCTTGCACTGTGGGACGAGCAATAAATGCGCCGCGGTTCGGAATAAGCGTAACCACTTTTTCGTGCGCCAGGCGACTAAGCACCTGACGCACTTTGGCGCGACTCGCACCCGTGGCTTCCGTCAGGCGCTCTTCCGCCAGCTTGGTGCCAGGTGCCAGCCGGCGTTCCATGATGGCCACCTGGATGCGCTGATAGATTTCATCGTTTGCCATTTCATGCCCTTTTGGCGGGATGGGGGCATCAAATACCGTCGATGTCGCAGATACGTCCAACCCGCGTCTCCTGAATTATTCGAAAATAAAGTGGCCGGCCGGCGATGACGGTTTGAACGATTAAGTAAACATCACAGTGCCGGATTGTAAACATTTTTCATCTGAATGGATTATATACGCGCGCCTCCATGCGGCTGCGCGCTGAAACTTATGCAGGCATGGCTATATTGGCGGGCGTTCGCGCTTCAGCAATGCTTGCATTGCCGCAGACAAGCCTTGATTTGGCTTTTGTGGCGGCGGTGCAAAGCTGCCTCTTTCAGCCATGCCAGGCGACAATGCGATCAAGGTCTCGGCATGCCGCAGCGCGCTGGAAACGCCCTCGACCAAAGGTACGGGAATATCATTTCGTATGGTGCGAGCCAAACCTGCCAGGGGTGCGCCGGCCAGAATCAGCACATCGGCCCCGTCGGCGTCAATCGCCTGCATACATAGTTCACGCAGCCGGCTTTCATGATCGGTTTGCACCGTGCCGATATCCCTCAACGGTTGCTGCAGGCAGCGTATGCTGGCCAGCCGTCCGGCAAGCCCATTGGCCTGCACACATTCGCGGTACCAGGCCGTGATCCGGTGCGAGATCGCAATAATTGAAAAGCGATTACCCAACATGCAAGCGCTCATGAGCGCGGCTTCCGTGAGCCCGATCACAGGGATGTCGACCGCTTCGCGGATGCCCCATAGCCCTGGATCTCCGAAGGCAGCAATCACGATCGCATCGTATTCGGACGCATGCTCGGCGGCCAGATTGGCGGCGGCGTATGCGCCTATCAGCGCTTCAAAGCGGGTTTCTATGTATGCCACCCCCAATGTCGCTGTCACGACGTCGATATGGGTGCAGGCCGATGCGGCGCGCCGAGCCTCGGCCGCAATCAGGCCGGAAACGCTTTGGGATGTATTGGGGTTAATCAACAGAATACGCATTAGAGACTCTTTATTGACTTATTGAAAGCCTCAGAATGAGTTCTGAGGCTTTCACCGAGTTGCCAATAGTGGCGATGTCTGGCTTTGATGTCAGACAGGCAGCTTCTTGCTGTAATCAATGAGCAAGGTAGAGCAAACGAATAGGCCTACCCCCGCCGCTGCAAACAGCATGAATGCCAGAAAGAAGGACCCGGTCATTTGTACGATCAGACCCACCAGGATAGGCACGCCTACACCCGCGATGTTACCGCCCAGATTCATCGTGCCGCCTAAAAACCCCACGGTATTGCGCGTACCGAGAATTGCCGGAATGCACCAGTACAGGCCGCACCAGCGCAGAAAGAACAACGTAGCCGACAGCATGACAACGACCGCAACGGGATCGGTAATCTGCGAAACACTGAAAATGGAAATGGTAGCGAGAATTGACGCAACGCCACACAGTGTGCGCATCACTTTGCCTTGTGAGGCGCCGGCAGCCCGCCATTTGTCGGCCAGCCATCCACCGACCAACTCGCCGATAAATCCGGCAAAGAACATGATGAATACGGCGCCGCCCATCTGTTTGATATTCAAGCCACGCGCTTCGGAAAGATAGCTGGGTATCCAGGTCAGCAGCCCGTAGAACAAGGTATTGAAAAACATCCAGCCGAAGAACATGCCCCACACCGACCGATATTTAAAAAAGTCCAGCAAACGGCCGCTGACGATGGCCGGTTCCGTAGCCTGTTCCAGGGCGTGACTGCCTTCGATATGGCGAGCTTCAGCCTCGTTGGCGCCGGGATGTTCACGTGGATTGTTGCGTATGTAATACCACGCCCAAAGCCCGGCGATCATTGTGCCTACGCCGGCGATGATGAAGGCTGCGCGCCACGAGTGAAAGATGACAATCAGAAACGAGATCAGAATGGCGCCGAGGGCAGAACCCAATGGGGCGCCACCATCCAGGAGTGTCGCGCCGCGCCCGCGTTCGTTTTGTGTCATCCACATGGCATTGAGTTTGCCGCCGGCGGGGTAGATCGGTGCTTCGGATGCGCCAAGGCCTAAGCGAGTAAGAAGCAGGATCACCCAGCTCACCGACGCTGCAGCGACAGCTTGAAACAGGCCCCAGAAGAACGTTGCGCTGGCGATCACCACACGTGGTCCGAACTTGTCCGCCAGCATGCCGCCGGGGATTTGCATAAAGGCGTAGGTCCAGAAAAATGAGCTTAGCAGCAAGCCTTGTATTGCTGGGCCAATATTGAACTCTTTGCCGATCAGTGGCATGGCGACCGATATGGAAGCCCGGTCAACATAGTTGATGGTAACCAGGAACAGCATCAGAAAAAATATCTTCCATCGCACGCGGGTAGGCGCGGCGGCGGCCTGGCTGGCGTTGACATCGAGTTGAGCTTGCATGGCTTGTCTCCAATGATTATGTTTTGTTTGCGTGCATGAAACGGCACTGTGCGCACAATTTTTATTCCAATTTTTGCAAACTCTGGCTCAGAGTCTACATATTGGATAATCATATTGTGGACATAAACAATAGATAATGTCAACGTTTTATAATTTATTGTTTACAATTTATGTGATTATTCATTGGGAGGCGAAGACCTATTTCTTGTGTAACAAATGTGCTGCGTTCGGGTGTCCCGTAGTCGATACCTCGAAAGAAGGCCGCCAACTTACCGAGGCCCACGCACATGCTTGAACGGGATGCCGTCTGTAGCGCCTGCTGGATCGGCAATGGTCTGACCGGACTGGTCGATTACCTGCAGTGTCTTGGCCTGTGGATCAACTTCAACCCACGATCCGTGCGGCACCAGAGCGGTAATGTCTTCATCGAAGCCCGCGAGCATGGTGATGTCGGCCAGCGCTGCGCCTTGCACCAGAATGGTATTGACCGAATTGAACACAATGGCTCGCGGAGCCATGTTGCGCGAGCGCATTTCGTACAGCATCCATGCGCTGGCCACGCCGCCTTTGGCCGTGTCCAGAACCAGGATGCAGTCGATATAAGACTGGCCAGCTAATTTATGGGCGGGTCGTGAAAACACGCCGCGCAGCCGGTCCAGGTCGTAACGCGCCGAAAGGCCATCGTGGGCGACAAGCGCCTTTCCTGCAACTTTATGCCCCATCGCCTGGCGGGCCTGCAGTATCAGTTCTTTCATTGAAGTGTTCCTTTTTCAGCTGCCACAATGCAGGCCTCCATGGATGCAAGCTTGGGCACATAACCATATCCGCCCAGGATGTTGACCAGTTTTGCGCTATTGGTGGCCAGGTGCTTCCAGCCTTTAGCTTCCGCGATCTCGCGTGCGTACGACTGATAGAAACACATGCCCGACATTACCGTGCCGCCCGCTGATTCAATCGTTTCGGTGTAGCCGAATCTGTCGGCGTCCGGCTTGATTTGCGGGCTGGTGATTGCAAGCAAGGGCACTTTGAATGTGCGCCCTCGGCTCAGCTCGGCAATGGATCGCAATTCGAACAGGCTGAGTTGCGGCGCCGAAAACACGACAACATCGACTCGGTTGTCGACGGCATAGCTTGCCTGTAGTGCATCGATATCACGCTTTTCGATGTGATGTCGTAACGGCAACATATGACCGTTGACATCATGCAGACGTGATGCTTCGGGCGTGATCCCGACGATATGGTAGAGCGCGGTCGATCCGAAACTGGCCATGGCGGCGCCAAAATGTTTGAGCTCGTCCGAAGAGGGAGATCGATCGATGCCTTCTATGACGGGCACCTGCCAGTAGTTTCCGGCCAGACGCCCGATGACGCCGCCGAGGGCACCCCATTCGTTAAGGGTGTGCGGGGTCCATCTCACACGCACGCGCAACGTAGCCTGCCGGTGTTCGCCGAGATGGAAGCCGTAGCGCGGCGTGCGGCCTGTTAGTCCGGCCGACAGCGCGGACGGGCCGCCTTCAAAATTGGACCGGGCACCGTTGACCGAGTTGGAGTAGATCACGACTCCCGTATCGCCAAAGGCAACATGCTCGCCGCGCGTCGCCGACAGCACCGTCTGATAATTGATGCAGGTGTCTGTCATGCTGACGCCAAGCGCCACGAAGGCATCGATCGCACGCCTTTCCAGGTGCAGCATCCAGTCGGCCTGGCCGATGACATGCGCTTTTGAAAAGTCTGTTCCGCGTGGATCCGTGATGGTTGGCACCCGCACTCGATGCAGGCCATCTTTGGCCTCGGCCAGGCTTTCCAGCCACAGCACGCCGGCCTGTCCCAGGCTCTCGGTATCGGCCATGACATGCGCTTGCGTGACCGGAACGAAATCGCGGGCGCCAAAAAAATCGCCCACGGTGATTTGATGCGCGATGGCTATCTTGGCCACTTGGCCGAACTGTCCGGCCAGCATGGCTTTTTCTTCGTCATTTAAATTCATGGTTTCAATCCAGGGAAAGGCCTGTTTCACGAACGGCGTCGCCCCATTTGGCAATTTCCTTTTTTTGAAATGGCGCCAGGGGTACGTTCAAAGTTTGTACGCCGATGTCGCCCAGCCTGCGGGCGTAACTATCAGACTGGACGATGCTTTCGAGAGCTGAGGCCAGTCGACGTTTTATTTCGGGCGGCAGCTGTGCCGGCGCGAAAACAGCCCACCAGGCTGTTGCTTCGAAGCCCTTGATCCCGGATTCCGATACGGTAGGCACATTGGGCAGTACCCTTGATCGGGTAAGGCTGGTCACAGCCAGCGCAATCAGCGCGCCGCTCAGCACGTGAGGCAATATTGACTGAACCGGATCGAACATCAATGGAATGGTCCCGCCGATCAGATCCGTGACCGCCGGGGCGCTGCCTTTGTAGGGGATATGGGTCAACTTGATGCCGGCTGCCTTGCAGAACATGGCGCCCGCCAGATGGCCGGGAGTTCCATTACCTGCCGAACCGTAATTGATCGATCCGGGCTTGGCGCGTGCTTGAGAGATGAGGTCTGCCAATGTCTTGAAGCCTGCCTTGGCGTTGACCACAATGGCGATAGGGGCACTGGCTACGGTGGCGATGGGCGTGAAACTGGTGATGGCGTTGTAGGGCAGTTTCTTGTAAAGAGTGGCATTGATGGCGTTGGTGCCGACGGTTCCCATCAGCAGCGTGTAGCCGTCGGGCGCAGCCATGGCGACCACGTCCGCGCCTATGGACCCGCCGGCGCCTCCGCGATTGTCGATATAAACCTGCTGCTTCAGTATGTCGCCAAGCAGTTTCGCCAACGGCCGGGCCACAATGTCGGTTGGGCCGCCCGCAGGAAAGGGCACGACCATTCTTATTTTTCGGGATGGATACGCTTGTGCAAGTGCTTGCATTGAATAGCAAAGACTGGATAGTCCGGTGATTACAGGTGCAAATATCAGCTGACGGCGGCGGTTCGAAAATGACATGGCACTACCTCCTGGTTGATTAAACAGGCTGCGTTCTGGCGTCTTAGTGCAATTTCAGCCTTTTGGTGGTTTCGACCGGGCGTATGGCGTTTGCAATCTCCAGCGGCCCGGGCAAGCTCAATCGGAACGTATAACGTTCCGGGATAATGTAGATACGCATGAATTCACAAATGACTCCGGGCGCGGTTCGAGACGTTCTTTCCATGACAAGCATATTGGTTGCCGTATTGATGCTTAGCTCGCGCGCCACTTTGGCGGTCGCTTGCGCGCATCGAATGGTCACGTCGGCACGGCCAATGCGCAAGCCGAGAAACTGCTGCAGGATTTCATAGACCATCAGCTCGCGTGCGCGTTTTTCGCCGACAGCCGCCGCCGACGCAGGCAAAAATGCTTCCACGACTGCGAAAGGCTCGCCGTCCACGCAATAACGCCGCCGCATACGCACCGGCAGGTCCAGGCCTTCGGGGAGTGTTGGGTCAGTGCGGCCGGCGGAGATTGAAAATTCGAGCAGCTCAGTCTGCGGCTCGACGCCCTGGTTGCGCAAGGCGTCCTGGAAGCCTTGAAACATGCCAAGGTCTTGATGCAAAGGTGGCCGCGACACATACGTACCCTTGCCGCGGCGCGCCACCACCTGACCGTTACGGGCGAGTAACGCCATAGCTTGACGCACCGTAATGCGGCTGACGCCATACAGCGACATCAGTTCGGCTTCGCTGGGTATGCGCATGCCGGGAGCCAGGCGAGCTGTAGAAATCTCGTCTGCCAAGCGATTGGCAATTTGCATATAGAGGGGTTCTTCGCAGAGGGGATCAAGCATAGCTTGCGATGAGGCGGCTTTTTTGACGCTGCGTGGCATAATCATAATGTCCTATGTCGTATTAATACATTATAGGATAAGCTCGCAAATTTACGTTATATTTTTTAATGCGGGCAAGCGCCACGCACGGTGTAACTCCACTTCTAAATCAATCGCGGGCTGACTGGGATGGCAGCAAGAAGGGCTGCTTCTACCAATACGCGGCCGTCAATCATGTAGCGGCAGCCCTTGTGGCTGCCATCAATAAGGCTAAGGCCAGTCACAATAGCCTGCCTTCCTCGTCAACGTCGTAGACTTCAAAAGCAATCACCGTACCGGACGGATTCATGTCGGCATTGACATCAGCTTGCGGCGCGTCGGGAAACCAGACACCCATTGCGGCGGCAATGGCCTGCATGAAGCCGGCTTCACGGCCACGCTGCACGTGATCGGCCGATGCCACGGCAATCCAGTTTTGATTCATTCTGCAGACAACGCAAAAACACGCAGGCGGTGGCCGTCCGGATCAAGGGCAACAAAGGTGTACCCGAAATCCAGCTGGGTTGGCGCCTGCGTCACAACCAGCCCGCGACTTACCCATTCGGCATGCATGGCGCGAACAGTATCGTTGTCGGCGACCGAGAAAGCGAGCTCGGCTCCGCCGCCGGTGGCCGTAGCGGCCGGTTCTACCGTGTGCCTGGACCACAATCCGAGCTTGAGGCCCGAATCCAGGACGAACAGGGCAAAGGTTGGCGAGGTTTCGACAGGTTTTTTGTCAAGCAATGCAGCATAGAAACTGGCGCTGGAGGCGGGGGAGTCGACGTAAAGAAGAATATAAGTGGGATGAGTCATGCCGGTGCTCCTTGATGGTTGAATACAGTCGTCTCTGATGCAGAGGTGGGTTCCTGTGCAGATCGAAGCCATCCTAACGCCGGCCGCTGTCAGATTCTGTCAGTAGCGCACATGATTGTCTGTGGGGAACTGCAGGCTTGGCCAGTATTCTTGCCGCATCGATCAGGTTGCAGGTATGCCCTGGGTCTTTCTCCACTCTTTGAGCAGGGCTTGCTTGCTGCGTGGATAGTGCAGGCCGGGCCAGGTAAGGCAAGATATCCTGTCCGTCCGAAAATGCCGAAAATCATCTCGTAATTCGCACCATGAAACGAGCAGGCGGGACGTCTCGAAGAACCCGATGGCAATGGGCCATATCGTGCGGCGCGACTCGACCCCCTCTTGATCGGAATACGTGATGGACAGTTTATGCCGGGTACGGATGGCTTTTCTTACCAGTCCTAAATCGATGTCCTCCGGTCTTGCCGCATCGTTGGGCCCGATAAACAACGCATTGTTATCCATATTGTCGCGGAGGTCTTTGGGAAGCACGGCGGCAATCTTGGCCAGCGCATTCGATGCCGCCGATGCAAGCTGTTGGTCTGCTCGTTTGCTGACCCAGCGTGAACCCAGCACGAGCGCCTCGATCTCGTCGTCGGAAAACATGAGCGGAGGCAGCATGAAGCCGGGCTGCAGAATGTAGCCCATGCCTCGCTCCCCCTCTATCATGGCGCCTTGCGCCTGCAGAGAGGCAATGTCTCGATATAGGGTGCGTACGCTGATACCCAGATCGTCCGCCAGTTTTTTGCCGCTTATGGGCAGGCGATGGCGGCGCAGCAACTGGAGCAGTTCAAGAAGGCGTTCTGGCCGTGACATTTATAGCTGCCTGTTTCCGTTTGTGCTGCTAGTTTAAAATTATTCCCTGTCGATTTCCTCGGCATAGATGGTGCCAGAATCCTGATTGGCCGGTGTTTAATTCCTGATTGGCCGGAATTTGGTTCGTGATTGGCCGACATTGGATTGCATAATCCCAAACTCTAACCTCACATTTATACGGTGTGTTATCAAGGGCAATATCAGGGCTGCGTTTCATAGTATGCCGGCAGTTTGGATTAACGGCCCGCGTTAGCGCGGAAAGACTACGCTTATTAGGCGTTGTGCTTTACGATGGCAACAAAGTAATTCTTTTAACGGTCGATCTGTTGTGGCGCCGATTTCTTGCTTGTAGTTGATGCGGCCCTCAAACACCTAGCCAGTATAGTTAAAACATGAATCTGAAAAGTCAGGCAGTGTCGATTGACGAGTTGGGTATTGCGACGCTGACCATTAGCAACGGCGGGCCGCTGAATATTATTGGTGGCCAAGTGGCTCAAGACCTGGCTGCGCTCATCCATTCGTTAGCGGCCGATACGTCCATCAAGATATTGATTATTCAGGGCGCCGGCAGCAAAACGTTTATTGGCGGGGCCGACATCAAGGAAATGGTCGATCTTAAGCCCGCGTCTGCCGAGATGTTTATACGTGGGTTGTATGAGCTATGCGAATCGGTAAGGGTTTTTCCTGCGCCGACCATCGCAAAGATCGATGGCTGGTGTATTGGGGTGGGCCTGGAATTGGCAGCGTGTTGCGATGTGCGTTATGCGTCGGCGAAATCGCAGTTCACCATGCCCGAAGTGAGGCTTGGCATACCTTCTGTGATCCAGGGGGCGCTGTTGTCGCGGCTGATTGGCGAGGGGCGAGCCCGCTGGTTGATGCTTTCGGGAAACGTTATTGATGCGCCAATGGCGCTGGCCTGGGGCCTGTTGAACGGTTTGACGGAGTCTGAGAACCTGGATGCTCTGGTAGGCGAGTTTGCCCGCGGCCTTGCCGCTTGCGGTGCGGCGGGCATGAGAATGCAGAAACAGTTGCTGATCGAATGGGAAGCGCCTTATCTGGATGACGCCGTCAAGCAAAGCATCAGACGCTTTGGTCAGGCATTTGAGAGCGATGAGCCGCATGCCCGCATGAGCGAGTTTTTTCGCAATAAAAAGAAGTGATAACGATTGTCTAGCGTATTGGATTTAGAGCATTTTTGCTCAAACGGTATACGGCACGGGATGCTTGGGTATTTGGCTGGATGTGTTGGTATGTGAAGACGCCGTCTATGGGGGCGGGGCCGGGCCGGCACGGCGTGCTTGATCCGGATCTGCCTCGCCCAGGCGGGCGTCGGGCCAAACTCGCTACGCCGCTGGCGCGTCTGCGCTCAAACACGGCCCGACGACACCCCCCGCCTTCCCTTCGTCAGCATCCGGAGCACGCCTTATTCCATTTCTAAATCAATCGTGCACTTTGTCGGCTTCGCTGGCCGTACAACAGGTACTGTCTGC
>SCRC01000017.1 GCA_004297945.1 Candidimonas sp. | reverse complement strand
GTCTATGGGGGCGGGGCCGGGCCGGCGTAAGGCGTGCTCCGGATGCTGACGAAGGGAAGGCGGGGGGTGTCGTCGGGCCGTGTCTGAGCGTAGCCGCGCCAGCGGCGTAGCGAGTTTGGCACGACGCCCGCCTGGACGAGGCAGATCCGGATCAAGCACGCCGTGCCGGCCCGGCCCCGCCCCCATAGACGGCGGATTCAAATACCCAAACGTCCCACCAAATACCCAAACGTCCCCTGCAGGATACCGTTTGACCAAAAATGCTCTAGCCCTTGGCCGTTTAATTGCCGCGTACGGACGGGAATGCGCTTTGGGCCAGTTTGCGTGAGCGGCGAACGTCGGAAAGCATAGTGCTGAAATAGTGCTGCGTCTTGGCAAACATCGACTCGCCACGCGCAGGCGTTGCCTGATTCGCGGTAAATGTGTTGTCGGTCAGGCCGATAACAGGGAGGCAAGAGACGGTTGACATGATGCTGCATTCCTTTCGACTATAGAGGGTTGGCTGATGCCTAAATTATAGGGGTTTACCCGTATTTTTCGCAAGGTGGTTTTTCCTGAAAAACCAGCTTTTTTCGAAAAAAACAAAGCACTACCGCATTGCAGCATCAAAATTGAAAAGATGACGCAAAATAGCAACACCCAACTGCATCACAAAATGCGTTAGCCGTTCCTTATTTTGAGGTTGCCTTTTGGGATGCAAGCGGCACCGGTGCTTAAATGCCATTGTTCCGGTTTGATTTTCGAATCGTCCTAGTACAATACCAAACCAAAGCCTGCAAAGGATCTGCATGGAAAACTGGCGCCGCGCCTTGGCCACACCTCGCGCAGGTGAGCCCAAGTACAAAATACTCGTCCAGGCCATTACCCAGGACATCGAAAGCGGTGTATTGCCAGACGGCGGGCGGCTGCCGCCCCAGCGCGATGTCAGCCGTGGCCTGGGCATCAGCGTCCAGACCGTGTCCAACGCCTACAAAGAGCTCGAGCGCGACGGCTTGATCCGGTGCGAAGTAGGGTGCGGCAGCTTCGTCTCGCGCAGCATGACCGACAAAGTGCCCACCTACATACTCGACCGTTCCGAGCGATCCGTCGCCGACTTTTCCACCGCCCGCATCATTCACACCCAGGAGCACGACCGGGCTTGGTGCGAAACCTGTGCCGCTTTGGGTCGTGAAGACGATCAGCCCTGGATGCGCGACTGTCGGCCCATTGCCGGGTTCGAGCGTCATCGCGTTGCCGCCGCCGCATGGCTCAAAGGGTTGGGCATCGACGCCACGCTCGATACTGTGCTTATCACCAACGGTGCGTCGCATGCCGTGTTCCTGGCGCTGGCCACGCTCGTGGGTTCCGATGATACCGTGCTGTGTGAAAGCCTCACCGATCATGGTGTTATCGGGGCGGCCCACGTACTGGGCTTTACCCTGAAAGGCCTGGACATCGACGAATTCGGCATCCGGCCCGATCATTTCGAAGACATCTGCGCCAACGAACGGATTTCCGCTTTGGTGTGTATTCCCAACCTGCACAACCCAACCGGCATCGTCATGCCCGAAAAACGTCGGCGCAGCATAGCCCGCATCGCCGAACGCTATGGCGTGTATGTCATCGAAGACGACGTATACGCGCCGCTCCTTGAAAAACGGCCGCCGCCGATAAGCAGCTTCGTGCCCGACCTGGGCTTTTACTGCACCAGTTTTACCAAGTCAGTCATGACCGGGCTGCGCGCCGGCTACCTCAGCGTGCCGACGCGTTTCGTTTTGCGAGTCAATGGAATCCTGCGGGTAAATAGCTGGATGGCGACGCCGTTGTTGGCCGAGATTGCCACGCGCTGGGTCGAAGACGGTACGGCCGAACGGCTGATCCGGATACAGCGCACCCGCTTGGCTGTACGCCACGCCATGATCGACGAAATCCTGGGCGACTACACGATAAGCCATCACCCCAACGGCCTTTCCGCCTGGATAGGCATCCCCTCGCACTGGCGGGTGGACAGCCTGGTTAGTGTGCTGCGCCAGCGCGGGATTGCGGTGACCTCGCCTGATCCATTCTCTGTGCACCGTTCGGACCGTCCCAATGCCTTGCGTCTGTGCGTCGGCGCCGACATCGAAGACGACGAAGTCCGTTCCGCTCTGGCCAACATGCGCAACACCTTCGAGCAGTATCCGCTGTCGCACGATTTCGTTTGATGCACCCCTCCAAACGCCACTATGCGGCGATCAACGGATAATGATCTAGTACATTAAAAAAATAATATCCGTGTATTAGACTTCGTTTCCATAAGGACAGCAGTTCATGCATGCAGGGCGCCGAAACAGCCTTGTACTGATGGCCGATTCATATGGGGTGCAAATGAAAACTCTTTGTCTGAACGATATTTTTCGTGCCAGGCATACTCTGGTGGGCCGGGTGTTGCGCACGCCTATGGTGTATTCCCCCAGCTTGTCCAAGCTGGCAGGCGTGCCCGTGCACCTGAAAATGGAATCGCATCAGATTACCGGCAGCTTCAAACTACGCGGCGCCAGCAATGCCATCGCCCGAATGGTCGCCGACAAAACGCCGCGCGGCGTTGTGGCGGCCTCCACTGGCAATCACGGTCGCGCCGTGGCCTATGCGGCCCGGCAGTACGGGCTGCGGGCCGTCATTTGCATGTCGTCGCTGGTGCCCAAGAATAAAGTCCAGGCGATCGGCGAGCTTGGCGCCGAAATCCGTATTATCGGCAACAGCCAGGACGAGGCTCAGGACGAGGCCCAAAAGCTTGTCGACAACGACGGTTTGGTCATGTTGCCGCCGTTCGATCACCCCGATGTCATTGCCGGTCAAGGCACCCTGGGTCTGGAAATCCTAGAGCAGCTGCCCGACGTGGGCTCGGTATGTGTGCCGTTGTCCGGCGGGGGGCTTTTCTCAGGGATAGCACTGGCCCTTAAGTCTGCCCGCTGCGGCATTGCCGCCATTGGTGTCACGATGGAAAATGGTTGCGCGATGCACGCCAGCCTGCTGGCCGGCAAGCCTTTGCAGGTCGACGAAGTGCCTACTCTGGCCGACTCGCTGGGTGGCGGAATCGGCCTGAACAATCGCTATACCTTCGATATGGTGCGCGAGTTCTGCGATCACACAGTTCTGGTGAGCGAGTCATCGATTGCCAGGGGCATTGCGCACATGTATTGGCAGGAACGTGAAATTGTCGAAGGCGCTGCGGCCGTAGGAGCGGCAGCGCTAATGGATGGTGCCGTATCCAGGCTCGCTTTGGCGGGGCCGGTCGTGCTGGTTGTCAGCGGCCGCAATATCGATATGGCTCGGCATCGACAAATATTGATCGAGTCCGATCCTGATTCATAACCCTACTTAAGGTAAATGATGTCCAAAGTCGTGATTTTGAGCGAGGCGGATTTACGCGCCTGTATATCGCTGGACAAAGACACCGTTGATTGCGTGGAGCAGGCATTTCGTCTGTTGGCTACGGCACCGGTTGTCATGCCGCCCATCCTGCGTCTGGATATTCCCCAGGCAAACGGCGAAGTCGATGTCAAAACCGCCTATCTGCCTGGCATAGACAGTTTCGCCATTAAGGTCAGCCCGGGGTTTTTCGATAACCCAAAGCTGGGTCTGCCCAGTCTGAACGGCATGATGATGTTGCTTTCGGCGCATACGGGCCTGCTGGAATCGCTGTTGCTGGATAACGGCTACCTGACGGCGGTTCGGACGGCGGCGGCTGGCGCGGTGGCGGCGCGCTGGCTGGCTCGGCCCGATGCGGGCAAGGTGGCCATCATCGGCGCTGGTCAACAGGCGCGTCTGCAATTGCAGGCTCTGATGCTGGTGCGCCCGATCCAGTCGGTGGCCGTCTGGGCGCCCGATATTGAAAAATCCGGGCGTTACGCCGAGGAAATGGCCGGTTTACTGTCATGCCCCGTTACGGCTTGCGCCGATATCGACACCGCCATGGCCGGCGCCGATATCGCCGTCACCACCACGCCCAGCGCGCGCCCGCTGATCGAGGAGCGTCATCTGCACCCGGGTTTGCATATTACGGCCATGGGATCCGACGCTGAGCATAAAAACGAAATTTCGCCTGCGGCCATCAAGATGGCCAGCCACTACGTATGCGACCGCCTGAGTCAGGTCAGGCTGCTGGGTGAACTGCATCACGCCATTTTGGCCGGCCTGGTCGATGCCAACGCAACCATGACGGAGCTAGGCCAGGTGATTGCGGGGCAGAGCCCGGGGCGGATCAGTGAGGACGACATCACTATTTGCGATCTGACCGGAACCGGCGCACAGGACACGGCCATTGCCACGCTCGCGTACGCGCGCGCCGTGGGGAATGGGCGGGGATTTAACTTTCAGGCATGACAAACCGAAGGACATTCACACCATGAACGACATTGCATTACCATTCGAGCGCGGCGAATACGCACTGCGCCTGCAAAAGACCCGTGCCGCCATGGCCGCACGCGGCATAGACGTATTGCTGGTCAGCGACCCAAGCAATATGGCGTGGCTGACCGGCTACGACGGTTGGTCCTTCTACGTGCACCAGTGCGTGCTTGTTGCGCACGAAGGTGAACCTTTGTGGTTCGGCCGCGGACAGGACGCCAACGGTGCCAAATGTACCGTTTATATGGCAGACGACAATATTGCAAGCTATCCGGACCATTACGTGCAGTCGCCCCAACGGCATCCCATGGAGTATCTGTGTCGCGAAATCATGGGTGAGCGCGGCTGGCAGCGTAGCCGTATCGGCGTCGAGATGGATAACTATTATTTCAGCGCGGCGGCCTACGCGGCGTTGCAAAAGAACCTGCCCGAGGCGAGCTGGGTAGACGCGACCGCGCTGGTGAACTGGCAGCGTGCCGTCAAGTCGGAACAGGAAATCGCCTACATGCGTGTGGCGGCGCGTATCGTCGAGCACATGCACCGGCATATTCTGGATGTGATCGAGCCGGGAATGCGCAAAAATGATCTTGTGGCGCAAATTTACACGGCGGGTATCGAGGGGGTCGATGGACATGGGGGCGATTATCCAGCCATCGTGCCTTTGCTGCCCTCGGGCAAGGATGCCGCAGCGCCGCACCTGACTTGGGACGATTCTCCGATTAAGGGCAATACCGGCACGTTCTTCGAAATTGCGGGCTGCTACAAGCGTTATCACTGCCCGCAGTCGCGCACTATATATCTGGGCCACCCGCCCAAGCACTTCATTGACGCGGAAAAAGCCGTAGTCGAGGGTATTGCCGCTGGCCTGGAAATGGCTAAACCCGGCAATACCTGCCAGGACGTTGCCAATGCGCTTTTTGGCACGCTGGCACAATACGGCATCGAGAAGGCCGAACGTTGCGGCTATGCGATCGGCGCCAGTTACCCACCCGATTGGGGCGAGCGCACGATGAGCCTGCGTCCGGGCGACGACACGGTGCTTGAAGCCGGCATGACGTTTCATTTCATACCCGCATTGTGGCAAAAAGACTGGGGCCTGGAAATTACGGAAAGCATTCTGATCACGCCCACCGGCGCCGAAACGTTTTGCCAGACGCCGCGCAAGCTGTTCGTCAAGGAATGATGTCATGCGCAACTCTCCGATCAAGCCCACGGTCGATTTCACGAAAGAAGGCGTGCAGCACGGATTTCTGAAATTGCCGTATTCGCGCGACGAATCGGCCTGGGGCGCATTGATGATTCCCCTTACCGTGGTGCGGCACGGCATCGGGCCGACCGTACTGCTGACCGGCGGCAATCATGGCGACGAATACGAAGGCCCGGTGGCCTTGGTAAAGTTGGCTACTTCCCTCAAACCGCGAAGCGTCACGGGCTGCGTCATTATCATTCCCTTTTTGAACTACCCGGCTTTTCGGGCAGGCAGGCGAACCTCGCCGATCGATCATGGAAACCTGAACCGGACGTTTCCAGGTCGCCCGGATGGCACCGTCACCGAGAAAATCGCCGACTATATCGAGCGTTATTTGCTGCCGATGGCGGATTACGTGCTCGACCTCCATGCGGGCGGGAAAACACTGAATTTCCTGCCGCTGGCGGCCATCCACGTGCTCGACGACAAGCAGCAGCAAGCACGCTGCGAAGCGGCGATGCGTGCGTTTGGTGCGCCGTACTCCATGAAAATGCTTGAGCTCGACAGCGTCGGGATGCTCGATACGTCGGCCGAGCGGGCCGGCAAAGTGTTTGTGTCCACCGAGCTGGGGGGCGGTGGAAGCGTTACCGTGGCCAGCGTAGCCGTGGCCGAGACCGGGATTCACCGGTTTTTAATACATGCCGGGGTTTGCCGCGGCAAGTTGGAACAGGCCCCCACGGTTATGCTGGATATGCCCGACGATGCCTGCTATACGCAAAGCGAGCACGACGGTTTGCTTGAAATGTGCAAAGATCTCGGCGATTATGTACAGCTTGGCGATGTTCTTGCGCGAGTCTACGATCCGACCCGCACGGGAGTCTTGGGTATTGAGTATCGCGCCAACTGTGATGGAATACTGACCGCCAGGCACTTTCCTGGACTTGTAAATAGCGGCGACACCTTGGCTGTTGTGGCGCGCATGGTCGCTGATACGGCATAACACGAAGCCGGGGACACCGGATGGACTATGGTAAAACTTGATCGTTACGACCTGCAAATTCTAAAGACGCTTGCGACCCAGGGCCGGATCACCAAGTCCGATCTGGCCAAAATCGTCTGTTTGTCGGTGTCGCCAACATGGGAGCGTGTCAAGCGCCTGGAAACGTTGGGCCTGATTCGCGGCTATCGCGCGGTCATCGATTGGAGCAGCGTTTTTCAAAGCAACCAGATCATCGTCGAGGTGCGCCTGGATCGGCACACGGCAAGCGACATGCAGCGTTTCGAACAACGCATAGCCCAGTCTCCCGAAGTGACGCAATGCTATGCCACCGGTGGCGGCGTGGACTACTTTGTTCATGTACGTGCCCGCGATATCGACCATTACCAGCGATTCATCGACGAGCTGCTTCAGGAAAATCTGGGCATAGACCGTTATTTCACCTATATCGTCACTAAAATTATTAAAGCGGGGCGGGTTCTGCCAGAGGAAGCCGATAGTTCCGAATAAATAAAAATTCTGAATAAAAATTCTGCCATATCGGTTTTTTTCAGATAAAACGCCGTTTCGCCGCACGGAAAGCAAACAAAATAGGGCCTCTTGCGCCCGTAAAATCATAGTCATTCTTTCCGTATTTGAATCCATGTCTTTGGATAGGGCGTAACCAGCATGTTTCTCGTGCAACCTTTGCTTTTCAGATCGCTTTGCTATATTGATGGCCGTTGGGTTCACAGCGACCGCGGCTCCAGCATTGCCGTGCACAACCCGGCGGATCAATCCATGCTGGGGCATGTGCCCATGCTTGAAGAAAGCCAGATCCAGCAGGCCGTTGCCGCAGCGCACGACGCACAGCGCCTGTGGCGCTATGTGCCAGTGGGCGAGCGTGCGGGCTATCTGCACCGCTGGGCCGCGCTCATGACTGAAAATCGCGTCGATCTGGCCAAGATATTGTCGCTGGAGCAAGGCAAGCCCATCACCGAGGCCCTGGGCGAAATCGACTACGCGGCCAGCTTCATTCCGTGGTATGCGGAACAGGCCAAACGCCTCGACGGACAAGTCATTCCCAGCCATCTGGCCGATGCGCAGTCGGGTACCGTAAAGGAGCCTGTGGGCGTGGCCGCCTTGATCACTCCGTGGAATTTTCCGTCGGCCATGATCACGCGCAAGGCGGCAGCCGCGTTGGCTGCGGGATGCGCGGTGGTGGTCAAGCCCGCGCACGAAACCCCGTTTTCTGCGCTGGCGCTGGCGCAACTGGGCGAACAGGCCGGTTTTCCGCATGGCGTGTTCAACGTCGTGTTGGGCGAGCCGCAAATGGTCATGCAAACGCTCGTCGGCCATCCCTTGGTGCGCGCCGTAAGCTTCACGGGCTCGACCCGCGTAGGGCGCCTGGTTTTGCAGGCCGCCGCCGCAGCCGGGGTTAAACATGTCGCCCTGGAACTGGGCGGGAATGCCCCTTTCATCGTAACGGCCGACGCCGATCTGGATCAGGCGGTATGTATGGCAGTGGCCGCAAAATTTCAAACGTCAGGACAAGACTGCTGCGCCATCAACAGAATCTTCGTTCATCGCAGCCTTTACGAACCGTTCCTGCAACGCTATGCCAGCGCCGTGCGCGAATTGCGTGTTGGTCCCGGACTGGAGGAAACCAGCCAGGTTGGGCCGCTCATCCATCAGGCGGCTTTCGACTCGACGCTGGAACGCGTCGACGATGCGCTGGAGCGCGGGGCGCGGTTGCTTGCGGGAGGGGCTGGACATGAGCGGGGTGGCCTGTTTTTCCAACCTACCGTTTTGGCCGACGTAACGCCGGGCATGCGCATATACCGTGAAGAGAATTTTGCGCCGATTTCCGGCGTAATGGCCTTCGACACACTCGATGAGGCCGTCGATCTGGCCAACGATACCGAATATGGGTTGGCCGCCTATATCTGTGCTAACCGGGTCGACGTCATCTGGCCGCTTATGCGGCGCCTGGAATTCGCCATGGTATCGATCAATGGCGCCAAATTCACCGGTGCTCCGGTTCCGTTTGGCGGCATGAAAGATTCCGGGCTGGGCAGGGAAGGGGGCCAGGAAGGCTTCGAGCCCTTCGTCGAAACGAAATATTTTTGTCTTAGCAACTTAGGTTTGCCCACTGCGAGCACACCCCATTTCAGGAGCACTCTATGAATATGAAAAAAACAGCCGAGCAGTTATTGGACATTGACCGCCAATACTTCATGCATCCCTCCACGCATGCCCACGATCATGAAACGGGGGCCTTGCAGGGTCGCATCATCACCAAGGCCAGCGGCATACGCATCACCGACCACCGCAACGAAACCTTCATCGACGGTTTTGCTGGCCTGTATTGCGTCAATATCGGCTATGGTCGCACCGAAGTCGCCGAGGCCATGTACGAACAGGCCAAACGCCTGGCTTACTACCATACGTACGTTGGCCACTCCACCGATGTCATCGCCGAACTGTCCGGCCGCATTATCGGCTGGGCGCCCGAGGGCATGAAGAAAGTGTATTACGGCATGTCGGGGTCGGACGCCAACGAAACGCAGGTCAAACTGGTCTGGTACTACAACAATGTGCTTGGCCGCAAGAACAAGAAGAAAATCATTTCGCGAATGGGCGGCTATCATGGTTCCAGCATTGCCTCGGGCAGCCTGACGGGGCTGGACGCTTATCATAATAATTTTGACCTGCCCATTGATCGGATCAAGCACACGGTGCGCCCGCACTGGTATCGTGAAGCGCCTGATGGCATGGACGAAGCTGCGTTCGTGCAATATTGCGCCAAGAAGCTCGAAGAGATGATCCTCGCCGAAGGCCCCGATACCGTCGCGGCGTTCATTGGCGAACCCGTGCTGGGCACGGGCGGCATTGTTCCTCCCCCCAAAGGATATTGGCAGGCTATTCAGGACGTACTCAATAAGTACGATATTTTGCTGATCGCCGACGAAGTGGTTTGCGGCTTCGGTCGCCTGGGCAGCAAGATGGGCAGCCAGATGTACGGTATCAAGCCCGACTTGATCACCATCGCCAAGGGACTGACCAGCGCGTATGCGCCGCTGTCGGGCGTCATTGTCGGCGAGCGCGTCTGGGACGTGATTTCCCGGGGTTCGCAGGAACAGGGCGCCATGGGCCACGGCTGGACGTATTCCGGGCATCCAGTGTGCGCGGCCGCGGCAGTGGCCAACCTGAATATCCTGGAGTCGGAAAACCTTATGGCGAATGCCGCCGAAGTGGGCAAGTACATGCTCGATCAGCTCCATGCAACGTTCGACGGCCATCCTATGGTGGGCGAAGTCCGCGGCGTGGGCATGCTGGCCGCGCTGGAGTTCATGGCCAAACCCAAAGAACGCGTCGCGTTCGACGCCGCCCTGAAGGTCGGGCCGCAGGTCGCTGCTGCTTGCATGTCGCGCCATCTGATCGCCCGCGCCATGCCTGGCTACGATGTACTTGGCTTTGCGCCGCCTTTGGTTACTACGCGCGCCGATATGGATGAAATCGTGCGCATCACCAAGGACGCCGTCGACGAGGTGGCCGGTCAGGTCATGTAATCTGGTTTGATCTACCCACGGCGCCCGGGCCAATCAGACCGCTAGAGTCTGGGCTCGGGCGGTTTGATTCGGCAATTTACTGGGGATGGATGAACGCCTTGAGGAACTCGCGCGTGCGCTCTTCTTTGGGCGCAGTCATCATCTGATCGGGCGGGCCTTGTTCGACGATTCTGCCTTTGTCAAAGAAGCAGACCCGATCCGAGATCTGCTTGGCGAATTGCATCTCGTGAGTCACCAGCAGCATGGTCAGATCGTGTTCGCCCGCCAGCCGGCGGATGACGTTGAGCACTTCGCCCACGAGCTCCGGATC
>SCRC01000016.1 GCA_004297945.1 Candidimonas sp. | reverse complement strand
ACGCAGCCTCGCGCTTTTTGCGAGGCGTAGTGAGTTCGCCCGACGCCCGCCTGGACGAGGCAGACCCGGGCAGTCGGGGCGCGACGCGCCACGACCGCTGGACGGACCGGACCGGTACCCGCCCCTCGCCCTGTGGCGTGTTAATAGAACGACCCTAGAAGGCCCCCGCCGCCTGCAAACCCGGTTACGGTGCGGGCAGCAGCGGCGTGCGCAGGCCTGTGTCCAGGCCGGCCGCCACCTCGGCAATGCGCCGCCTAAGCCAGGTGACTTCAGGCGCGTCGTGGGTGCGCGAGTGCCACAACTGGTAAAACCGCATGGGCGGAAATTTGAAGGGTGAAGGCACGACCTTGATCGGCAGGTAGCGCGCATAGTGCTCGGCCAGCTGACGTCCCGTTGTGAAGACCAGGTCGGTGGACATTAGAATGTACGGCACCAGCCCGAAATAAGGGATGGTCATCGGTATGTTGCGCTGCAGGCCCTGCTCGGCCAGACAGCCGTCGATGAAGCTGGCTCGTTCGGACACATACGGGGTAGGCGCCAGATGGCGCAATTCCAGATAATGCTTCATCGAAATTCCCTTCTCGGCGAGCGGGTGCTTCCTGCCCAGCATGCACACCACCTCGTCGTCAAAAAGACGCGACATATGCAGTTGCGGCGGCGGTTCCAGCCAATTTCCGATCACCACATCCAGCGCGCCGTTCTCGAGCGCGCGTTCGTAATCGAAATCGGCGTTGATCGGATGCACAATCATTTTGGCCTGTGGCGCGCAGCGACACAGCACTTGCGCAATATTGGGCAGGAACACCGCATCGAGATAGTCGGGAGCGCCAAGATGGAATACCCGTGTTGATGTCTGTGCGCAGAATTCGCCTGGCCGATGCACGATGCGGTCTATCGCGGCCAGGGCATCGGTGGCAAAAGCCAGTAGTTCCCCGCCTCGTTCGGTAGCCACCATGCCCGATTTGCCTCGCACCAAAATGGCGTCGCCGGTGATTTCGCGCAGGCGCCGCAAGGCATTGCTGGTGGCGGGCTGGGACAGGCCCAGCTTGAGTGCGGCGCGCGACACGCTCTGTTCGGTCAGCAGGGCGTGGAGTACACGCAGCAAATGGGTTTCGATTTGTTCGCGATATCGTTGCATCGGGCTATTATCATGGGCGTGCGGCGTGTTGTCCATGCGTGCCTGCCCGTTGCCTGCCCTTATTGGGTCGCCGTGATAGTCATCATCATTGAATACGTATGCACAATGCCAGCGATGATGCTATGTTGATGAATATATTCAAATAACAGGATTCGTATCATGGAGACGCAAGCTATCCGCTTTTATCATCGCGGGCAGGTGCAAGAGGTAACGGGTCAGCCCATAACGCGAACGATTCTCCAGTTTCTGCGCGAAGATCTACGGTGCACGGGCACCAAGGAAGGGTGCGCCGAAGGCGATTGCGGCGCGTGCACGGTAGTGATCGGCGAGTTGAACGATGCGGGCGGCGTCGATCTGCGTGCGGTCAACGCCTGTATTCAGTTTTTGCCTGCGCTCGATGGCAAGGCACTATTCACCGTCGAAGACCTGCGCCTTGCCGATGGCGCGCTGCATCCGGTGCAGCAGGCGATGGTCGATTGCCACGGTTCGCAGTGCGGATTTTGCACGCCCGGCTTTGTGATGTCGATGTGGGATATGTATCTTAATCACGATGTGCAAGCGGGTGTGCCCACGCGCAGCAAGGTTACCGAAACCCTGTCGGGCAATTTGTGCCGCTGCACCGGCTATCGGCCCATTATCGATGCGGCCCAGGCCATGTTTGAACTGCCCCGCGTGGAATTTGATCGCAAGGCGCTGGTCCAAACGCTTAAAACGCTGCAGCGCGACTCAACCTTTACCTATCAGGCGGGTGATCAGCTCTTTCATGCCCCGCGCACGCTTGGCGAACTTGCGGCTTTGCGCCTTGCCTGCCCAGACGCTCGCCTGCTCGCCGGCAGCACAGACATGGGCTTATGGGTCACCAAGCAAATGCGCGACCTGCCGCAACTGATCTATATTGGCCAGGTCGCGCAATTGCGCGAAATATCCCGCGACGGCGACTGTCTTTACATTGGGGCGGGGGCGCTGCTTAACGAGGCGTTTGACGCGCTCGTTGGGCTCTACCCCGAAGTCGACGAATTGCGCCAGCGTTTCGCCTCGTTTCCGATTCGCAATGCGGGAACCCTGGGCGGCAATGTCGCCAACGGTTCGCCCATCGGAGATTCCATGCCTGCCCTAATTGCCTTGGGCACCCACGTCGTGTTGCGCCAGAGCGAGCAAGTACGCGAAATGCCGCTGGAGGATTTTTACCTGGCCTACCAGAAGACGGCGTTGGAGGCGGGTGAATTCGTGCAAGGGATACGCGTGCCGCTGCGCGCGCCGAAGCTGCGTTTTCGTACGTACAAGCTTTCAAAACGGTTCGATCAGGACATTTCGGCCGTGTGCGCCGCGTTTGCCATAACGCTCGATGGCGAGACGGCGCGCGGCGCACGTTTTGCTTTCGGTGGAGTGGCGGCCACGCCCAAACGCGCCTCGCTGGCCGAGCAGGCGATCGAGGGCAGGGCATGGAATGAGGCGCATGTCCTCCAGGCCATGGACGCATTGCGGCAAGACTATGCGCCGCTGTCCGATATGCGGGCCAGCAGCGACTATCGCTTGACCACGGCGCAGAATCTGCTGTATCGCTTCTTTCTGGAAACCCGCAGCGAAGCGCCGCTGTCCGTGCAGCAAGTCAGTGTGTTTGCCGCTGCGGCGACGGCCTGAGGAGGCATCATGAACGTTCGATCCGAAGCCTTTATGCCTGTGCAAGACTTAACTGCGCTCAATGCGGCCAGCACGCAAATGGGTGTATCCCATCCGCACGAATCGGCCGGCCTGCATGTCAGCGGCGAGGCAACGTACACCGATGATATTCCGGAATTGCACGGCACCTTGCACTGCGCCCTGGGGCTTTCGCAGAAAGCGCATGCCCGTATCCTTGCGCTCGACCTGGATCCGGTGCGCCATGCGCCCGGCGTGGTGGCGGTATTCACGGCAGCCGATATCCCCGGCGAAAACAATTGTGGTCCGGTGCTGCACGACGATCCGCTGCTGGCCGATGGGCTGGTGCAGTATATCGGCCAGCCGGTGTTTGCCATTGTGGCGCAAAGCCAGGAGGCGGCCCGGCGCGCGGCGCGCCTGGCCGTGATCCAGTATGAAGAATTGCCGGCGATTCTTACCCCGCAGCAGGCCAAGGCCACGCAATCCGGGGTGCTGCCACCCATGCACCTGAAGCGGGGCGATCCGGCGCAGGCGATCGCCCATGCTCCGCACAGGCTGGCGGGCACCTTCGAATGCAAGGGCCAGGAACAGTTTTATCTGGAAGGCCAGGTCTCGTATGCGGTGCCTAAAGAGGGCCGGGGGGTGCATGTGTGGTGTTCGACGCAGCATCCGAGCGAAATGCAGGCGTTGGTGGCTCATGCCCTTGGCTGGCATTCGCATCAGGTCCTGGTTGAATGCCGCCGCATGGGCGGTGGCTTTGGCGGTAAAGAGTCGCAATCGGCTCTGTTTGCCTGTGTGGCGGCCGTCTGTGCCACGCGCCTGAATCGCCCCGTCAAACTGCGCCTCGATCGCGACGACGATTTCATGATTACCGGTAAACGCCACGGCTTTTATTACGAGTACGAAGTGGGTTTCGACGACGAGGGTCGGGTCTTGGGCGTCAATCTGGACATGACCTTGAATGCCGGCTATTCGGCCGACCTGTCCGAGGCGGTGGCCACACGCGCCGTGTGCCACGTTGACAATGCGTATTACCTGTCCGATGTGGCCATTTCTGCCTTGTGCGGGAAAACCAACACCCAGTCCAATACGGCCTTTCGCGGTTTTGGCGGCCCTCAGGGCGCGCTGGTGATGGAAGTGATCCTGGATATGATAGGACGCAAGCTGGGCCGCGATCCGCTGGACATACGGCGTATTAATTTTTATGGCGTGGGTCAACGCAATACCACACCGTACGGGCAAATCGTGCTCGATAATGTCTTGCATCCACTCGTGGCCGAGCTTGAAGCCACGAGCGACTATCGGGCTCGCCGCGTGGCGGCGCGCGCCTTCAATGGCGCAAGCCCAGTGCTAAAGAAAGGCCTGGCGCTGACTCCGGTGAAATTCGGCATCTCCTTCAATGTGCCGGCCTTTAATCAGGCGGGCGCTCTGGTGCACGTTTACCGAGACGGCTCGGTGCTGGTCAATCATGGCGGCACTGAAATGGGGCAGGGCTTGAATACCAAGGTCGCCCAAGTGGTCGCCAATGAGCTAGGCCTGGACATGGAACATGTTCGCATCACGGCAACCGACACCAGTAAAGTTGCCAATACGTCGGCCACTGCGGCTTCGACCGGCTCGGATTTAAACGGCAAGGCGGCCCAGGACGCGGCCTGCAAAATCCGCCGTCGCCTGGCCAAATATGCCGCCAAGCGCTACGGAGGGTCTGCGGACTTGGTCGTATTTGCCAATAACCGGGTCATGGTCAATGAGCACGTCATTCCTTTTGTCGAGGTGGTCGACGGGGCCTATTGGGAACAGACCCAGCTTTGGTCGGAGGGCTTTTATGCCACCCCCGGGATACGCTGGGACAAAGCAACCATGACCGGCAAGCCCTTTTATTACTACGCATACGGCGCGGCAGTTTCGGAAGTGCTGATCGATACCCTCACCGGCGAATGGAAATTGTTGCGCGCCGATTTGTTGCACGATGTCGGGCAGTCCATCAACCCGGCCATCGATACGGGTCAGGTAGAGGGTGCTTTCATCCAGGGCATGGGATGGCTGACGACAGAGGACTTGTGCTGGAGCAAGGACGGCCGCTTGCTCACGCATGCGCCGTCAACTTACAAGATTCCCGCCATTAACGACTGTCCGGCAGATTTCAGGGTGGGGCTGTTCAAGAATCGTAATATCAAAGATTCGATTTATCGATCCAAGGCGGTGGGCGAGCCGCCCTTGCTGTTGCCGTTTAGCGTATTTAACGCGATACGCGACGCGGTAGCCAGCACGGCCGACTATCGTCTTGAGCCGACACTTAACGCGCCTGCCACGCCGGAAGCCATTCTGAATGCGCTGGCCGGGCTGCGCGGCGCACACGCCAATGATCACCTGGGTTAACGAAGCTGGGCGCTTGCTGGCCACAGGCGAACCCGTCGTGCTGGTCACGGTTGCTCGAACTGAAGGGTCGACGCCGCGCGAGGCGGGCGCCAAGATGCTGGTGGCGCGCGAAGCGCAATGGCAAACCATAGGGGGCGGCCATCTTGAGTGGCGCGCGGCCGATATCGCGCGGCAGATGCTCAGGGCGGATTGCGCCTATGGTGCTCGCCATATTGAACGCTTGTCGCTAGGCCCCAGCCTGGGGCAATGCTGCGGCGGCGTTGCAACCCTGGCCTTTGAGGTGTTGGGCCCTGCCGACCTGGGCTGGATAGGGTCGCTTGAAAGATGTTTGCATGAAGGGCGCTCCTGTGTGCGCCAAGTGGCGATCTCGTCGGCCGGCGCGCCCGGGCCGGTCATGCTGGATACGTCGGGAAATGGCGGCCACAGGCGCAGTACCTGCAGCCTTTGGCAGAAGGGTGAGGACAGCGAATTGACGGACATCATTGTTCCCCTGGGCTTTAACATCGTGCTGTTTGGCGCTGGGCATGTTGGGCAGGCTTTGGTGAAGATTCTCGGCGTCTTGCCCTGTACGGTGGCCTGGGTTGACGAACGCGATGCGCAATTTCCGGCAGCATGGCCGTCCAATGTCATTGTCGAAGCGACCGACACGCCCGAGGTATTTGTCGATCAGGCGCCACCGCGCAGCTATTTCCTGGTCATGACGTACAGCCACGCGCTCGATCAGCGCTTGTGCCAGCAAATTTTCCGGCGTGACGATTTCGCCTATTTCGGCCTCATCGGTTCGCGCACCAAACGCCGGAAATTCGAACATCGTTTGCGGGACCGGGGGGTTGGGCCAGAACGCCTGGAGCGCATGATTTGCCCGATAGGCATCGAAGGCGTCACCGGAAAAGCGCCGGAAATCATCGCAGTGGCCGTTGCCGCCCAGTTGCTGCGCATCCGGGAGCGCGAAGACCAATTAGAATCCGACAATATTACAGGAAGAATTCATGAGCCCGACGCATCCCTCTGGCGACCTCGCAGCCTCTGGAACACGAACCGCCTATCGGGCTCAGTTGCTGTATTTCAAGGCGGGGGCGGGCAACGATCCTGAACATCGTTTAACCGTGCAACACTCCGACGGCCTGTTGGTGGTGAAAGACGGCCGCATCGCGCAAGTGGGTGATTACAGCGCGCTTGCACCCGCGTTGGGAGCCGATGTCCCGATAGGCGATTGGCGCGGCAAGCTGATTATTCCGGGCTTCATCGATACGCATATCCACTATCCGCAAACCGACATGATCGCCTCGCCTTCGCCCGGTCTGCTGCCTTGGCTGGAGTCCTACGTATTTCCGACGGAGCGGCGCTTCGACAACCCGGATTACGCCGCTGACGTGGCGCGGTTTTTCCTTGACGAGCTGTTGCGTTGCGGCACCACCAGCGCGCTGGTGTATTGCACGGTTCATCCGGGCTCGGTCGAGGCCTTTTTTGCCGAGAGTCATGCGCGCGACCTGCGCATGGTCGCCGGCAAGGTCATGATGGATCGGAACTGCCCCGAATTCCTGCGTGACACGGCGCAGTCCGGTGCGCGCGACAGCGAAGCGCTAATTGCGCGCTGGCATGGCAAGGGCCGCCAGATGTATGCCTTGACGCCGCGCTTTGCGCCCACCTCGAGCGATGCGCAGCTGAGGGTATGCGGCGAGCTTGCCCAGCGCTATCAGGATGTGTTCATACAGAGCCACGTGGCGGAAAACAAAGACGAGGTGAAGTGGGCGAGCGAGCTGTTTCCGGGCCACCGCAGCTATCTGGACATTTACGATCATTATGGGCTGCTGCGTCGTCGTGCGGTGTATGGACACTGCATCTGGCTCGATGAGGTGGATCTGCGCCGCCTGCACGACAGCGGCGCGGTTGCGGCGCATTGCCCAACGTCGAATCAGTTCCTGGGTAGCGGCCTTTTCGACTTTGCTGCGGCCAAGGCCAGTCGCGCCCAGGTTACCCTGGCGACGGACGTCGGCGGCGGCTCGTCGTTTTCGATGCTCCAGACCATGAACGAAGCGCATAAAGTGGCCCGGCTGTCGGGCTATCACCTGAGCGCGGAGACAATGTTTTATCTAGCCACGGAAGGTGCAGCCCAGGCGCTTGATCTGGGAGGGAAAATCGGTACTCTGGCGGTTGGCGCCGAAGCCGATTTCGTAGTGCTTGACCCGAAGGCAACGCCGCTTCTGGCACGCCGAACGGCTCACGCCGATTCGCTCGAAGAACTGTTGTTCGCTTTTGCGATCCTGGGCGATGATCGCGCCGTGGCCGCCACCTACGCGGCGGGGCGCAGCGTCCATCAACGCGAGGAACGCATCAGCTCTTGACCGGATGGCCCCAGATGCGTATGCGGCTGATGCCACCGTCGGGAAACATATTGACGCGTACGTGGCTGACAGTGCCCAGATCGCTGATTTGCGAGCCTTCGAAAAAATGCTGATGATCCATTTGCATGGCTTGTTCGCCCAGTAGCTGCGGCCAGAACATGGCCTGCGTGACCAGGGATTCGTCGGTCGATTCGGCAACCAACGCGGCCTGGAGAGAGACGCGATCGGGATAATTGCCCTTGAAGTGCGCGGTGTCGACTTCAATTTTTTTCACCACGGCGGCATGGCCCAGTTCGATCAGGCACCAGTCGTTCCCGGGCTCGCGCCGGCGGCGGGTTTCCCAGCCGTCGCCCATGTTGACGCCGCGCCCGGGCATGAGCAGACGGAACGGTATGCCGCCGTAGTGTGCGTCGTTAAAAGCGACAATGCGCCCGCCATTGCGCAGCGCCGAGACTTCATGCGCGACGTTTGGGTCTTTGGCGGCCCAGTCGCAGGCGGGCTGTCCGTAGACACGCAAGCGCGCGACGCCGCCGTCGGGGAAAATATTCAACCGCAGATGGGTCCACACACGCTCGTCGCCCACGATTTCGATGAAATGGTGTGAGTTGCCCGCGAGCGAACGCGTGGCCACGATGTTGGTCCATTGCGTATGGTCATCCGGGTCACCTTTGCTGTGGCAGGCTTGCACCGACGCGGCCGGCGGAAAATTGCCGGTGAAATGGCGAGTGTCGATGTCGAGCCCTTTGATGGTGCCTGGAAACGCCAGGCGGATCACGGCGCAATCGTGGCCGCCGTTGCGGCGGCGCCGTGTTTCCCAGCCGTCCATCCATTTTCCGTGATCGTCGAACTTGCCTGCGATGAATACCGGCTCGGACGATTGCAGCACACGTGCAGCAGCAGCGAAGAATTCGTCGGAACACGACAGCACCTGGGCGCCGAAATCGGCGTTGGCCAGGTTGACGTGGCGCGTTGCAAACAAGGGGACATCAACCTGCCGGGAGGCGGACATTGCGGTGGGAAGTTCGGACGTTGTCATTTTGAATTGCTCCAGGGATGTTGCGTTATCCAGTGGTGCGCAATTGCGGCGCGAGTAGGGATCCAGACCCGGTCGTGCTTTTGCACATAGTCGAGAAAACGTTGCAAGGCGGCGAAACGTCCGGGCCGCCCGCTTAGCCTGCAATGCAGGCCGACCGACATCATCTTGGGCGCCGTGTCGCCTTCGGAGTACAGCACGTCGAAGGCGTCCTTCAGATAGGTAAAGAACTGTTCGCCGCTATTAAAGCCCTGGGGCGAGGCAAATCGCATGTCGTTCGTATCCAGCGTATAGGGCACGATGAGCAGGGGCTTTTTCACGCCGCCCTTCAGTTCGACCTGCGTCCAGAAAGGCAGATCGTCGCCGTAATAATCCGAGTCGTACAAAAAGCCGCCTTCTTCCATAACGAGGCGGCGCGTATTGGGGCTGTCGCGACCGGTGTACCAGCCGTCCGGGTGGCTACCCAGCACCTTCGAGACGACCTCCGTGCAACGCTGGATGTGTTCACGTTCGAGTGCTTCAGACACAGTTTGGTAGTGGATCCAGCGGTAACCATGGCAGGCGATTTCGTGTCCGAGCTCTACAAAGGCCCGAGCCACGTCGGGGTTGCGTTCGAGCGCCATGCCGGCGGCGAAAATCGTAAGCGGCAGGCCGCGCCGCTCGAACTCGCGCAGTATCCGCCAGACGCCGGCGCGCGAGCCGTACTCATAGATCGATTCCATGGAAAGATGGCGGTCCGGGTAAGCGGCGGCGCCGATGATTTCGGACAGGAACTGCTCCGAGGCGGGGTCGCCGTGCAGTACGCAATTCTCGGCACCCTCTTCGTAATTAAGTACGAACTGCACGGCCACGCGCGCGCGATCCGGCCAATGAGGGTGGGGGGGATTGCGGCCGTAGCCGATCAGGTCGCGCGGGTAGTTTTCTTCGGGCATAGGCACTCTTGCAAGTCAGCGTTTGACAGCGAAGGCGAGCCAGGGGTCAACGGGTCCTTTTTCGGGCTCGTTCATGCGGCGCTCGCAGTCTTCAAGGTGATGATGCATCGCCGCCTTCGCGGCGGGAGCATCAAGATGGGAAAGCTTGTCGAGGATGTCCTGGTGTTCGAAATACGAGCATGCGCTGTCGTTCGGAGTGTCGTAATAGGCGATGACCAGCGAGGTGCGTGCGCACAGACTGTGGAGCATCTCGGTCAGGACCTGATTACCCAGAAGGCGCGCCATTTCGACGTGAAACGCGTTGGACAGGCGAATCCAGCTGATGCGGTCGCCGCATTCGAACGCGCGGCGCTCGCGATCGACCATATCGTACAAAGGCGCCAGGCGCGCCGGGAGATCTGCAAGAGCCAGCAGCCTATCGATGGTCATGTCCTCAAGGGCGCGGCGCATCTCGAACACATCTTCGGTTTCTTTGTTGCTGGGTTGCCACACAAAAGCGCCGCGGTTGGCCTGGATGACGACGATCTTGTCGTGCGCCAGTTGGGACAGGGCCGCGCGCACAGTGGTACGCGTGCAGGCGAATACCGTGCATAGCGTCGTTTCTGTCAGCTTGGCGCCCGGCAGCAGGCGGCGATCCATGACGGCGTCGAAAATATCGTCGTAGACGCGTTCGATCTCGGTTTTTGAGGCGAGCCCTTGGGCGCTGCGCAAGGAAGACGCCTTGGGCGCGTCCAGACCAGCAGAAACATCGTGATGCGGATTCAGGTGGAGCATAGGAAACATTCCCGGACCGAAGTATTGACAATTATTGGGGATAGGAAGAGAATCGTCAACATAAATTGTTGACAATTAATGGCGCTCAGTCGCCTTCACGTTTAACCGGAGACAATCATGGGAAAGATTTCCACCCATGTGCTGGACACCATGCACGGCGGCCCGGCGCAAGGCGTTCGTATCGACCTTTATCGCATCGACGGCGCAAATCGCGAACTGCTCAGGCAATCGGTCAGCAATGGCAACGGTCGTTGCGACGAGCCGCTGCTGCAGGGAGACTCGATGCAGCCAGGCGTTTATGAACTGATCTTTCATGCAGGCGATTATTTCGCGGACAAGGGCGTGAAGGTTCCCGAGCCCCGTTTCGTCGACCAGATAGCCTTGCGTTTCGGGATGGCCAACGCAGACCAGACCTACCATGTGCCGCTGATGTTCACGCCCTGGGCCTGGTCCACGTATCGCGGCAGCTAAAGAGGCTATCTATGGAAGCTTACGCACTTGAATTTGCCAATCTGCTGCTGCGCTGGCTGCATGTAATAGCCGCCATTGCGTGGATAGGTGAATCCATTTATTTCGTCATGCTCGACAATAGCCTGCATCCGCCGCGTGGCGAGCAGAGCAAAAAAATGGGTGTGTTCGGCGAGATGTGGTCGGTGCACGGAGGCGGCTTCTATCACAACCAGAAATACCTGACCAATCCAGCCGAACTTCCCAACGATTTGCACTGGTCGTTCTGGAAAGCCTATGTCACCTGGCTATCGGGGTTTGGCCTGTTTGCGGTTCTGTATCTGTTCAATCCGGCCTTCTATCTGGTCAACCCGGGCAGTTCGTGGGCCTGGGCGGCGGCCATGAGCGGTACGGCGGCCAGCACGCTGGCTGTCGCCTTCCTGGTGCTGGGATACGTCCTCTATTCGCAGATGTGTCGCTACATCAGCCCGGATATGGAACACGATGGGCTGCTTAGCGCGGCCGTAGGCGTGATGATGGTTGTGGTGGCGTACCTGAGCACGCAGATATTCCCGGGGCGCGCGGCCTTCCTGATTACCGGTGCCTTGATGGCCACCTGCATGTCGGCCAATGTGTTTTTCTGGATAATCCCCGGCCAGCGGCGCATGGTTGCTGCGTTGAAAGCGGGCCAGACACCCAACCCGATCGATGGCCAGCGTGGCAAGCAGCGTTCCGTGCACAACACCTACTTTACCTTGCCCGTTGTGTTCCTGATGCTGAGCAATCATTACTCCTTTACCTATTCGGGCCCGTACGCCTGGATCATCATGAGCCTGTTCATTTTTGCTGGCGCGGCGATCCGTCAGTACTTTGTGTTGCGCCACAGCGGCAAGAATCAGCTTGCCTATCCGATCGTGGGCATAGTCATGCTGGCAGCGATAGCGTGGCTGGCAGCACCCGCCGCTACGCCGCTCGCCGACGCGAAAGGAGCTGTCAGTCTGGATCAGGTGCGGACCATTGTGGCGGCGCGCTGTATGGAATGCCACTCCGCCAAGCCGACGCAGGCCGGCTTTGCTTCAGCGCCCGCCGGCATTATGTTTGACTCCGCCGGTCAAATAGTGGCGCATGCGGCTCAAATCAAGCAGGTGGTGGCCAGCCGGTACATGCCGCTGGCCAATATGACCAAAATGACCGATGCCGAGCGTGCCGCTATCGCCAGTTGGGTTCAGCAATAAGCCGCTCTGCCGCGTCTGGCGCTACTATAGTCGCACGTCACGGCGTTTCACCCACACGCGAGGCTTGTCATGAAAACAGAACTCAAATTGATCGGCGCCCCTTCGGCGTTGCTTTTACTGGAAGGCTGGTCGGCCGTCGAGTCGCGCGATGCGATACAAAAAACGTTTGTCTTCAAGGATTTCAACGAAGCCTTCGGCTTCATGAGCCGGGTCGCCTTGCAGGCCGAAAAAATGGACCATCACCCCGAATGGTCCAACGTCTATAACCGGGTAAGCGTCACGCTCGCCACCCACGACGCGCATGGAGTCACGCAGCGCGACGTGTCTTTGGCCGCATTCATTGATCAACTAATCTAAATTATTTTGCGGCGGGCTGCATCCGAATTCATTTTCCTTTCGTATATGTACAGGTAGGGCCTGTTTACCTTTACCAACTGAAAGGAATAATCATGAAAACAGTAATTCGCTCGATACTAGTGTCGTCGCTGATGATGACCGGTGTTGCCTCTGCGGCAACGGTGGATGTGGGTGGCGCAGCCATGTACCCGCAAAAAAACATAGTTCAAAACGCAGTCAATTCGAAAGATCACACGACGCTGGTTGCGGCGGTCAAGGCGGCTGGCTTGGTAAGCACCCTGGAGAGCAAAGGGCCGTTTACCGTATTTGCGCCCACCAACGAGGCGTTTAATGCCTTGCCGGCCGGCACAGTGGCCACCTTGCTCAAACCCGAAAACAAGGCGCAACTGACCAAAGTGCTGACCTATCATGTGGTTCCCGGGAAATACACCAAGGGTGATCTGGATCGGCTGATCAGAAAGGGCGGGGGCCATGCCCAACTGAAAACGGCGTCCGGTGGGATGCTAACCTTTATGATGAATGGCCCGCGCAATATCCAGGTTAAGGACTCATCGGGAGGCGTGGCCAATATCAGCACCTACGATGTCATGCAGAGCAATGGCGTGATCGATGTGGTGGACAAGGTGCTGCTACCCAAGTAACAGGCTTGCCAGAATGCTGATCTTGCCGGATCATTGAGCAAGATCAGCTAATTCGAAGGCAAGGGCCAAATGCTTGTAAATTCCGATGCCACTCATCGGCAGTTGTTGAATGCGGTTTCAGAGGGCGATCGCAACGCCTTTGAAATACTCTATAAAAGCCTGTCGCCGCGTCTGTACGCAGTGGCCCTGCGCTTGCTCAAACGCCCCGTCTGGGCCGAGGAAGTATTGCAGGACAGCTTTATAACAGTGTGGAACAAGGCCGCCAGTTATAACCCGGCAAGCAGCGCGCCGTTAACGTGGCTGACCAATATTGTGCGCAATCGGTCCATAGACTGGTTGCGTGGTGCCGATAATCGTTGTGATGAGCTCGACGACCTGACGCTTGGCGAGCTTCCAAGTCTGGAGCAAACGCCGCTCGAGCAGTTGTTGCAGGCCGATAACGCTCATCATTTGGGCGATTGTCTGGGTCAGCTTTCCGCGCAGCAGCGTCAAAGCATTGTGTTGGCGTACTACCATGGCTTGTCGCACGACGAAATATCCACTCAGATCGGCAGTCCCCTCGGGACGATCAAAAGCTGGATACGCCGTGGCTTGAGCCAGTTGAAAGGGTGCCTGGGGCTATGAGCGAGCGCACGCGTTACGAGATATCGGCAGCCGAGTACGTTCTGGGAACTTTACGGGGCCCGGCGCGGCGGCGCTTTGAAATACTGATGGCAAGAGATGCGGCCCTGGCAGCCGAAGTAGGCCGGTGGCAGGAAGCGTTAAGCGTCCTGGATTCGACCGACGTGCCGCTTGAGCCCCCGGGCCGTGTATGGCGCACGATTCAATTGCGTTTGCCGGCGCAATCACCTGCTCCGATAACCGATTTTCGCGAGCCGATTGTCGCGCAACCGTCGGCGCCCGATTCGGCACCCGACAGAGGGCCCGGCGTGCGTGGCAGTGTCAAGAAAGCGCAGCGTGGCTGGCAATTTTTCAGCTTTGCCCTGGCAGCCAGCCTTGCGGTGGCGTTGTTCTGGCCGCGCCTGCTGGTATGGGATGGCGAAGATATCGCGCCACGTCCGGTTGCGGTGCTGGCCAGCACGCAGGCGGGGTCCGCCCAGCAAATGGTGGCCAGCTTCGATGCCTATCATCGGCAATTGGTGCTTACGCCGCTGAATGTGAAAACCCCCGAGTCCGGACACAGTCTGCAATTGTGGCTGATTGCCAAAGGACAGAAGCCGGCATCGTTGGGGTTGGTCGAGGCCGGGGCCAGCACGGTGATAGCGCTGGACAAAGGTCGCCTGGGATCCAACGTGACCCTGGCGATCAGCCTGGAGCCGGCGGGAGGCTCGCCCACCGGCCAGCCCACAGGGGCGGTGCTCTATGCCGGCAAGGTGGGGCGTATTTAGTGGCCGCCCTTGTGGCTGCCGATTGAGCAACGCTGTACTGCAGAACCACGCCATACGGCAAGGCGAGTGCTTGGCACAGATAGCCCTGGCTATGCCAGGGCCGGACGAGATGAGCCTGCCCGCCTGAACCCCCGTCGCCGTTTGGTTTATAGCGACCGCAAGCGCAGCAAACCACCATGGCACCCACAAGGGGTGCCGCTACAATAAAGGATACCGCTACAACAAAGGGCACCAAAGGCCGCCAAAATCGCAGCCATAAACTTGGGGTAAAGTGACGAGACATCTTCAACCCTTGTAAAGGGCCATTCCTGTCCCTTGATTTTCTGGACGATTTCGCATGTTTGACGCCCCTGGCTTTGAAAGCTCTCCGATACTGCCCGGGTTGATTCCGTTTGCCGGATTTTCCGATGCCCAGGCGGCTGTCGAGCGGTTGGTCGAGATCTATAACCGCAACACCGCATTCTTGCGGGATGCGTTTGGCGAATATGCGGCAGGCCGGTACGCCAAATCGCAGCGTGTGCGGGCTTATTACCCGGCCATACGAATTCAGGTGCGCACCTATCAGGGTGTCGATAGCCGTCTGTCCTATGGTCATGTGGGCGCACCCGGCGCCTACATGACCACGGTAACCCAGCCCGCCCTGTATTTCGACTATCTGAAGGAGCAAATCGGTTTATTGTTGAAGAACCATGGTGTTCCGGTTGAAATTGGCGAATCAAACATGCCGATTCCACTGCATTTCGCCTTTGCCGACGGGCAATACATAGAAGGCGTTTACACCGACACGCTGGGCGATTCATTGCGTGATCACTTTGATGTGCCCGATCTCGAGGTGACCGACGATGCGATAGTCAACGGCACCTGGCAGGGCCGCAGCGGCGAACCCACGCCACTGGCCCCGTTTACGGCTCCCAGGGTGGATTATTCTCTGCATCGCCTCAAGCACTATACGGCCACCGACCCGCAGCACTTCCAGAACTTCGTCCTGTTCACGAATTACCAGTTTTATGTCGATGAATTTTGCCAGTGGGCGCGCGAGACGCTGGTACAAGGCGAGGGCGGCTATACCGCTTTGGTCGAGCCGGGCAATGTGGCGACGCCGCGCGGCCCGGGCGTCGAGCGCAGCGGCCGCCCGCCCGCCCGCATGCCGCAAATGCCCTCCTACCATCTGGTGCGCGAAAATCATACGGGCATTACGCTGATCAATATTGGAGTGGGGCCGTCAAACGCCAAGACGATTACCGATCATGTCGCGGTCCTGCGCCCTTCGGCCTGGCTGATGCTGGGGCATTGCGCGGGGCTACGCACTACGCAGCGGCTGGGCGATTATGTGCTGGCCCATGGCTATGTGCGAGAGGACCATGTCCTCGATGCCGATCTGCCGATCTGGGTGCCAGTGCCGCCGCTGGCCGAAATCCAGATTGCGCTGGAACAGGCCGTCGCCGAGGTGGCGGGCTTGTCCGGATGGGAGCTCAAGAAAATCATGCGCACCGGCACCGTGGCGACCATTGATAACCGCAATTGGGAATTGCGCGATCATCGTGAACTGGTGCAGCGTTTCTCCATGTCCAGGGCCATAGCACTGGATATGGAGTCGGCGACCATCGCCGCCAATGGCTTTCGCTTTCGCGTGCCCTATGGCACTTTGCTGTGCGTATCGGACAAGCCTTTGCATGGCGAACTGAAGCTGCCCGGCATGGCCACTGATTTTTACCGAACCCAGGTCGCCCAGCATTTGCACATTGGAATTCGTGCGTTGGAAATGCTGCGCGACATGCCACGCGAACGCCTGCACTCGCGCAAGTTGCGCAGCTTTATTGAGACGGCCTTCAAGTAGGGCATTAGTACAACATCCCGTAAATATCTTTCTTATAAATGATTATTTGCCGATTTTGGGTTGGGCGGTTCTATTAACACGCCGCAGGGCGAGGGGTGGATACCGTCCGGTCCGTCCAGCGGTCGTGGCGCTACGCGCCCCGACTGCCCGGGTCTGCCTCGTCCAGGCGGGCGTCGGGCGAACGCCCGGACGCTACCCACCCCTCGCCCTGCGGCTACGATGATGAAGTGCATCGGGGGATGTGGAGGGCGGCGGATGTTTGGTTGATGACGGTCTATGGGCAACGGGCAACGTGATAGAAGCAGGCTGCGCAAGTGAGCTCCAGGCATACCATGACGCGAGCCGTCTATGGGAGCTGGGCAGGGCCGGCGTAAGGCGTGCCCCGGATGCTGACGAAGGGAAGGCGGGGGGTGTCGGCGGGCCATGTTTGAGCGAAGCGAGTTTGGCCCGACGCC